>JAPLSI010000110.1 GCA_026398715.1 Gammaproteobacteria bacterium
CAGGGTGGTGGTGAACGACTACTGGGCGCTGTCGAAGATCCGCGCCGATCGCAGCCACGTGGTGTTGAACAGCTACGAAGCGATGCCGGGCACCTTCACCCGCAACACCGACTTGCAGTTCCCGGCGCGCGAAATCATCGCCGCGGTGAAGACGGCGCTCGGCGGCACCGATCCGTCGGTGGTGGATGCGTCTGAACTATCCCTGGCATTGAGGGGCGATGCGATCGCCACCAACCTGTTCATGCTCGGCTACGCCTGGCAGCAAGGCCTGGTGCCGGTGTCGTTCGAGGCCCTGATGCGCGCGATCGAACTCAACGGCGCCGCGGTCGAGATGAATCGCAAGGCCTTCGCCTGGGGCCGCATGGCCGCGCACGACCTGGCCACCGTGCAAAACGCAGCAGGCATCACCGCTGCGCCGGTCGCGCTGGACTTCGTGGGCAAGGCCCGCGACGCGCAGGGACGCGCTAGTGTCGCGGGAGGCAGGATGCCGGAAGCGACCCCACTGCACTCGGCCACCTCCGCCGCCTTTATCGGCGAAGGCAAGCTCTCGCACAATGTCGATGAAACCGTCGCCATCCGCGAAAAATTCCTTACCGAATACCAGGACGCCGGCTACGCCTCGAAATACACCGGCTTCGTGAAAAAAGTCCGCGCCATCGAAGCCCAGCGTACGCCCGGCTTCACCGGACTGTCCGAAGCCGTCGCCCGCTACGCCTTCAAGCTGATGGCCTACAAGGACGAATACGAAGTCGCGCGGCTGTACAGCACCGGCGATTTCGAAAAGCGCATCCGTGACACCTTCGACGGCGACTTCAAGCTGCACCTCAACCTGGCGCCGCCGATGTTCAGCAAGCGCGACCAGCAGGGCCACCTCGTCAAGCGCGAGTTCGGACCCTGGGTCTTCACTGCGTTCAAGGTGATCAAGCGTCTGAAGTTCCTTCGCGGCACGGCGTTCGATGTGTTCGGCAAGACCGACGAGAGGCGCATGGAGCGCCGTCTGATCGCCGAGTATTTCTCCACGATCGAATCGCTGCTCGCCGACCTCAGCCTGGGCAACCACGCGCTGGCCGTCGAGATCGCCCGCATCCCGGAACACATCCGCGGCTATGGCCACGTCAAGGAAGCGCACCTCGCCACGGCGATGGAGAAGCAGGCGGTGCTGCTGGCCCGTTGGCGCGAGCCGATGGCTGCAGTTCAGGCTGCCTGATTCCGATGCAAGGACCCGCCGGCGGTCAGGCCTCGCGCCCGACGTAGTCGTCGAAACTCTTTTTCGCGCGTACCGGCATCACCGTCTGCGCAACGATGCCGCGCGGCACCGATTCGAGTTTCATCACACCGTATTCGTCCGGCCAGGTCTTTGGCGGGGGACGCTTGAAGGTGCCCATCAGCATGTCCACCAGCGGCAGGTGGATGGCGTAGTTCACGTCCATGTAGTCGGGATGGCGGGCGTGGTGCCAGTGGTGGTAGCGCGGTGTTACCAGCAGGTATTCCAGCCAGCCGAAATTCAGGCCCAGGTTGGCGTGCGCCAGCACCGCCTGCAGTCCCACCAGCACCACATAGGCGTTCACCGCATCGGGCGCGAAGCCCAGCACCACCAGCGGCATCAGCACCGCCGAGCGGGTCAGCAGCACTTCGACGATGTGCGTGCGCGAACCCGCCAACCAGTCCATGTGGCGGCTGGAATGATGCACGGCATGGAAGCGCCACAACCACGGCACGCGATGGTACAGGCGATGCAACCCGGCCTGGAACACGTCGGCCATGAACACCGCCAGCCCGAACTGCGCCCAGATTGGCAGCGATTGCACGGCCGCCTTCACCGACTGCGATGCCACCAGCGCATCCATCGTGCTGGTCGATGCCGTCACCGCGATCAACACGAATTGCACCAGCACGTGGCTGAGGAAATAGTAGGCAAGGTCCGTGCGCCATTCCGGCCGCAATGGCGACTGATCGCGCACGCCCAGCATGCGTTCGATCGGCACGAACACGATGGTCGAGAAAAACAGCGAGATGACGAACCAGTCCAACCCCAGCGAATACGGCGTGGATTCGATGCGGCCGAAGTGCACCGTCGCACCGCCAAGCAGCACGGCCAGTGCCGCGCTGCCCACGCCCAGCAAAGCCACGCGCCGGTCGCGTCCGCGCAGGATGGCCACGGTGCCCAGGATGAAGGCGGCGACGATGCCCAGCAGCAATAGTTGGCGCGCGAAGCCTTCTTCATAGGTGGCGCGGAACTCGCGGCTGGTCAGCAATTGCGGGAAGTGGAAACACAGTACGCCCAGCAGCGCCAGCAGGCCGAGGCCGGCGGACATATAGGCAAACCACGAGCGCCTGGGCGCGGAAGCCGATGCAACGGACGCCATGGAATTCCCTTTCGTTTCGAAATGTCGATAGACGGGTTGAACGCGGCGACAGGATAACTCCGGCCTCGGCGGCCGTCCTGCCGCACGCCGGTCCTCCCGCACCCGGGCTGTCCGCTGGACAGGCAGCGTCGCGTATTCCAGACTGACCCGCAGGCAATTGCCTCGGCCCGAGGGGACCCATGGCCTTCATCGAAGAGCTCAAGCAGCGCAAGGTCGCCCGCGTCGCCGTGGCCTACCTCGTGGTTGCATGGCTCGGCGTGCAGGTCGCCTCCATCGCCCTGCCCGCGTTCGAGGCGCCGGGCTGGGTGCTGCGCGTACTGATCCTGCTGCTGGCGCTGGGTTTCCCACTCGCGCTGATCCTGACCTGGGCGATTGACCTCACGCCGGATGGACCGCGTTATAGCCCGGGTGGCGTGGGCTGGAAGCGCATGGTTGCCATCAGCATCGGCATGGGCGCGTTGGCGCTGGGCTGGTATTTCGTCGGGCAGCCGGCGTTCCGTGATGATGCGTCGCGGGCTTCTTCGGTCACCGCTTCCGCGACGACTGGTGCTGTCGCGGCGAAGCAGGAAACCAAACGCGACGAGCGATCGATCGCCGTCCTGCCCTTCGTCAACATGAGCCACGACCCGGCCAACGAATATTTTTCCGACGGCCTGGCCGAAACCACGCTGGACATGCTGGCCAAGATCAAGGATCTGAAAGTCATCGCCCGCACGTCCTCGTTCGCCTTCAAGGGCAAGAACAGCGACGTGCGCGAGATCGGCCGCGCGCTCGACGCCGCGCACCTGCTGGAAGGCAGCGTGCAGCAGTCGGGCAAGATGGTGCGCATCACCGCACAGCTGATCCGCACCAGCGACGGCATCCACCTGTGGTCGGAACAATACGATCGCCAACTCACCGATGTATTCCAGATCCAGGACGAGATTGCCGGCGAAGTGGTGAAGGCGCTGCAGCTGGCGCTGCCTGCCGCCGAGCGACAGCGACTCACCGACAAACGCACCGAGAATGTGGCGGCGTACCAGCAGTACCTGCGCGGCAATGCGCTGCTGCCGCGGCGGCGGGTGTCTGAGATGCGCGAGGCGCTCGCGCACTTCGAACGCGCCATCGAACTCGACCCCGGCTACGCCGGCGCCT
>JAPLSI010000192.1 GCA_026398715.1 Gammaproteobacteria bacterium
GCGCATCGCGGCCGGCTGCGTGGCGATGGCCGCCGTGGTGGTGAGCTTCTCGTATTGGGTGGGCGACTGGACCGCCATCGCAAGCCCGTGGCACCGGGTCGGCTGGCTGCTTGCGGTGGTGGCCGCAGGCGCGTCGGCCTACGGCGTGGCGCTGATCGTCATGGGCCTGCGACCGCGCGATCTGCGTCATTGAGGCCAGAATCGACTGCGCTCGCTATACTGCGGAATCTATTGAACTTTAGGTTGTCCGGGCGTATCGGCCGGACAGCTCGGACCCGGATGACTGAACTGTTCCGCGACCTCGACGGCGGGCCGCTGTGCCCGGATGGCAGCGTGGTTTGCATCGGTGCCTTCGACGGCCTGCACATCGGCCATCGTGCATTGGTGGGCCATGCGGTTTCGCGTGCGCGCGACCTCGGCGTGCCCGCGGTGGCGCTGAGCTTCGAGCCGCTGCCGCGCGAGTTCTTCGCCGCCGCCGCGCCGCCGCCGCGGCTGCAGCTGCCGCGAATGAAGCTGCGCGGGTTCGCGGCGCTGGGCATCGATCGCGTCGGCCTGCTGCGTTTCAACGCCGCACTCGCCAGCCTGTCGCCGGTAGACTTCGTGCAGCGTCTGCTGGCTGCGCGTCTGCAGGCGCGTGAAGTCTTGGTGGGCCCTGATTTCCGCTTCGGCCGTGCCCGCGCCGGTAACCTCGAACTACTGCAGCGCATGGGCGCCGGGCTGGGCTTCACCGCCGAAACCATCGCCCCGGTCGAACTCGGCGGCATCCCCGTGTCCAGCACCCGCATCCGCACCGCGCTGCAGGCCGGCGACTTCGCCAGCGCCACGCGCCTGCTGGGCCAGCCCTACGCCATCGCCGGGCGCGTGGTGCGCGGCAAACAGCTGGGCCGCACGCTCGGCTATCCCACCGCCAACCTGCGCTTCGCCGGCAAGACGCCGGCGCTGCGCGGCATCTACGCCACCCGCGTGCACGGCGTGGCCGAAACGCCTTGGCCCTCGGTGTCCAGTTTCGGCACCCGCCCCACCGTGGACGGCAAGGAGCCGCTGCTAGAAGCGCATCTGTTCGACTTCGATGGCGACCTGTACGGACGCCACATCGAAGTCGAATTCGTCGCCCGCCTGCGCGACGAGGAAAAATTCCCCGACCTGCCGACCCTGGTCGCGCAGATGGACCGCGACTCCGAACAGGCGCGCCGCCTGTTGGGTATGCCGCAATCGAAACCGACCACAGAACGAGCCAGCGCGTGAGCGAACAAGACAGCCAACGGTACAAAGCCACGATCCATC
Source organism: Gammaproteobacteria bacterium (assembly GCA_026398715.1). The sequence goes on from JAPLSI010000192.1 coordinate 1,285, forward strand.
TGCCGGCCACGGATTTCCCGATGCGCGGCGACCTGCCCAAGCGCGAGCCGGATACGTTGGCGCGCTGGGAGGCCGCAGGCCTGTACGCGCAACTGCGCGCCAAGGTCAAAGGCCGGCCGACGTTCGTTCTGCACGACGGCCCGCCCTACGCCAACGGCTCGATCCACCTCGGCCACGCGGTCAACAAGATTCTCAAGGACATCATCGTCAAGTCGAAGACCGTGGCCGGTTTCGACGCGCCTTATGTGCCGGGCTGGGACTGCCACGGCCTGCCGATCGAACTGGCGGTCGAGAAAAAGCACGGCAAGGTCGGAGTAAAACTCGACGCCGCCCAGTTCCGCGCCAAGTGCCGCGAATACGCCAACGAACAGATCGACATCCAGCGTCGCGACTTCAAGCGCCTGGGCGTGATCGGCGACTGGGACAACCCCTATCGCACGCTCGATTTCGCGTTCGAAGCCAACGAAATGCGCGCGCTGGCGAAGGTGATCGAGAACGGCCACCTGCTGCGCGGCGTCAAGCCTGTGTACTGGTGCTTCGACTGTGGTTCGGCGCTGGCCGAGGCCGAGATCGAATACGAGAACAAACAGTCGCCGGCCGTGGACGTGGCCTACGCCGCGCGCGATGCGCATGCGCTCGCGGCGAAGTTCGGCGTCGGTATCGATGACGACACGTCGGTTGCGGTGCCGATCTGGACCACCACGCCTTGGACGCTGCCGGCTTCGCTGGCGGTATCGCTCGGCCCGGATCTGGAATACGCGCTGGTCGAAGGCCCGGCGCGCGACGGCAAGCGTCAACTGCTGGTGCTGGCCGAAGCGCTGGTGGAGAAAGCGACCAAGCGTTACGGCATCGAAGAAGCGACGCTGCTCGGCCGCGCGCAGGGCGCCGCACTCGAAGGTGTCGTGCTCGCGCATCCTTTCTACGCCGAACGCGACATCCCGTTGATCCTCGGCGACCACGTCTCTGCCGAAGACGGCACCGGCGCGGTCCACACCGCGCCCGGCCACGGCCAGGAAGACTTCGCGGTCGGCCTGAAGTACGGGTTGATCGAGCGTTACTCCGCTGCGCAGCTGAACCCGGTCGACGGTCGCGGCGTATACCTGCCGTCGACGCCGCCAATCACAAGTATGTCTGGCGATATCGCGCTTGCCGGTCTGCATATCTGGAAGGCCAACGAGGTCATCGTCGAGGCGCTGCGCGGCATCGGCGCGCTGCTCGCCCATCACGACATCAACCACAGCTACCCGCACTGCT
>JAPLSI010000261.1 GCA_026398715.1 Gammaproteobacteria bacterium
GGACGTGGTGCTGCTGCTGTCCAACTCGGGCGAGTCCGAGGAAATCATGACCATCGTCCCGGCGCTGAAGCGCCAGGGCAACCGCATCATCGCCATGACCGGCCGCCCGGAATCGCGCCTGGCGGTCCTGTCGGACGTGCACCTGGACGTCAGCGTGCCCGAGGAAGCCTGTCCGCTGGGGCTGGCGCCCACATCCAGCACCACCGCCTGCCTGGTGATGGGCGATGCGCTGGCGGTGGCCCTGCTCGAGGCGCGCGGTTTCACTGCCGACGATTTCGCCCGCTCGCATCCCGCCGGTAGCCTGGGCCGTCGCCTGTTGCTGCACATCAGCGACGTGATGCATGGCGGCCAGGACGTTCCGCGCGTCGGTGAAAACGCCACCGCCAGCGAAGCCCTGGTCGAGATGAGCCGCAAACGCCTGGGCATGACTGCCGTGGTCGACGACGCCGGTCGCCTGCTGGGCATATTCACCGACGGCGATTTGCGTCGCGCCCTGGACGACGCGCAGATGGACCTGCGCACGGTACCGGTGAAGACGCTGATGGCGCATTCGCCCAAGACCATCGGCGCCCACCAGTTGGCGGTCGAAGCCGCGCACCTGATGGAAGCGCACAAGATCAACGCCCTGGTGGTGGTGGATGATGAACGCCGGGTGGTTGGCGCGCTGAACATCCACGACCATTTGCGCGCCCGGGTGGTCTGAATCCGCATGAGCGACACGCCTGAATTGATTACCGACCCGATTCCCGACGCCGTGCGCGATCGCGCGCGCGGCATCCGCCTCGTCGCCTTCGACGTGGACGGCACGCTGACCGACGGCCGCCTGTGGTTCGACCACGAAGGCAACGAGATGAAGGCTTACCACGTCGAGGATGGCCTCGGCCTGCGCCTGCTGATGGACAGCGGCATCGCCGTCGCCCTGATCACCGCGCGCGAAAGCGCCTCGGTGAAGGCGCGTGCGCGCGACCTGCGCATCGACCACGTCTTCACTGCGGTCAAGGACAAGCTCGCCTGCCTGGTCGCCCTGTGCAAGCAGCTGGACATCGAACTGTCGCAGGTCGCCTACATGGGCGACGACCTCGCCGACCTGCCGATCTTTCCCTACGCCGGTTTGGCGGTCGCGCCGGCCAACGTGCATCCCTGGGTGCGCGACCGCGTGCACTGGATCACCACCCGGTCCGGCGGCGAAGGCGCCGCGCGCGATCTGTGCGACCTGGTGCTGGAAGCCGGCGGCCATCGCGAAGCCATTCTTTCCAGGTTCCTCGGCCGATGAGGAAGCGCAGCATCGCCGCCGCCACCCTGCTGGCCGTCGCCGTGTCCGGCGGCCTGGCTGTGTGGCAATTGCGGCCCCAGGCACCGCCGCCCAAGCCCAGCCCGGCGCGTTCGGACTACATCCTCGAAAACTTCGAACTGACCGCGCTCGATGAAGACGGCAAGGAATCCTTTTCCGTGCAGGCGCCGCGGCTGGAGCGCGATCCCAGGGGCAAGAGCCTGACCCTGACGCTGCCGCGCTTCTCCTTCCCCGATGAGGAAGAAGGACGCTGGCTGGCCACGTCGAATTCGGCCTGGGTGGCCGAGAAGGGCGTCGAGGTCCGGCTGATCGACAAGGTCGAGATGATCGGCCCGCCCACGCCGCTGGGCGACCGGACCCGCTTCAACACCGAACACCTGCAGATTTTCCCGAAGCAAGACCTCGCCCTCAGCCAGGATCTCGTGACCGTCAGCCGGGCCGACTCTATACTGCGGGGCACCGGGTTGCGTGCCGACATGAAAACCCACCACATCCAGTTGCTTGCCAATGTCAAAGGACGCTATGCGCCTCCCAGCCCTTAGTTCACTACTGCTCGTCGCCTTGCTGCCGCTTGGCGCCCAGGCCAAGACCACCGACCGCAACGCCCCGATGGACATCGAGGCCGACCGCACCGACGCCATGCTCGGCGACGACAGCGAATCCGTGCTTACCGGCAGCGTGAAGATCACGCAGGGGTCGCTGGAAGTGAACGCCGATCGCGCGGTCATCCATCGCAAGGCCGGCGACATCAGCCAGGTCGTGCTGACCGGCACTCCGGCCACGCTCAAGCAGGTCGCCGACAACGGCGAACCGATGAATGCCCGCGCCACGCAGATCGTCTACACGCTGACCAGCGACCTGGTCGTACTGACCGGCGGCGTGGTCATCGAGCAACCGCGCGGCACCTTGCGCGGCGAAACCATCAAGTACGACCTGAAATCCGGTCGCCTCGACGGCGGCGGCGACGGCAAGCGCGTACAGATGCGGATCATGCCGAAGACGGCCGGCGCCAAATAATGCTGTCAGCACGCGGCCTGCGCAAACGCTACAAGTCGCGCGAAGTTGTCCACGATTTCGGGCTCGACCTCAGCCCGGGCGAAGTCGTCGGCCTGCTCGGCCCCAACGGCGCGGGCAAGACCACCTGTTTCTACATGATCGTCGGCCTGGTGCCGACCGACGCCGGACAGATCGCGCTGGACGGCGAAGACATCACCGCCCTGCCCATGCACGAGCGCGCCCGTCGCGGCATTGGCTACCTGCCGCAGGAAGCGTCGGTATTCCGCAAGCTCAGCGTCGCCGACAACCTGATGGCGGTGCTGGAATTGCGCACCGACCTCAACGCCGCCAGCCGCAAGCGCGAAATGCAGTCGCTGCTCGATGAATTGCAGGTTTCCGACGTGGCCGGCCAGCTTGGCGCGAGCCTGTCGGGCGGCGAACGTCGCCGCGTCGAGATCGCCCGCGCCCTCGCCGCGAACCCCCGACTGATCCTGCTCGACGAACCTTTCGCCGGCGTGGACCCGATTTCGGTCGGCGAAATCCAGAAAATCGTGCGCCACCTCAAGCAACGGGGCATCGGCGTGCTGATCACCGACCACAATGTGCGGGAAACCTTGGGCATCTGCGACCGGGCGTATATCCTCAATGCAGGAAGCGTACTGGCCCAAGGATCCCCTGAAGCCGTGCTCGCCAATCCCGATGTGCGTCGCGTCTACCTGGGCGAATCGTTCCGCCTGTAGCGTTTGCGCGCCGGGTTGCGTGCCGGCAATGCCGCGATGAAACCGACCCTTCAAATCCGCCTTGGGCAGTCGCTGACGCTGACGCCGCAACTGCGTCTGGCGATCCGGCTGCTGCAACTGTCGGCGGTGGAGCTCGAAGTCGAGATCAACGACGCGGTGGACAGCAATCCCCTGCTGGAACGCGAGGAAGACGAAGCCGACGCGCCCGTTTTCGAGCCCGGCCCGGCAGGCTCCGAAACGCCCGACGACGCGCCGCCCGACCTGCAGGCGGGCGAAGTCGAATCCTTCGGCGACAGCGACACCTTCGAGGACACGCCCGAATTCCGTTGGGACGAAGACCGGCCCGCGGGCAGCGGCAGTGGGTCGGAAGGCGAGGATCGCGAGGAAGGACGCGCCGCGCCGCTGGACCTGCACGAACACCTCAGCTGGCAGTTGCACCTGAGCCACCTGACCGATCGCGACGTCCTGATCGGCGAGGCCCTGATCGAGGCGATCGGCGAAGAAGGCTACCTGCAGGTGCCCTTCGAAGACATCCAGGCCGCCCTGGCGCCCGAACTGATCGTCACGCCAGCCGACATCGAGACGGTCCTGATGCGCATCCAGCGTTTCGACCCGGTGGGCGTGGGCGCGCGCAGCCTGTCCGAATGCCTGTGCGTGCAGCTGGGGATGCTCAGCGCCGACACCCCCGGCCTGGCGCTGGCGCGAACCATCGCTGCCAGCCACCTGGACGCCCTCGCCCGGCATGGCCCTGCGAAGCTGGCGACCTCGTTGCGCCAGCCGGCGGCCGACGTGGACCAGGCCGTCGCCCTGCTGCGCTCGCTCGATCCCAAGCCCGGCGCCCAGATCGGCGCCAGCGAAACCGAATTCATCGTTCCCGACGCCATCGCCTACCGCCAGGGCGGCGTATGGAAGGTGGCGACCCATGCCGGCAGCCAGCCGCGCATCGGCATCAACCGCCATTACGAGCGCCTGATCGGCAAATCCACCCGCGAGGACGACAGCTACCTTCGCGCGCAGTTGCAGGAAGCGCGCTGGCTGATCAAGAGCCTGGAAACCCGCGCCGACACCCTGTTGCGGGTCGCCCGTTCCATCGTCCGCCAGCAGAGCGGCTTCCTGGAACACGGGGCCCAGGCGATGCGGCCGCTGACCCTGCGCGAAGTCGCCGAGGAACTGGGCCTGCATGAATCGACCATCTCGCGCGCCACCACGCGCAAGTACCTGCGCACGCCCCGCGGCACCTTCGAATTCAAGTACTTCTTCAGCTCCGGCATCACCACCGACAGCGGCGGCGGCGCCTCCGCCACGGCCATCCAGGCCATGCTGCGGGGACTGATCGACAAGGAGAACCCGCGTTCACCTCTTTCAGACGCAAAACTTGCGCAAAAACTGAAAACGGAGGGCATCCCCGTGGCCCGGCGAACTGTGGCAAAGTACAGGGAAGCGATGAATATCCCCTCATCCACCGAGCGGCAAAGACTTTAGGAGGCCCGCTGCGAATCCCGCCGGGCGCACCGCACGCCCCCGGGGCAAACCCCACGCCAATCCCCTCCGTCGCAGGCATCGCCCGGCGCGACCGGACTGGAAAACGAAATGAAGACAGGAGTAAGCCATGCGAATCGACATCAGCGGGCATCAGATGGAAATCACTGCGGCCTTGCGCGAATACGCGCAGGAAAAGCTGGGACGACTGGCCAAGCATTTTGAACAACATCTCGATACCCGCATGATCCTGTCGGTGGACAAGCTCGAGCACAAGGCCGAGGCCACCATCCACACTCCCGGCAAGACGCTGTACGCGGACGCGCTCGCGCCCGACATGTACGCCGCCATCGACCTGCTGGCCGACAAGCTCGACCGACTGGTCATCAAGCAGAAAGAAAAAGTGAAGGACCACCATCGCGGCAGCTCCGCGGCGCGGTCCGACAGTTTCGGCTGACCAACCCCACCCTTCCCGATGCGAAACCGGATCAGCGCCCGCGAACTGTTCGACCAGCTGCACGAACGCCTCGCGCTGCGCTGGCTCACAGCGGGACAACGCGGTGGCGAACGAACGCTGGAACGCGGCGAGCAACTGACACGCCGGCCCTCGTTGGCCGGCTATCTCAACGTCATCCATCCCAACAAGGTCCAGATCATCGGCGCCGCCGAACTCGCGTGGCTCGACACGCTGGACGCGCGCCAGCGCTGGGAAACGCTGGAAAAGATCATGGGCTTCGACCCCATGGCGCTGGTCATCAGCCAGAACCAGGGCTGCCCGCAGGACCTGCGCAGCATCGCCGAGGAAACCAATACCGCCTTGTGGGTATCAAGCCGGCGCGGTTATGAACTGCTGAACCTGCTGCAGTACCACATGGCGCTGGCGCTCGCCCCGCGCATCAGCCTGCACGGCGTGTTCATGGAAATCTTCTCGATCGGCGTGCTGGTCACCGGCGAATCGGGTGTCGGCAAGAGCGAGCTCGCGCTGGAGCTCATCTCGCGCGGGCATCGCCTGGTCGCCGACGACGCGCCGGAGTTCACCCAGATCGCGCCGGACGTGCTCGACGGCACCTGCCCGGAAATGCTGCAGGACATGCTCGAGGTCCGCGGCCTGGGCGTCATGAACATCCGCCAGATGTTCGGCGACACCGCCGTGAAGCGGAACAAGTACCTGCGCCTGATCGTGCAATTGGTGAAGGCCCCCGACGGCGGCGGCGATCCCATGTCGCGGCTCACCGGCGAATCGCCCGCGCCCGCACGCGTGCTCGACCTGGAAGTACCCGTCTTCCAGTTGCCGGTCGCGGCAGGCCGCAACCTGGCCGTGCTGACCGAAGCCGCCGTTCGCCTGCACATGCTGCGCGCGAAGGGGCTCGATCCCGCTGCCGCCTTCCTGGCCCGGCACGCCACCCTGCTGTCGCTAAGCCAGGAATCGTAGGCCCGGCATGAGTGCGAACCCCCGCCCCACCCTCATCATCGTCAGCGGCCTGTCCGGCTCGGGCAAGAGCGTCGCGCTGCGAACGCTGGAAGACCGCGACTACTACTGCGTGGACAACCTGCCTGCGGAGCTGCTGACCTCGTTCGTGCAGAGCATGGCCGCCGCCGAGTCGCCGCGCGCGAAGCTGGCGGTGGGCATCGACGTGCGCAACGTCGCCTCCGACCTGTCCCGCATCGGCGAATGGTTGTCGGCGGTGGCCGCGCTGGGCTACGACCATCGCCTGGTGTTCTTCGACACCAGCGACGAAGTGCTGGTGAAGCGCTATTCCGAAACGCGCAGGCGGCATCCGCTGTCGCACCAGGGCATGCCGCTGTCGGACGCCATCGCGCTGGAACGCGAGCGCCTGCGCCCCTTGCGCGCGTTGGCCGATTTCATCATCGACACCAGCCAGACCAACGTCCACCAGTTGCGCAAGGCCGTGCTCGGCCAACTGGAACCGGGCCTTGCGCCCCGTGTGTCGCTGCTGTTCGAATCCTTCGCCTACAAGAACGGCGTGCCCGGCGACGCCGATTTCGTATTCGATGCGCGCTGCCTGCCCAACCCGCATTGGGACCCGAAGCTGCGGCCCTTGTCCGGCCGCGACGCCGCAGTACGTGATTATCTGGACGGACAGGAAACCGTCCGCGAATTTGCAGGCCAGGTGTCTTCGTTCCTCGACACGTGGCTGCCGCGATTCGAGTCGGAAACGCGCAGCTACCTTACCGTCGCCTTCGGCTGCACCGGCGGACGGCATCGGTCGGTGTACCTGGCGGAAAAGCTGGCACAGCATTTCCGCGAACGTGATCGCGAAGAAGTACTGACCCACCACCGGGAACTGGAATAACCATGCTAGAACGCGACCTGCAGATCACCCACCCCCTCGGCCTGCATGCGCAAGCTTCGGCCAAGGTCGTGCAGGTGCTGACCGGGTTCCGCAGCCAGGCATTCCTGCTGGCCAAGGGTCGCGAGGTCAACGCCAAGTCCATCATGGGCGTGATGTTGCTTGCCGCCGGCCCCGGCAGCACGGTGCGCGCCCGCATCGAAGGCGACGACGAGGCCGAGGCGATGGCCGCGCTGGCGGCTCTGTTCGAATCGGGGTTCTGAGAAGGCCAAGCCTGCAAGTGGGGCTGGGCAGATGATGTCTGCGCGCCGATAATGCGCGTGCCCTTCCCGGAGTAAGCCATGGCCGAGGCCGTCCGCCAAGACAAGACCGCGCGCCAGCTCCGGCTCTTGTCCGATGCGCTGGACACCGGGCGCCTGGGTCCCGTGCGGCGCATGGTCAACACCTTGTCGCCTGCCGAAATCGGCAACCTGCTCGAGTCGCTGCCACCGGGCAAGCGCAACGTCGTGTGGGGACTGGTGGACGCCGAGGACGACGGCGAGGTGCTGGTGCACGTCGGCGAGGACGTGCGCGAAAGCCTGCTCGCCGAGATGGACACCGATGAAATCGTCGCCGCCGTCGAAGACCTCGACATCGACGACCTCGCGGACCTGATCGAGGACCTGCCCGACACCGTCATCGACGAAGTGCTGAAGTCGATGGACCGCGAGAACCGCGAGCGCCTCGAACAAGCCCTGTCCTACCCGGAAGACAGCGCCGGGCGATTGATGAATCCCGACGTCATCACGGTGCGCGCCGACGTCACCGTGGACGTGGTGCTGCGCTACCTGCGCCTGCGCGGCGAAATGCCGGACCACACCGACCACCTGTTCGTGGTCAGCCGCCGGCACCAGTACCTCGGTCGTGTCGCGACCAATGCGCTGCTGACCCACGACCCGTCAACCCCGATCAACGAACTGATCGACGACGAGCAACCGGCCATCCCGGTGGACACGTCCGACAACGTGGTCGCCACGCAGTTCTCCGACTACGACTGGGTGTCGGCGCCGGTGGTGGACGAGAACAACATCCTGCTCGGCCGCATCACCATCGATGACGTGGTGGACATCATCCGCGACCGCGCCGAGCACCAGGCGCTGAGCGCCGCCGGCCTCGACGAAGACGAGGACATGTTCAGCCCCGTGCCGCGCGCTGCGCGACGTCGCGCCCTGTGGCTGGGCATCAACCTGATGACGGCGTTCCTGGCGTCGTGGGTGATCGGACGTTTCGAAGGCGCGCTGGAACAAGTGGTCGCGTTGGCCGTGCTGATGCCGATCGTCGCCAGCATGGGTGGCGTGGCCGGTACGCAGGTGCTGACCCTGATGGTGCGCGGTCTCGCGCTGGGCCAGGTGGGCGTGGGCAACCTGCGCGCCTTGCTGGCCAAGGAAGTGCTGGTGGGCATCCTCAACGGCGCGATCTGGGCCGTCGTGGTCGGCGTGGTGTCGGGCCTGTGGTTCCAGGACATGAAGCTGGGCCTGGTGATCGCACTGGCCATGCTGATCAACCTGGTCAACGCGGCGCTGGCGGGCGTGCTGGTGCCGCTAACGCTCCGCCGCATGAACATCGATCCCGCGCTCGCCGGCGGCGTCGTGCTCACGACCTTCACCGACGTAGTCGGGTTCCTGTCCTTCCTGGGACTCGGGACGATTATCCTGCTGAAGTAAACCGCCGCGCCGCGCCGCGGTCCACGATCCAGGCCACGGCAATTCCCGCGCCGGTGGCCGCGATCATCGACCAAGGCAACTGCGGAACCTCTATGTGCACACGCTGCACCACCAGCGCGATCGCCGGCTGCATATAGACCAGGCCGACCACACCCACGCCGAGCAGCAGCAAGGTCATGAGCCAGTCTTCGATGCTGGTCTTTTCTTCGGCCATCAGGATGCGCTTGGCGATTCGCGCGGCGAAGTCGGCCGGCAATTGCAGCGCGGTCGGGCGATTCAATGCGCGGATCACCAGGCGATGCTGGTCGAGTTCCGGGTCGACGCCTGCGGGCTGTCCGAGCCTCTCGGCCTGTTCGGCGGCGGCTTGCAGTCGCATCTCGCGATCGATGTCTTCAGGTTTCATGCGGCTACTCCCATGCGTACTTCGAGCAACTGCCGGAGCCGGCTGCGCGCCCGGAACAGGTAATTCTTAACGGTGCCCTCGGGCAGGCCAGTCACGCTGGCGATGTCGCCGATCGGCATTTCCTCAAGGTGGTACAGCGTGACCAGCGTGCGCTGGATGGCGGGCAATTTTTCAATCGCATCCCCCAGCAAGCCCATCAGTTCGTTGTCGGCGCAGGCCGCTTCCAGGTCGAAGCCATCACTCACGCCTTCCCAGGCCGGGCCGCCTTCGTCATCCGCAGAAGGCTCGACCATCGGCAGCTTTTTCTTCTGAAGGTGCCGGGTGGCAACCGAGAAGGCCACGCGACCGATCCAGGTGGATAGGGCGCTTTCGAAGCGATACTGGTTGAGGCGCTCGTGCACCCGGAAGAAGACGTCCTGGCACAGCTCGCGGGCATCCTCGGGGTGCTGCACCATCCGGTACACCAGGTGCCAGACCAGCTTCTGGTGGCGCGCAACCAGGCGCTCGAACGCGCCGGGCTTTCGCGCCAATACCGCCGACACCAGTTCCTGGTCTTCGCTCATGCCCGATGGATACCTGCCGGGGCCGATTGGTTGCAGGTTAGTCCGAATGAAATTGGATGCAACCGGATTCGCCCTGGCCCTGTCCATCGTCGTGACCGGGCCGAACGTGCCCGACCCACCCGGAGAACTTCCATGGATTTCGCCCTGCTCGTCCCCATCGTGGCCATTCTGGCCGTCGTCATGGCCATCAAGATCATCGTGGACTCGCGCTTGCGCCGCCGCCTGGCCGAGACCAATGCGTCCGAAGACCTCATCAAGTCGATGCTGGTGGCCGACGAACAGTCTCGCCGCCTGTCAGCCCTCAAGTGGGGCCTGGTGCTGACCCTGATGGGCCTGGCCTTCGGCCTGATCAGCGCACTGGGCCTGGAGTCGGACAATCCCGGCACCTGGGGCCTGCTGATCGGTACCGCTGGCGTCGGCATGCTCGCCTACCACTTCATCGCCAGCCGAACCCCCTGACCGTACGACGGTCCCGGGTTCAGCGCAGGGATCGCGCTGTCGCTTGCTCGATGAGCGTCAGCGCCACCTTGTCGCGGAGATAGGCCGGTTCCAGCAAGTCGGCGCGGATGCCCTGCCCCCGGGCAAGCATCCGCGCGCCGAGCCGGGCGATGTCACCGGCATGCGGCAAAGCCAGCGCATCGCACAGGCGCAAGCGTGGGCCGAGGGCCGCGACCAGTGCCTGCCCGGCGGCCGCAAAGCCGCTGCCGACACCCTGCAGGTTCTGCAGTTCGTCCGCGATCCGGGGATCTGCCGGCGTCGCCATCCATTCGTCGCTGACGGCGACCACCATCTCCTCTGGATCGTGCCGGAACAAGCCCAGGTACAACTCGCCCATGCGCGCGTCGATGGCGGCGAGGATCGTTGGCGCCTGGTCGCCGGCGTAACCGGTTTCGATCGGCGGTGACTGCAGGGCAAGTGCGGCCAGCGTCGAAACAGGAAGCACGGGCTTGTCCAATGCCAGCGCCATGCCTTGTACCAGCGCGATCGCAAGACGCACGCCGGTAAACGCGCCGGGACCACGGCCCACGGCAATCGCATCGAGCTGCCTGCGCGTGATGCCTGCGTCGGCAAGCAACTCGTCGCACCATGGCAATACCAGGTCGGTGTGCCTGCGCGGCGCGATCTCGTGCCGCTCGCGGACTTCACCGGCAACCCACAGCGCGACCGAACATGCTTCGGTACTGGTTTCGATTGCAAGTATCTTCATCGCCAGTCCTGTGCGAATTCCCATTCGGCGTCCGGGTCGGCCAGCGCCTCGGGCGAAGGTTCGATGCCGAAGAAACGTTGCACGTCGCCCAGCACGCGCGTACGCGGAAACGGCGGCAGGCTGTCGAGGAACAAGCGGCCGTAACTCTTGCCGACCAGGCGCGGATCGCACAGCACCAGCACGCCACGATCTTCGAAGGTGCGGATCAACCGGCCTGCGCCCTGCTTGAGCGATATCACCGCCTGCGGCAATTGTTCGTCACGGAAGGGGTTGCCGCCGGCGCGGCGCACGGCTTCCAGCCGCGCCTCCAGCACCGGGTCGTCGGGCGCGGCGAACGGCAGGCGGTCTATCACCACCACCGACAGCGCATCACCCGCCACGTCCACGCCTTCCCAGAAACTTGCGGCGCCCAACAGCACGCCGTTGCCCGATTCGCGGAATTGTTCAAGCAATACATTGCGCGGCGCGCTGCCCTGCACGAACAAGGGCCAGGGGCCGTTGCGCAGCGCATCGGCCGCTTCACGCAGCGCGCGGTGCGAGGTGAACAACAGGAAGGCCCTGCCCTGCGATGCGGCCAGCACCGGCCGCACGACATCGATCAATGCCGTGCCATAACCGCGTGCATTGGGTTCTGGCAGGCCGCGCGGCAGGTAACACAATGCCTGCTGCTGCCAGTCGAACGGGCTGGCCTGCAGCAACTGGCGTGGATTCTCGAGGCCGAGCCGCGTGGCGATATGCGAGAAATCGGAATTCACCGCCAGCGTGGCCGAAGTGAATATCCATGCGGCGCGCGATTGTTCGCGGTAGTCGCGCAAGGGACCGGACACATCCAGCGGCGTGCGTTGCAGGGTGAAGCCGCGCTGGGTGAGTTCGTACCAGCGCACGTCATCGTCCAGCGACTGGCCGTCGCGCCAGCGGCGCAAGCGCGTCAATGCCGCGTCGGCGCGATCGGCGCAGGCGGCAAAGCCCGGCGACGTCTCGGTCAGCGGCGCAAGGCCTGCGCACAGTTCGGCCAACGCCACGTCAAGCGCGGCCAATGCCGCCGATGCGCCAGCATGCGTGGCCACGCGCGCGGCGCTGCCGCGCTGCGGGAAATCATTCATGGCCAGGCGCAATTCGCGCACGGCGTGTTCCAGCGATCGAACCGGTTGCTGCACCGTGGCCAGCGCACCGGGCGTGGCGGCGGTTTCGCCCAACGCATCGCGGGCCAGGTCGAGCAATTGGCGTGCGCCCACGCCTTCGCCGAAGAATTGCGCGGCAAGCTCGGGCAACTGGTGCGCTTCGTCCAGCACGAACGCCGCCGCGCCAGGCAGGATTTCGCCGAAGCCTTCTCGCTTGATGGCAAGGTCGGCCAGCAACAGGTGGTGGTTTACCACGACCAGGTCGGCCGCCTGGGCTTCGCCGCGCGCCTTGACCACGAAGCAGTCCGCCCAGAACGGGCATTCACTGCCCAGGCAGTTGTCCGCCGTGGACGTGACCTGCGGCAGCAACGGACTGTCGTCGGGCAGTTCCGGCAATTCAGCCAGGTCGCCGCGTTGCGTGCGGCCGCTCCAGGCGACCACGCGCTGGAACGATGCCACCACGTCACGGCTTGCGAAGCGCTCGCCCTTGGC
>JAPLSI010000269.1 GCA_026398715.1 Gammaproteobacteria bacterium
TCAGTTGCCAACCGTCGGCGCCGGGCGTCGGAACGAATTCGGGACCCATGCGGAAGCGCGTCGCCTGGTCGTGCCCCCACCAGCCGGCGAATCGCGGCCGGTCGCTGAGCGCATGGCGTTCGTGGACGAAACAGCCGGCCACCGCACCCGGACCGGAGTTGAGGTATTTGTAACTGCACCAGGCGGCAAAGTCCGCGCCGGAGTCGTGCAAGTCCAGCAGGCGGTTGCCGGCGCCATGGGCGAGGTCGAAACCGACCACGCAGCCCCGGGCTTGGGCCAGCCGCGTCACTTCCTTCAAGTCGAAGGCCTGGCCGCTGCGATATTGCACGCCGGGCCACAAAACCAGCGCGATCTCGCTGCCGCGCTCGGCCAGCACGCGCTCGATCGCCTGCATGGAAATCGTGCCGCCCGGTTCGTCGGCTTCGAGTTCGATCAATGAAGTTGCGGGGTCGAAGCCATGGAAGCGCACTTGCGATTCCACCGCGTAACGGTCGGACGGAAAGGCGCCGGCTTCGATCAGGATGGCGTGCCGTTGCGGCGTCGGCCGGTAGAAGCTGACCATCATCAGGTGCAGGTTCACCGACAGTGAATTCATCGCCACGACTTCCGAGGGCATCGCGCCTACGCAGGCCGCCAGCGATTCACGCACGAACTCGTGGTACGGCATCCAGGGATGCTTGCCCAGGAAATGGCCTTCCACGCCGAGGTTCGCCCAGTCGTCGAGTTCGTCCATCAGCGCGCCGAGCACGGCCTTTGGCTGCAGGCCCAGCGAATTGCCGCAGAAATAGGCCTGCTCGGCGTCGCCATGGCGAGGTATGTGGAACTCGTTGCGGAATTCGCGCAAGGGATCGGCCTGGTCCAGCGCCAGCGCGTGGGCTTCGGTATCGATCTCGCCCATGTCAGTCGAACCGTGCCTTGTTCAGGCCCAGCCATTCCAGCGCCGTGCCATGGTAGAGCCGCGCCTGCGAGACTTCGTCCAGCCCCAGCGCCGCGATGCCGCTGCCCGGTTCCTGTTCGCCCAGCGGGAAGGGATAGTCGGTGCCCAGCATCACCGTGTCGATGCCGACGGTGTCGATCAGGTATTGCAGCGCACGCGGGTCGTGCACGCAGGAGTCGAAATACAGCTTGCCGAAATACTCGCGCGGGTTGCGCGGGTTATCGATGGCGACCAGGTCCGGCCGCATGTTGAAGCCGTGCTCGATGCGGCCGATGGTGTACGGGAAGCTGCCGCCACCATGTGCGAAGCAGATCTTCAGCTTCGGGAATTTCTCGAGCACGCCGCCGAAGATCAGCGCGCAGGCCGCGCGCGATTGTTCCGCAGGCATGCCGACCAGCCAGGGCATCCAGTACTTGGGCATGGTGTCGGTGCCCATCATGTCCCAGGGGTGGATGAGGATGGCGGCGTCGAGGTCCTGCGCGGCTTCGAAGAAGGGCGTCAGTTCGTCCGCGTCCAGGTTCCAGTCGTTGATGTGCGAACCGATCTGCACGCCCTGCAAGTCCAACTGGTCCATGCAGCGCTCGAGTTCCTGCACGGCCAGCCGCGCCGACTGCATCGGCACCGTGCCGATGCCGGCGTAGTGGCGACGGTGCGATCGGCAGGTTTCCGCCATGTGGTCGTTGAGCGACTGATGCAGCTCCAGCGCGTGCTGTGGCTTGGACGTGTAGCTGAACATCACTGGCACGGTGCTGATGACCTGCACCTGCACGTCGAAGCGCGCGTAGTCGGCGATGCGCACGTCCGGGTCCCAGGTCTTGGGCCAGATCTCGCGGAAGAACTTGCCGTCCTTGTAGATGCGGTGCCGGCCGTCGTCGCCGTGGTGGATTACCGGAAAGCGGTTGTCGCCATATTTGGCGGCAAGGTCCGGCCAGTCCCGCGGCAGGTAGTGGGCATGGGTATCGATCTTGAGCATGCCACCAGTTTACCGGGTTTGCGGCTCAGGTCGGGTCGTTGGCGGGGGCGTCTTCGAAGCGGGCGGGACGCGGGTTCACATGGCTGCAGGCGGTGCAGGTGCGGCGCTGGATGGACAGGTAGAAATGCTCGAACACCTTCGGGAAGTCATTCTCGATGTCCACCAGGTGGAAGTATTCCTCGTACAGCAGGTGGTTGCAGCGCTCGCAGAACCACAGCAGGCCGTCCTGTTCGTGGGCCAGGCGCTTGCGCTCGATCACCAGGCCGATGGAGTGCGCCGCACGCTGGGGCGAATGCGGGGTGCGCGGCGGCAGGTAGAACATTTCGCCGGCCTTGATCGGGATGTCGCGCGCCTTGCCGTCCTCCTGGATCTTCAGCACCATCTCGCCCTCGAGCTGATAGAAGAACTCCGGGCCCTCTTCCCAGTGGTAGTCGGTGCGCTGGTTCGGGCCGCCGACGATCATCACGATGAAGTCGCCGTCCACGATGCACTTGTTGCCCACGGGCGGCTTGAGCAGGTGCCGGTGTTCGTCGATCCAGGCTTGCAGGTTGAAAGCGGGCGTCAGCATGTCAGGTTCCCTCGGGCAGCACGGCCAGGCACTTGAGTTCGATGGCGATCGGCGTGGGCAGGGCGGTGATGCCCAGCGTGGTCCGGCAAGGCGCCGTTGCGGCATCCGGGAAGTACTCGGCCCAGATCTTGTTGTAGGCAGGAAAATCGCGGGCCATGTCGGTCAGGTATACCGTCACGTCCACCAGGTCGCCCCACTGCGCGCCACTGGCTTCGAGCACGGCGCGCACATTGGCGAACACCGAATGGCACTGGGCGTCGATGTCGTAGGACAACAGGCTGCCGAACTCGCTGAGCACGTTACCCGGGATCGAATTGTCGGCGGCATTGCGCGGGCCGATGCCGGACAGATACAGCATCTGGCCAACACGCCGTGCGTGCGGGTAGTGGCCGACGGCGCGCGGTGCCTTGTCGCTGTGTATCACCTGGCTCATGCCGGGTCCGCCGTTCCCGTGCCGCGCAGCAACGCAGCGGCGTAGGCGGCAGGCAGGTCGTCGCGACCGGAAATATCCATGCCCAACTGGCGTACGCGCCCGTCGAGCAGGCTGTACACCCAGCCGTGCACCGACAATGCCTGGCCACGGGACCACGCATCCTCGACGATCGTGGTCTGGCATACGTTCATCACCTGCTCAATCACGTTCAATTCGCAAAGTCGCGCATGCCGCAGTGTCTCGAGGCCGATATTGTCCAGTTGACCAGAATGCTTCTGCGCCACGTCGCCGACATGCCTCAGCCAGTTGTCGGCCAGGCCCACGCGGGTGCCGGTCAGGCTGGCGTGCACGCCGCTGCAGCCGTAGTGGCCGACGACGAGGATGTGTTCGACCTTCAGCAGGTCCACTGCGAACTGGATGGTGCTCAGGCAATTGAGGTCGGTGTGCACGACCAGGTTGGCGATGTTGCGGTGGACGAACACTTCGCCAGGCGCCAGGCCCATGATCTGGTTGGCGGGCACGCGTGAATCGGAGCAGCCGATCCACAGGTATTTCGGCGCCTGCTGCGTGGACAGGCGCTTGAAGAAGCCAGGGTCCTCTTCGCGGACGCGCTCGGCCCAGGCTCTGTTTTGTTCCAGCAGTCCACTCAATTGGGCCATGGTTTATCCGAGGTTGATGCAGACGTTCTTGGCTTCGGTGAAAAAGCGCATTGCTTCCAGGCCGCCCTCGCGGCCAAGGCCCGATTGTTTCATGCCGCCGAAGGGCGTACGCAAATCGCGCTCGAGCCAGGTGTTGATCCAGACGATGCCGACGTCCAGGCCTGCGGCGAGCCGATGTGCGCGGCGCAGGTCGGACGTCCACACGCTGGCGGCCAGGCCATACGACGAGGCATTGGCCAGCGCCAGCGCTTCCTCTTCGTCGTCGAAGGGCTGCAGGGTGACGACCGGGCCGAAGATTTCTTCAGTGTTGGTGCGGGTTTGCGGCCCGAGACCTTCGATGACGGTGGGGGCGATGTACCAGCCATGTTCGCCGCGACCCGGAGGCTGCACCGAGTTGCCGCCGCAAAGGATTCGTCCGCCCTCGGCGCGCGCCAGGTCGAGGTAACCCATCACCTTCTCGAAGTGACCCTTCGAAACGACCGGACCCACGACGGTGGCCGCATCGAGAGGATCGCCCACGCGCAACTGGCGGACGCGGGCCACGAACTGGTCGCGGAACTCGTCGTAGAAGCGGCGCTCGACAAGGATGCGCGAGCCGCACAGGCAGATCTGCCCGGAATTCTGGAACGACGAGCGAAGGATATATTCGTACAACGCCTCGCGCGGCGCGTCGGCGAAGACCAGCGTCGGATTCTTTCCGCCCAGTTCCAGCGATGATTTTTTCAGTGCGCCGGCGCAGTGGGTCGCGATGCCGCGGCCGACCACGGTGCTGCCAGTGAAGCTGACGGCCTTCACGCCGGGATGTTCCACCAGCGCCCGGCCGGCTTCGGCGCCGTAGCCCTGCACGATGTTGAGCACGCCCGGCGGAAAGCCAATCTCGATCGCCAGTTCGCCCAGCATCCAGGCGGTGAGCGGCGTCACTTCGCTGGGCTTGGCGACCACGCAGTTTCCCGCCGCCAAGGCCGGCGCGATCTTCCACGTGAAAAGATAAAGCGGCAGGTTCCACGGGCTGATGCAGCCGACCACGCCGATCGGCTGGCGCAGTGTCAAATTCAGGCCCGCTTCGCCCTGGTGCGATTCGCTGGCGAATTGCATGGCAGCCGAGGCGAAGAAGCGAAGGTTGCTGACAGCGCGCGGGATCTCGATGATCTTCGCCAGCGCCAGTGGCTTGCCGGCATCGCGCGATTCGGCCTTGGCAAACAATTCGAGCCGCGATTCCAGCGCGTCCGCAAGACGCTGCAGCCAGCGCGCGCGTTCGCTGGCGGGCATGCCGGACCAGGCGGGGAAGGCGCGCCTTGCGGCGGCGACGGCCGCATCCACGTCGCTGGCTGAACCTGCGGGGCAGCGCGCGAAGACGGCGCCGGTGGCAGGCTCGAAGACATCAAGCCAGTTTTCCACGTTGGCGGCCGCGGCCCGGCCGTCGATGTAGTGGGAGAGGCTGATCATGGGCGAGCGGGACTCAGGCCGGAGTGGGCGGAATGGATTGCGGCTCGTGGTATTCGAAGCCGATGCAGCGCGGATCGTCGCGCGCCACGCGCGCATCCACGCCCACTGCGCGTCCGGGTCCATTGACGAAGAACAATCTCACCAGCGCGCCTTCGCCCAGGTCGCAATCACGTGGACGGAATGCGCTGCAGCCGCCTTCGGAAACATCCTGAAGTCCGGTGCGCCAGGCTTCGCGATCGTGCACTACCACGAGTTCCGAGGCATAGGGCACGCGCGGAAAAAAGCGCTGGTTGTCCCGGGACTGCTGCTGGTTCATAGAGATCGCGTCCTGCCCCCATCCACGGGGAGATTGATTCCGTTTATATAGCCGGCCTCGGGCGAGCACAAGAAGGCCACGGCGGCGGCGATTTCTTCCGGTTGCGCGAAACGACCGGCGGGCACGGTGGCCAGCATGGCGTTTGCAATGTCGGCCGTGGGTTTGCCAGTGCTGGCCGAGCGCTCTGCAAGGATCTGGTCGAGTCGCTGCGTGCGCGTATACCCGGGCAGCACGTTGTTGACGGTGATGCCGAATCCGCCGAGCTCGGACGACAGGGTCTTGGCCCAGCTGGCGACCGCGCCGCGCACGGTGTTGGACACGCCGAGATTGGCGATGGGTTCCTTCACCGAGGTGGAGATGATGTTGACGATGCGTCCCCATCCGGCGGCCTGCATGCCAGGCAATACCGACTGCAGCAAGACCTGGTTGGCGATGAGATGTTGCTGGAATACCGACAGGTAGGCGGCGGGGTCCGCTGCATGCGCCGCGCCACCGGGCGGGCCGGCCGTGTTGTTGACGAGGATATGCACGGGCGCGCTTGCGCAAAGTGCACGGACGCGTTCGCCCAGGGTAGCGGCTTCGGTCACGTCGGCAGACAAGCCCTGGTGTGATTGTCCGGGCGAAATCTTCGGAAGTTCGGCGACCAACGCGTCAAGCCGATCCTGTCGTCGCGACAGCGCAGTGACGGACGCGCCCATCTTCGCCAGCGCGAAGGCCGTGGCGCGGCCAATGCCCTCGGACGCGCCGCAGACCAGCGCATGCCTGCCAGCGAGGGGCAGGGCCACGATCAGTGCCTCGGCCCGAGCGTGCGGATCATCTGTGGCAACAGTTCTTCGTCGCTGTCGCCGTGCGGCGGCTGCAGTTCTTCGAGCAGCATGCCGATCAGTTCGGCATCGTCGTCGTCCATGCCGTCCAGCGAACGGAAGTCGGCGTCCATCAGCGCGGCGCGCGCGATGTCGTCGCTTTCGTAGGTGAGTGTGTCGCCCTGGCTGTCGAAGACATGGGCCACGCCGCTGTGCAGCACGCGCAGTCGTGCCCATACCAGCAGGTGTTCTGGTGCGGCCAGCCACCACTCCTCGAACTCGAAGTCCTGGGCGGCATAACCTTCGTACATTTCTTCTTCGCTCATTTCAGGTTCTCATGTTGGCGGCGATGCAGATCGCCGTGCCAGTGATGCCAATCAGGGTAATCCAGCCCATCACGCCGGCGATGTTTCCGAACTGTCGCAGCGCCGGGTCGCCGAGCCGGCGCTGGGCAAAGCGCATCAGCCACCAGCTGTACGCCAGCCCGCCTTCCTCGGTGCCCGGCGCGAAGGCCAGGCCCTTGTCCAGTTGCTGGCGGAACGACAACACGCGCATGCCGAAGTGCGCCGGCCCCGCAGAGCCGGCCAGGCCGAGGAAAAGGAACAACAGCGCCTGGACCATGGATCAGAACGTCGCCAGGCCCGGCGCGCGCGGGTAGGGAATGGCGTCACGGATGTTGGACAGCCCGCAGACATAGACCACCAGGCGCTCGAAGCCCAGGCCGAAGCCGCAATGCGGCACCGTGCCGTAGCGGCGGAAGTCGCGGTACCACTCGTAATGCGAAGGATCCAGGCCGAACTGCGCGATGCGAGAATCGAGCACGTCCAGGCGCTCCTCGCGCTGGCTGCCGCCGATGATCTCGCCGATGCCGGGCGCCAGCACGTCCATCGCGGCGACGGTGCGACCGTCGTCGTTGAGGCGCATGTAGAAGGACTTGATCTGTTCGGGATAGTTGACGACCACCACCGGGCGACCGATATGCACTTCGGTCAGCCAGCGCTCGTGTTCGGTCTGCAGGTCCAGGCCCCATTCCACCGGGAAGTCGAACTTCTGCCCGGACTTCTGCAGCAGCGCCACGGCATCGGTGTATTCGATGCGCTCGAACGGCGCGGCGATGAAGGCCTCGAGCTTGCTGATTGCGGTTTTTTCGACGCGCTCGGCCAGGAAGGCGAGGTCGTCGGCGCGCTCGTTCAATACGGCCTTGAAGATGTACTTCAGGAAGGCTTCGGCCAGGTTCGCGTCGTCGTTGAGGTCGGCGAAGGCGATTTCCGGCTCGATCATCCAGAACTCGGCCAGGTGGCGCGTGGTGTTGGAGTTCTCCGCGCGGAAGGTCGGTCCGAAGGTATAGACCTTCGACAGCGCCAGGCAGAAGGCTTCGACGTTCAACTGGCCGGACACGGTCAGGAAGGCTTCCTTGCCGAAGAAGTCCTTCGAAAAATCGACCGCGCCCTTGCTGTCGCGCGGCAGGTTCATCATGTCCAGGGTGGAGATGCGGAACATCTGCCCGGCGCCTTCGGCGTCCGAGGTCGAGATGATCGGCGTGTTGACCCAGTAGAAGCCTTCTTCATGGAAGAAGCGGTGGATCGCCATCGCCATCGTGTGGCGGATGCGCGTGACCGCGCCGAACAAATTGGTGCGCGGGCGCAGGTGGGCGACATCGCGCAGGAATTCGAGCGAGTGCGCCTTGGGCTGGATGGGATAGGTCTCCGGATCCTCGACCCAGCCGGCGACTTCGACCGACGAGGCCTGGATCTCGAAACTCTGTCCCTGGCCCTGCGAGGCGACGAGCGTGCCGGTCGCGATGACCGAACAGCTGGCGGTCAGGCGGCGGACCTCGGATTCATAATTGGGCAGGGTGGACGGCACCACCACCTGGATAGGGGCGAAGCAGGAGCCATCGCTGATATTCACGAAACTCAGGCCGGCCTTGGAGTCGCGGCGCGTGCGCACCCAGCCCCGGACGGTGACTTCGCTGCCCGCGGCAACCTTGCCTTCGAGCGCCTGCTTTACGCTGACCACTGACATGCCTTGAATCCCCGGCCCACATGGCCCAAATATGAAGCGACAAGGATACCGCAGGCGGGCCGTTCAGCTGTTCGGGCCGTTCAAGATGGGCGGCGTATACTTGGCCCCGCAACAGGAGTCCGACCATGGCCGTAACCCTTACCCCCAGTGCCGTCGAGCGCGTCCGCCAGTTCCTGGCCGAGACGCCGGGCGGCATCGGCCTGCGCTTCGGGGTCCGCAAGGCGGGCTGCTCGGGCTGGGCCTACGTGGTGGACATCGCCACCTCCGTGCTGGACGGTGATTCCGTTTTCGAGCAAGACGGCGTGGCTGTGCGGGTGGATGCCGACAGCCTGGCCCAGGTGGACGGGACCGTCATCGACTTCGTGAAGACCGGCCTGAACCAGCAGTTCGTGTTCCGCAACCCCCGCATGGCCGCCGAGTGCGGCTGCGGCGAGAGCTTCACCACGGCCGACCAGGCTGCCTGACGCGCCGGGCAGGACGCCCAAGTGTCGCGGGAGGCAGGATGCCGAAAGCGACCAAATCCCTGAATTTTCTGGCATAATGCGCGGCTCCCAGCGGCCCGTTCGCCGGGATTACTTGCTCCACGGCTCCGCTCAGGCGGTTTGTCCGGGGGCTGCCAGGTCGAAAGACCGCATCCATAAGCCAAAGGATTCAACCCATGCGTCACTATGAAGTCGTATTCATGGTCCATCCGGACCAGAGCGAACAAGTGCCGGCCATGATCGAGCGCTACAAGGCGCTGATCGAGGGCGACAACGGCAAGATCCATCGTCTGGAAGACTGGGGCCGCCGCCAGCTGGCGTACCCGATCGAGAACCTGGTCAAGGCCCATTACGTGCTCATGAACATCGAGTGCGGCCAGAAGGTGCTGACCGAGCTCGGCGACAGCTTCCGCTTCAACGACGCCGTGCTGCGTCACATCGTCCTCGCGCGGGAAGCCGCCGACACCGAACCGTCCCTGATCCTCAAGAGCAAGGATGAGAAGGGTGACCGCCGTCGTCGCGATGACGATTCGATGGATGGCGGCATTGACGCCGTCGACGCCGCCTGAGCCTGAGAGGACAAGACCATGTCGAAATTTTTCCGTCGCCGCAAGTTCTGCAAATTCACCGCCGAAGGCATCACCGAGATCGACTACAAGGACCTGGGCACCCTGCGCCAGTACCTGAGCGAGAACGGCAAGATCGTGCCGAGCCGCATCACCGGCACCAAGGCCAAGTACCAGCGCCAGTTGCAGACCGCGATCAAGCGCGCCCGCTTCCTCGCGTTGATCCCGTACACGGACAACCACAACGTCTGAGTATTCTTACGTCTTTACGGACAGCAACAGTTGCGGCGCGATTGCGCCGCTAACGTAACGGAGCTGCACAAATGAAATTGATCCTCCTGCAAAAAGTCGTGAACCTCGGTGGCCTTGGTGACAAGGTCGACGTGAAGCCGGGCTACGGCCGCAACTACCTGGTGCCGTACGGCAAGGCCGTGCCGGCCACCGCCGCCAACGTGGCTGCGTTCGAAGCCAAGCGCGCTGAATACGAAGCCAAGGCCGACTCCATCCTCGCCGCTGCCCAGGCTCGCCTGGCTGGTTTCGAAGACGCTTCGGTCACCATCACCGCCAATGCTTCCACCGAAGGCAAGCTGTTCGGCTCGGTCGGCGCCCGCGACATCGCGGAAGCCTTCACCGCCGCCGGCCACAAGCTGGAAAAGTCGGAAGTGGTGATGAGCGACGGCCCGATCCGCCGCACCGGCGAATTCGAAGTCACCGTGCACCTGCACGCGGACGTCGAAACCAAGGTAAAGGTCATCGTCGCGCCGGAAGCCTGAGTTTCCAACGCGTTTCACCAAGAAAAGGCCACCTTCGGGTGGCCTTTTCTTTTCCTCCTTCCGAATCCGGAGGCGACAGCTGGCGACGCCGTGGGGTACAACTCCTTCGGCCGCCCGCGCGAACGCTTGACGGCGCCGGGGGACGGGTCCGCCCTGGTCGCCCCGGCGTAGCCGCTCCATGCGGACTCAGGGTCGACCGGCCGGCCATCCATGGCCGGCCTCCTGTGCGAACCCATCCCCCGTCACCGCCAAGCGTTCTTCAGACACCGTCGCGTGTGGTTGAACGTCAACCGCAAAGCGCGTCCGCTTTTTTCTTCCCAGCTCAAATGCACTTCGCCGAACACACCTCACCCGTACACGACGGCTGGTGGCGTCGTGGGGCATGATTCCGGAGGAGGCCGGCCAGGGATGGCCGGCCGCACGCCCCTGAGTCCGCAGGATGCGGCTACGCCGGGGCGGCCGCAGGAGTCGTGCCCCACGGCGCCACCAGCTGTCGGCTTCGATCGCAGTGTCTCGGGAGATGAGACGGGTCAGTGTTATCCACAGACTTATCTGCAACAGATTTGCCGTGGAAGGACTACGATGGACTCGGGGTTTGTGACAACTTTCCTGATGACATTCGAGACGAGCCTTGCACGACGCTGGCGCAATGGATCGCGCAGCATGATTTTTACCTGGTAGCACCGGAATCCAAGCAATCCATGGCCGCACGCCCCGAATCTTTTCGTTCCGACAGCAAACTTGACGCCTTGCGCGTCCCGCCGCAATCGGTCGAGGCCGAGCAGGCGGTCATCGGCGGCCTGATGCTGGCGCCCGACTCGCTGGACCGGGTCGGCGACTTCCTGACCGAACATGATTTCTACCGGCGCGACCACCGGCTGATCTATCGCGGCATCCGCGAACTGTCGGAAAAGAGCAAACCTTTCGACGCCGTCACCCTGGGTGAATGGTTCGAGGCCCACAACCTGGCTGAGCAGATCGGCGGCACCTGGTACCTGATCGAACTGGCCAGTACCACGCCATCGGCCGCCAATATCCGCGCCTACGCCGAGATCGTCCGCGAAAAATCGGTGATGCGGCAGCTGATCGACGCCGGCACCGAGATCGTCAACGACGGTTTCCAGCCCGAAGGCCGCGACAGCCAGGAAGTGCTGTCCGCCGCCGAAATGAAGGTGTTCCGCATCGCCGAGCAGGGCCGTCGCGGCCGCGCCGACTTCATCCCGTTGCGCGAGGCGATGAAGGACGCGTTCCAGCAATTGCAGGAGCGCTACGAAAACCAGGGCACCGTCACCGGCCTGCCGACCGGCTTCCATGACTTCGATGAAATGACCGCCGGCCTGCAACCGTCCGACCTGATCATCCTGGCCGCGCGCCCGGCGATGGGCAAGACCACGCTGGCGCTGAACATGGCTGAGTACGCCGCGCTCAAGACCAAGAAAGCCGTCGCCGTGTATTCGATGGAAATGTCGGCCTCGCAGCTGGCCTTCCGCCTGATCTCCTCGATCGGCCGGGTCAACGCCACGCGACTGCGCACCGGCCAGCTGGAAGACGAGGACTGGTCGCGCGTGAACATGGCGATCAAGATGCTGTCGGACATGAAGATCTTCATCGACGACACGCCGGCGCTGTCGCCGGACGTATTGCGTTCCAAGGCGCGGCGCATCAAGCGCGAGCACGACCTGGGCCTGATCGTGATCGACTACCTGCAGTTGATGACGGTGCCGGGCACGGGCGAAAACCGCGCGACCGAAATCTCCGAGATTTCCCGATCGCTCAAGGCGCTGGCGAAGGAATTGAACGTGCCGGTGATCGCCCTGTCGCAGCTCAACCGCAGCCTGGAATCGCGCACCGACAAGCGCCCGGTGATGGCCGACCTTCGCGAATCGGGCGCCATCGAGCAGGACGCCGACATCATCGTCTTCATCTACCGCGACGAGTACTACAACAAGGAATCGGCCGACAAGGGCCTGGCCGAGGTGATCATCGGCAAGCAGCGTAACGGCCCGACCGGCGTGTGCAAGCTGAAGTTCTTCGGTGAATACACCCGCTTCGACAACCTGGCTCGCGACAGCATCGGATCCTTCGAATAAGCTTCTCGCATGTCCCGCGCCACGACCGCCACCATCCACGCAGACGCGCTGCGCCACAACCTGGCGCAGGTGCGCGCGCTGGCGCCGCATTCGAAGGTGATGGCGGTGGTGAAGGCCGATGGCTATGGCCATGGCCTGGAACGGGTGGCGCATGCGCTGGAAGGGGCTGATGCCTTCGGCGTGGCCGCGTTGTCCGATGCCGAGCGCCTGCGCGCCGCCGGCCTGTCACAACGGATCGTGTTGCTGTCAGGCTTCGATGAACCGGCCGACCTCGCACAGTTGCGGCGGCTGGGCGTGGACACCGTGGTCCACCATGAATCGCAACTGGCGATGCTCGAAGCCGACTCGAGCACCGATCCCATCCGCGTCTGGCTGAAGTTCGATACCGGCATGCATCGGCTCGGCTTTGCTCCCACGCGCGCGCGCGAGGTGCATGCACGATTGCGCGCGTTGCCGCAGGTGGACAGCGAACTCAACCTGATGACCCATTTCGCCAGCTCCGATGAATTCGGTGGCAGCCAGACTCGTCAACAGATCGCCGGCTTCGGTGAAGCAACGTCGGCACTGGGCGGCGCGGTATCCCTTTCGAATTCAGCGGCCGTGCTCGGCTGGCCCGAGGCGCATCGCGATTGGGTTCGAGCCGGCGGCGCGCTGTATGGTTTGTCCGTGGTTGCCGGCAAGACCGGCGCCGATTTCGGGCTCAAGCCGGCCATGACGCTTTCGACGCGGATCATCGCCATCAATCGCGTCGCCCGCGGCGAACGCATCGGCTATTCGGCCACCTGGCAATGCCCCGAGGACATGGACGTGGGCGTGGCAGCGATTGGCTATGGCGACGGCTATCCTCGCGCTGCGCCCGCTGGCACGCCGGTGCTGGTCAATGGCGTGCGAGTGCCGGTGATCGGCCGCGTCTCGATGGACCTGATGACGCTCGACCTGCGCGGGCTGTCAAACGTTGCGGTCGGCGACCCCGTCACCCTGTGGGGACCGGATCTGCCGGTGGAGCAGGTGGCCGAAGCCGCCGGCACCATCAGCTACGAGCTCACTTGCTCGATCACGCGGCGCGTTCGTTTCGTCGAAGCCTGATAACCGCAGCCCCGGTGGTCGTATCGCCGCCCTCAGTGGTCGAACTGCAGGCGCGCCAGCTCCGCATACAAGCCGTTCTGTTCCATCAGTTGCGCATGCGTGCCTTGCGCAACAACGCGGCCCTGGTCCATCACGACGATTCGATCGGCTTTCAGAACCGTCGCCAGGCGATGGGCGATGACCAAGGTAGTGCGGCCGTGCATCAGCCGCTCGAGAGCCTGTTGCACGGCGCGTTCGCTTTGCGCATCCAGCGCCGAGGTGGCCTCGTCCAGCAACAGGATGGGCGCGTCCTTCAGCAGTGCGCGCGCGATGGCCAGGCGCTGCTGCTGGCCGCCTGAAAGCCGCGCGCCGCGCTCGCCCAATTCGCTGTCGTAACCCTGGGGCAGGGCCGACAGGAATTCGTGGGCTTCGGCGCTGCGGGCCGCGGCTTCGATCTGCCCGTCGCTGGCGTCGAGCTTGCCGTAACGTAGGTTTTCGCGCGCCGTGGTGCCGAAGATCACCGGGTCCTGTGGCACCAGGGCGATGGCCGATCGCAGATCACCCGGGTCCAGGTCGCGCACGTCGATGTCGTCGAGGCGCACGCTGCCTGATTGCGGATCGTGGAAGCGCAGCAACAACTGGAACACGGTGCTCTTGCCGGCACCCGATGGACCGACCAGTGCCACGGTTTCGCCGGGCGCGACATGCAGGCTGAAATCCTCCAGCGCCGCAGTATCGGGTCGGCTGGAATAATGGAAGCGGACATTCTCGAGCTTGAGGTCGCCACGCAGGGGGCTTGGAATGGCCGTAGGCGAAGTTGGCGGCTGCAGTGCGGAAACTTCCTGCAGCAGTTGGTTGATGCGTTCCATGCCGCCGCTGGCGCGCTGCACTTCGGCCCAGACTTCGGTCAGCGCACCGACCGATCCGGCGCCGATCATGGCGTAGATGACGAATTGCGCCAGGGTACCTGCGCTCATTTCGCCGGCGATCACATCCTGCGCGCCAACCCACAATACCGAGACGATCGCGCCGAAAACCAGCACGATGACGCTGGCGGTCAGGATGCTCTGCATGCGGATGCGCTTGCGCGCCGCGCCGAGCGAGAGTTTTACGGCGGCCGAGAAGCGATCGCGTTCGAACGGTTCGCGCGCATAACTTTGCACGGTGTGCATGGCGTTGAAGGTCTCGCCAGCGCGGGCATTGGCGTCGGCGACGCGGTCCTGGCTGTCCTTGGCGGCGCCGCGCACGCGCCGTCCCGACAGCGCGATAGGCAGCACGATCAGCGGGATCCCGATCAGCGCCAGTCCGGCCAGGCGCGGACTCGTGATCGCCAGCATTACCGCGCTGCCGGTGACGGTGATCGCGCTGCGCAAGGCGATCGACATGCTCGAACCCACGACGCTGCGCAACAGTTCGGCATCGGCCGACAGGCGCGACAGCAACTCGCCGCTGCGGGTGCGTTCGAAGAAGTCCTGGTCGAGCGACAACAGGTGGCCGTAAAGCTTCTGGCGAAGGTCGGCGATGACGCGCTCGCCCAGCAATGACACGAAGTAGAAGCGGGCGGCCGTCGCCATTGCCAGAACCACGGCCACCACGAACAACAGGATGAACCACCGGTCCACGGAGGTGCCCTTGGCGAAGCCCTGGTCGATCATGTGCTTGAACGCGACCGGGAATACCAGCGTGGCGCTGGAGGACAGCGCAAGCGCCGCCAGCCAACCGCCCAGCATGACCCGGTGCGGACGCAGGAATGGAAGCAGGCCGCGCAGCGACATCAGGCGCTGCTTGGGGGATTCCATCGGGGTACTCATGCGCCGTTGGCCTCGTGGATCGTCAAGGTGGCGGCGCCGCGGCTGAGATCGCGCAGGCGTTGTGCCAAGCCTTCGAACATGGAGGCTGGCAGGCGCAAACGCAAGCGCAGTCCGTGTTCGTCAAAGCTTTCACCGGTTTTTTCGGCCTGGAAGGCGGGCAACAGCGAGTGCACCGTGCCCGAGAGGGCGAAATCACAGGCGATCTCGGCCTCGGCCAGGTCCAGCAGGGGCAGGCGTCGCGCCGTGCGCAGGCATTCGGCCGCACAGCCGCCGTAGGCGCGCGCCAGGCCACCGGCGCCGAGGTTGATGCCGCCATACCAACGGGTGACCACCACCATTACCTGGTTGAAGCCCTGTTGGTCGATGGCGGCCAGGATCGGACGCCCGGCGGTGCCGCCCGGCTCGGCATCGTCGGATGACCGGTACTCCGCACCGATGCGCCAAGCCCAGCAATTGTGAGTGGCATCGGCCACCGAAACCTCGCGCAGCCAGGCCATTGCTTCGGCGGCGCTTTGCACGGCGCTGGCGTTGGCGCGGAATCGGCTCTTCTTCACTTCCAGAAGGAAGGTTGCCGGCGCTGCCAGTGTGTCGAGGATCATTCGCGCAATAGCGGCGCGAGATCGGCGGGCACCACGTAGTTGGGATAACGTTTGTGGAAACGCTTCAGGCTGGCGCGTGCTTCTTCGGTGCGATTGGCAGCGAGCAGTTGCCGCACCTGGGCGAGCCAGGTTGCGGGCTTCATGGGGCCGGATGCGGGTGTTGCAGGCGCGGCCGATCCGGCGACGCCGATCGATTGTTCGCGCGCGCTGCCCGCCGCATCGCGCGCAGCCAGGTTTGCATCGGCGGCCTTGCGTTGCCCCGCGTCGATTTTGCCGATCTGTTCGGCGGTGAGGATGGTGGTGGATTCCACCGATGCCACGTCGATGGCGGAAATCTGCGGCGCTGCCTCCTGCCTCGCAGCCTCGCCTTCGTCCAGGCCGTCATGCGGGAAGGACAGGGCTTCCGAGGCTCGCACAGGCGCTGCGGGGGCGGGCCTGGGCGCTTCGGCCACCATCTTCGAGGCTGGAAGGCGGTTGTCCTGGATGCGCGCAGCCGCCGGGGCGCTGGCCGGAGGCGGGCCGGGCATCGGTCGCGGGGCGTCTCGCCGGGTCTCACCGAGTTCAACGACCACGGCGTTGTCGGATTCGGGCGCGACCGATACCGGAGAAGTGCGCTCACCGTAGCCGCGCGAGGGATCGAGCATCTGCCAGCTGACGCCGAGCGCCAGCACCGCCGCCGCGGCGGCGCCAATGCCCCACAGCCCGCCTGCCGAAGCAAACCAGCGGACATGCGGCTTGCGGGAACTGGCCGCGGCATTCGCGGCGGAACGCAGGATGCGGGCATCCAGTTCCGGCGACGGTTCACCGGCCGGCAACGCGCGCAGGATCCGCGCGAGTTCGCGTTCGGATTCGTCGTGCGCTTCGGTGGGCGGTTTTGGGGCGGTCATGGCTTGAGTCTCAGGCGCAACTTGTCGATGGCGTAACGAAGCCGCGATTTGACGGTTTCGCGGCCCACTCCGGTGATCTGGCCGATCTGCTCGAGCGAGAGTTCCTGTTCCAGCCGCAGCAGGACGACCTCCCGCTGATCTGCGGGCAATTCCTCCAAAGCCAACTGCAGGCGGCGGCGTTCCTCGAAGGCGGACAGTTGCCGTTCCGGTGTTTCCGGGTCGGCCTCGCGAATCGTGCGCTCGTCGGCGTCGGCCGGGGCTGGCGGGCGGTGCTGCAGGGCGCGCCAGTGGTCGGTAAGGCGATTGTGCGCGATCTGGAACAGCCAGGTGCTGAACCGCGCATCGGCCTGGTAGCGCGCCCGGGCGGTGATGACGCGCTGCCAGACGTCCTGGTAGAGCTCCTCGGCGGTGCCGTGGTCACGGACCTGGTGCAGCATGAATCGGAATAGCGGCCCGCGGTGCCGCGAGTACAGCGTTTCGAACGCGCTGGCCTCGCCGGCGCCATAGGCCAGCATCAATTCTTCGTCCGTAAGCTCCGCCTGCATGAGACGGAGCGTACGAAGTTTTGCCGCCCCCGGATAGCCGGTTGGCATTCCCGGTCATTCGCTGACGGCAACCGGCGCGCCTTCGCCGGTCAGGCGGCGGGCGCGATCGACCAGGTCCAGGAACTCGGCGCGATAGCCCCAGGGGTCCTTGCCACCGGCCCTGGCGGCGAGGTTGCGCACGCCGTCCCAGTCGAACGCGCCGACATTCTTGCCGCCGCGCAGCAGGTCCGCATAAGCCGCGACTGCTGCCGACCAGCGCAGCCGATCGCTGGGCTGGGGGCGGATATCGGCCAGGCGCATCGGCGTTTCGATCAGCACGCTGCTGCTGTTGCCGGGCTTCTTGTAGCGCAGCCGGAGCAGGGCGATCTCGTCGCCCTTCGCGCCCGCATCGACGCGCTTGGCGTAGCGAAGCGGATCCACGCTGCCGGCTCCGGAACCGACCAGTGTGATTTCGTACAGGGCGGTCACGTCATGCCCCGCGCCGATCTCGCCGGCGTCCACCTTGTCGTTGTTGAAATCCTCGCGCCGCAAGGCGCGGTTTTCATAACCGATCAGGCGGTATTCGGCGACCACCGACGGATTGAATTCGACCTGGATCTTCACGTCCTGCGCGATGGTCAGCATGGTCGATGACAACTCCTCCACCAGCACCTTGCGGCCTTCGTTGATCGAATCGATATAGGCATGGTTGCCGTCGCCGATGTCGGCCAGCTGTTCGGCCATGGCATCGTTGTAGTTGCCCGTGCCAAAGCCAAGCGTGGTCAGGGCGATGCCCGACTTGCGCTGGTCTGCCACCATGGTTTCCAGCGCCTGCTGGTCCACGGTGCCGACGTTGAAGTCGCCGTCGGTCGCCAGGATGACGCGATTGACTCCCTTGGCCAGGAAGGCGCTGCGCGCCATGGCGTAGGCCAGCTGCAGGCCTTCGCCACCATTGGTCGAACCACCGGCGGACAGGCGGTCCAGCGCGCCGAGGATCACGTCCTGGCGGTCGCCCGGCGTGGGTGGCAGCACCAGCCCGGCGCTGCCGGCATAGACGACGATGGACACGCGATCCTGCGGGCGCATCTGTCGCGCGAGTTCCGCGAAGCTCTTCTTGAGCAGCGGCAACTTGTCTTCGTCCTGCATCGAGCCGGAGGTGTCGATCAGGAACACCAGGTTGGCCGCAGGGATTTCAGCGGGCGCAACCCGATAGCCCTGGATGCCGACCTGCAGCAGTTGGCGGCGCGGGTTCCATGGCGCGGGTGCAATCTCGGTGCTGACCTTGAACGGCACCGAACGGTTGGCGGGCATCGGATAGCCGTAGTCGAAGTAGTTGATCATCTCCTCGGCGCGAACCGCGTCCGCAGGCGGGCGCTGGCCGGCCAGCAGCATGCGTCGCACATTGCTGTAGCTGCCGGTATCCACGTCGATGGAAAACGTGCTGACCGGATTGTCGGAAACCAGCTGGATCGGGTTGTCGGCGTGCCCTTCGTAATTCTCGGTGTTGGCTGGCTGCGCGGCGTTGACCACGACCATGCCGTGGATCGAGGGCCGTGGCGGCGCCATCGGACTGGCCATGACTGCGATCGACTGCGGAGCGACCCGGCTGCGTTCCCGTCGTTGCGCACCCGCATCGGCTGCCACCTTGCTGAACTGTTCGGCGGTCAGGACGGTGGTGCTCTCGACGGCGGCGACATCGATGGCGTTGACCGAGTCGGCAGGCACGACCTGCACTTCGTCGAGCTCGGCGCGGGGTTGCGGCTGCTGGCAACCAGCCAGCAGGGACAGTGAAATGGCGAGGCACAGCGGTGACAGGCGCATGGTCGACTCCGTTTGTTGGGTTCGGCAGGGTGAACGTCCCTGCCGGCCAAACGGGGTTAATCCACGCGATCAGCGCTTAGTGCCGACCTGGACTTCGATTTCACCGACGGCGAGCCGTGCTTCCAAAACCTGGCCCGGGCGGACCTGCGCCGCGTCGCGGATGACCACGCCGGTCGCAGGATCGCGAACAATGGCGTAGCCGCGCGACAGCGTGGCGAAAGGACTGAGCGAATGCAGTGCGCGCGCCAGGCCCTGCAAGTGGATGCCGCGCTGGTTCACGTCACGCTGGGCTGCCGATCCCAGCCGCTGCCGAAGCACGTCGGCACGATGTTCGAGTGCCGCGAGCCGCAGGCGGGGATGCTGTTGTTCCAGCGCGCGGAGACGATCGCGCAGCCTTTGCGCGCGGGAATCGAGTACCAGCGCCTGCGCCGATTGCAGGCGCGCCAGCAGCAGCGCGAGCCGGTGCTGGCCGCGTTCGAGGCGCAACTGCGGGCGCAGTGCGCGAAGTTTCAGCGACGCCTGGTCGGCGCGTTGCGCCAGGCCTTCGCGCAGGCGCTGGATCGCGGCGTCCATGCGTCGCCGTGAATGTGCCAGCGAGGCGAGCATCTCCACGCGATCGGGAACCATCAGTTCGGCCGCCGCCGATGGCGTTGGCGCGCGCAGGTCAGCCGCAAAGTCGGCCAGGCTGAAGTCCACTTCGTGGCCCACCGCTGAAACCACGGGTATGGGTGACGCGGCAATGGCGCGGGCCAGCGCTTCATCGTTGAACGACCACAGGTCCTCCAGCGAGCCGCCGCCGCGTGTCAAAAGGATCGAGTCGTAGCGGTTGCTGGCGATGGCGCGCGCCAGCATCGCGCGGATTTCCGCGGCGGCGCCGTCTCCCTGCACGGGCACCGGCAGCACGTCCACGTCCATCATCGGGAAGCGCCTGCCCAGCACGCTGAGGACATCGCGAACCGCTGCACCGGTCGGTGAGGTGATGACCGCGAGCCGGCCGATGAAGCGCGGCAGGGCACGCTTTCGATCGGCGTTGAACAGGCCTTCCGCCGCCAGCGCCTGCTTGAGGGCTTCGAAGGCGATGCGCAGCGCGCCTTCGCCGGCCTCTTCCATGTGCTCGAGCACCAACTGGTATTCGCCGCGCGCCTCGTACAGCGTGACTCGCCCGCGCACCAGCACCAGCGCGCCATCGCGCGGCGCGAAGCGAAGGTACATGGCCTTTTGCTTGAACAGCGCGCAACGCACCTGCGCGCGGTCGTCCTTCAGTGTGAAGTACAGATGCCCCGACGCCGGACGCGAGAAATTGCTGATCTCGCCCTGCACCCAGACCTGGGCGAAGTTGCCTTCCAGCAGGTCGCGGGCCAGGGCGTTGAGTTGCGCCGGCTTCAGGATAGGACGTTCGCGCACCAGTTCAGTCATCCGGCGATTCTAACCGCGATCGGGCGGTCGGCCGGTCGGGCCGGATCAGGGCGGACAGACGCCTGGCGTCACTGTCGGTATGGCGCTGCCTTTCCAGCCGCCCGAGCCCGTCAGGTCACTCGCGACATAGGTGCAGTTCGCTGCCGGCAGGTAGTCCGTGCCCGTGCTGGTGGTGATGTTGATGACGTCGTTCGCGCTGATGGCGGGCAGGCTTATGGTGGTGTATTCGGTCAGCGAACCATCGGGCGTCGACGGCGATCCTGTGGATGCCACCGCGAACGGACCGGCGACGGCGGCGCCGTTCACGTCGACGCTGCCGACCGTGTAGTTCTTGCAGATGGTCTGCTTGTTGAGCAGGTAGTTGGTGTTGGTGCTGGTGCTCGTCAATACTTTCGTGCCGGAAGGTCCGGTGCAATTGAGCGTAGGGGATGTGCCCAGGAGGGTTTGCGCGTAGTTGTAGTTCTTGATGCGCATGGTCACGGGCACGCCGAACGCTACCGGGTTGGGCGTAACGACGATCGGATTGGGCAGGGTGAAACCACTGACGATGATGCCAGTCTGGTAGACGTACGACGAAGCCGGCGAGGTATCGACGACCGGGCGGGCGCCGCTGCTGAGCGGATAGGTGCCCAGGATCGCGACCTTGTAGGAAGCCGTCGTGCCGCCGCCGGACCCGCCCGCGATGACGAAGTTCTGGTGGTCGGTGACCGCGCTGCCTTCGTCCGGATCGATGGTTGTGGACAGGGCGGCGAGCGTCGAATTTGACGGATGGATGCTCGCCGTGACGGCCGGCTGGTTGCCGGACGTTGCGCTGACCTGGATGCGCTGCACCAACCCGCGCACGGGCCGGCTCGGATCGATGGTCACCGTTGATCCATTCACTGTCGCGGTACAACCGTTTGCGGGTCCGCCGTCGGCGGCGGG
Source organism: Gammaproteobacteria bacterium (assembly GCA_026398715.1). The sequence continues at coordinate 21,119 of JAPLSI010000269.1, forward strand.
CACGGTGCACTTGAGCAGGTTGTTGTAGACAAGTACGTCCTGTCCGCCCGCATCGGCCGGCTGCGCAGGTGTCCAGTTGGCAATCTCGGTCAGGTTGATGGACGTGAAGGGAATCAGGCGCAAGACCGCTGCCTCCTTTTTTGCCAGTGTATTGGCACAACCGCCGACGCCCGCATCGATGGCGCACAAGGTCTTCGCCTGCACGATGGCGGCGATGACTTCCGGTTCCAGGTAATCGATGTACAGGCCGCGGTTGTGCAGCCATTTCTGCACGCCGTCCGCGATGCTGATGGTGGCCGGTTCATTGATCGACGTGCTGGGATACGTGGCGGGAACCGGATCCTCCAATGCTGCCACCACCGACCCTGTCAACGAGTTGTTGAGGGTCGTCGAACTGGTCGTGTTCACCAGTCGCGCGTCCAGCAGCTTCAGGGCGAAGGACTGGTAGTTGCTGGTCGCCTGCGTGGTGGGGATGTAGGGCGTCGTACTGTCGTCGTTTTTGGTTTCGAGCAGGTTTACCTGGTCGGTGTACGCGTCGGCGGTAACCCGATACACGCCGTCCACGCGAACCAAGCGGCACGATTCTTCATACACTCCGGTGTTGGCCGAGCTGACCAGGTTGCCGCCGGAGTCGTGCCGGTAGTGCATGTGGCTGCTGCGACGCGGGTCGAACTTGGGTCCGCTGTTGCTGACGTCGACGCCGCCCACTTGATCGTGGTGGTCGCGACAGCAGGACGTGCAGTGCGCGCTTTCGTTGTCGGCCTGGGTCCAGCCCGCGGGTTGGGTGGTGATGGCGGGCTCCGGCGGCGTGTACCGATAGCCGTTCCAGTAGCTGGGTCGCCGCCCGGTGACGGAGTTATTGGCATTGGCGTAGCTGCAGGTGCAGCCGACCACGATTGTTTCGATCTTGGACTGGGCCGTCGCCGTTCCGCCACTGATGGCGCCGTAGGTAAGGATGTTGTAGCGGGTTTCCGCGACGCGGTAGTCGGCGCCGAGCAGGCGCGGCTGCGGATTGGTGGCGGCCGTGCTGGTGCCGTCCACGCTGCTGTCGCTGCTCAACGCAAGCGGAATCACGCCGTTGCCCACGCCATTGGTCAGTGTCGGGTCGTTGATGATGACTTCAACGGTGCGCGGGATGACGGCCGATCCGCTGCGGGAAATCAGCGCGCTGTCGCTGGGCGACAGGGAGGCGATTGCATCTTCGAGTGCCACGGTCTGGCTGTTGCCATTGGTGTCCAACCAAGTGACGCGCACCTGGATCCGCTTGAACTCGTTGTCGTCCACGTAGCCCGTGGAGGTGTTGCCATTGAACGGATTGGGCGTGTCGCCGGAGTCGCTTCCATAGGCCAGGAATTGTCGGTCGGCCGTTGCCGGATTGCCGTCCGGATTCCAGTTGTACGCAAAACGGGTAACTGTCCAGCCACGGGAATATTCAACGCCACCCACGTTTCCCGGCGTATCCGTGCCGTCGGTCAGCGACTGGTAGGACCGCACGCCGCGCACGTCGTTGAAGGTGCGCAGTTCCTCGAGCTTGTCCTTGGCCAGCGACAGCGCGACCGAATACGCCTTGGAGTCGCTGGACGTGCGCACGATGGACATCTGCAGCGATGCCAACGCCAGCAGGCCGACGGACAGCACTGCTGCCGCCACCAGCACCTCGATCAGGCTGAAGCCACGCTGCATCCGTAGGGGCGCGAATCGCTTCATGGGCTAGAAACCCTGCTGCTTGTCGAGCCAACTGCCGGGCACGCGGGCGAAGCGCGCCTTGGTCGGCAGCTTGTTGGGATCGGTGTTGAGCGACGTATCGTCGTACACGATCACCGAGTTTCCGGTCATGCTGATATCGCCTTCCACGACCAGCGATCCGAAGATGGTGGCGCTTTGCATGTCCATGCGATAGCCCGACGACGCATTCTCGATGCCGATGTTGTCGGAATGCACGAACAACAGTCCGAACAGGATGGCGTTCTTCAGCACCGCTTCGCCGAACACGACGATGATGACGGGCGCGTTCTTCGAGCCAACAGTGCTGCCGTCGATCGAACAATTGCCCGTGACGTAATACAGCCCGTACGACGCGGAACTGAACTGGTTGCTGGCGCAGTTGCCTTCGATGACCGTCGCGCCCAGGTCGTTGCGCAAGGCATAGTCCGCGCAATTCTGTGTGGGCGGCGAACCCGGCCCGCAGTTGGCCAGCGTGGTGCCGCTGATGTCGTGGTCGGCGACCACGTAGTTCACGCCGAAGATCCACTCGAACAGGGAATCGTCGGAGGCAGCGGAGGCGTTGGACAGCACGGTGTTCGGAGCTGCGCCCACCTGGCGGTCCAGTGCGATCGGCGTGCTGAGCGGATTGGTCACGTCCGACGGCCCGGCGCCCGGGAAGAACTGGATATCGGGGGGCCGGGGGCTGCCGGCCGCGCCGGCATTGTTGTCGCGGTCGAGCACATCGATGTTCTCGCGCTTGGTGCCGGCGGCAGAGCCCGACAGCCAGAAGTCGTCCTCGGATTTTGCGGAAGGGCAATGGCAGGGCGGCGAACTTCCGCTTTGCGGACAGATATCCTTGGCGCGCGCCAGCGTCGGCGACGCTTCGCCTTTCATGAAGTCCTGGATGAAGCAGCTGGCGATGTTCGCCACGCCGCCGCCCGTGCTGTTCTCGACCTGCACGTCGTTGGGCGACCACAGCGAGCCTGGAAGTCCATAGCCGCCCGCATTGGGATTGGTGACGATGGTGATGGTGCCGCCTGTGCTGAGCAGGCCGGTGGCGATGAGGGGCACGGATGAATTGGAATCGATGGCGCCAAGCGTCGCCCAGGTTTCCTTGATGGTGGCGCTGGAGGATTCGCCGGGCAGCACGACGTTGGCGATCAGGCTCACCGCAATGCGGTTGCCCTTGACCGGATCAGCGCGGCAGGCGGGGTTGGGCAGGCTGCTGTCGATCCGGCACAGCAGCGCGCGCACGGTCGTTTCGGCCGGGAACGCGGCCGTGCCACCAACGCCGACGCCAGGTGTCTCGAGCTTCACGGCATCGGGCATCAGTTGCTGGTACGGAATGGTCATTTGCGCCGCGCCGTTGCTTGCGTCCAGCCCATAGAAATACAGTTGCCCGCGGCGTCCACCGATGCCCGCGGTGGTCGGATAATCGCCGGACGCGCTTGCGTCGCGTTCGGTCATGCACGGATGCGGCGTGCCGTCGCTGAGGGTGGGAATGTTTGGAAAGCCGGTGACTGTCGAGCACAGCACCCACTTGCGCCCCGTGCTCGCGTTGGCCGCAAGCCATCCGCCCGTGGTGGCAGTGCCTGCCGTACGCGAGATGATGTAGTCGCGATTGGCCTTCAGGAATTCGCCGGCCAGGTTGATGCTGTACTCGGCGGCCTGTTCGACCAGGCGGGAGCGGTTTTCGTTGGTGGCGGTGCGTTGTTCGAAGAAGGCGACGTGCGTCGAATACAACACGACGATGGTCAGGATGCCCAGGATCACAAGCGCGACCAGCAGTGTGGCCAGGCCGCGCTGACGCTTGAAGCAGATCGCTTTTGTCGGACGACGCATGATTTCTGGAATGTTCTGTTCTCGTGCGCGAGTCAGGTCCCGGGGGCAGTATCGCACAGCGTTCCGGTGGTATCGGGCGTGCTGGACGCGGCCACCGGGCGCAGGCATTCGGCCCGGACGCGAACGCTGCTCTGCATTTCGCGGGCGTATTCGTTGGCGCCAACCAGCACGCCGCTCATGGTGAGTTCCAGGTCACGGATCTTCGAGCCGTGGCTTACTGCGGTGGGCGGGTTCCACAGCGAACTGTCGATGATCCGGAACCGTGTGATGTCCAGCTGCAGGGGATCGCTGAGTGGACACCACCCGGTTCCGGCGTTGCAACTGGCCGGATAGCTGGCGTAGTCGGGACCGTCGGCGTCGCAATCGAGCGATGTCGCAGCGGCGCTCGATTGTGCGACTTCCATCACGCCGACCAGCTTGCCATTGACGGTGCGGGTCATGCGGCGAATGGCGTGCAACTCGCCACCGGCGGTGTCGAGACGTCCCGGCCCCGTGGTCGTGCCGTTGCCGGCCGTCTTGCTGTCGTAGGCGTAGATGACGCAGCTGTTGTCGGCTTCCTTGCGCACGACCTTGATCGATGCGAAGGGCGAGGTGGTGTTGTTGCTGGCGGTAAGCGCGATGTACTTCATCGCGTTTTCGTCGTAGCCGGCGCGGCGCAGTTCGCGCGTTACGAAGTCCATGTTGCTGCGCAGGTCCTGGTTGAAACGCGCCGAGCGCACGAAGTCGGTATTGCTGTCGAGGCTGGACAGCACGAAGGCGACCGCCGCGCCGGAAACGACCAAGCCCGGAACTACCGAGACCATCAGTTCGATCAGGCCGAAGCCGCGCGAGGGGAGGGAAGGCATCATGCGCATGGCTTCAGTCCGCGCAACGGCGCTTGTCGTATTCGGGCAGCCGGGTCGTGGAAGAACTCGATTCGCACAGCAGGCCGCGACCGAGTTGATCCACGTACAGGTTCAGCTTGTAGGCCATCTGGCCGGGCGGGCCGGCCAGGCTGATCGTGCCCTTGTCGGTGGCTTCGGTCAGCGCCGTGCGCTTGGGTTCGATGACCACCGGCTTGATGGACAGCAGGCTGGCCGTACCGCCGATGGTGATGCCGGTGACCGTCACGTTGTTCCACTCGGACTGGTCGGCCGGATAGCGCATCACGTCGCAGACATTGCTTGCAGGCGCGGCGCTCATGCAGTCGCACGTCGTGGCGTCGGCTTCGTCGGTGGTCGTGGCGGCCCCGAGGCAGAAGGCGCCGTTGGATCCGGTGCGCACGCCCACCTTCACCAGCTGGTCGCGCTTGACTGCCTCGAAGCGCGCCTCGTTCCAGAAGCTCAGCACCTGGTCGCCCGCGCCCCGGATGGCGGCCCGCTGCTTGAGGCCGGCAAACGACGGCACCGCCATGATGAAGAAGATGAACAGGACCGCTAGGGTCACCATCATCTCGATCAGCGTGAATCCGGTACTGGGCTTGCGGCGCGGTAGCATGGGAACCCCTGGGACGGGCGGGCGTGTCTTCTGGCGTGGTTCCGCCTATGGGTACATCTTATGAATCGCTGTTCTGGCCGCTATTCGTAGTTCTACCTAGGCCAGGCGCCGGTCCCGGTTGGCCGAGCCGGCGCTGTCTCGCGTAAACTTGGGCCTGCGTCACGTAAACGGAGCGCTGCATGAGTCAAACCTACCGACTGCTCAGCGAAGGCATGCCCGGTGCCCGCGGCGCGGGCGCGTCCACTTTCCAGGCCGATGCGCGCAAGACCCGGCTTTGGGTGGCGGCCCTGCCGCGCGCCAATGCACTGGCCACGCAGCAGAGCCTGGACATGGCGCTGGACAGCCTGGCCGGTCAGCGGTTGGAAGGCTCGCAACGCTTGTCGGTACTCGAAGAACTTCGCTCGGCCATTGGTGAATCCATCGGCCTGCTCAAGCGGGAATATGCAGGCAGCGCACTTCCGCTGGCCGCATCGAAAGCTGCCGCAGCGCACCAGGTCGAGGCATTCCACATGGCGATGGGCCATGGCTACCGGATGGCCGCCGTCGAGATCTGCTCGCCTGCCGGCAATATCCCGATGCTTCGCAGCAGCAGCGTGGCCACTGCACTGGCGCGTTCGGCCTGGCATTACGTCCAGGCGCTTGCCGTGGCATGGCGGGTGTACCGCGCGCCGTCGGCGGGGGCGTGGCAAGGCTTGCATCGCGTGCGCCATTTCGCCATCGAACATCGGCTCGATTCCCGCCCGATTGAAGATGAGCTGGCAGGCGGCCCGGTCGAGACCCGCATCCTGTATCTGCAGTCGCTGCTGATGGCCATCACCCATCCGCTGGCATTCAGCCAGGTCGAGCAGGACCTGTTGTGGCAATGCACGCGCGACTTTGCGGGAAGCTGCAATGTGTCGCGCACCCTGCCGGGCGACAACGCGCCGGTGGTGCCCGAAGACGCCGATCGCGGCCCGGGTCCGGCGGTGGCAGGCGAGCCCGCCAGCCAGTGGCTGGACATGAAGTCCTTCTGCATCGAAGTCGACGCCGCGCTGTCGCGCCAGGTGGATGGCTACGCCGACCTCTCGCCGCCGCGGGGCAATGGCGTGCGCATGTCGGTCGAAATGCTGGAAAGACTGCGAAGGTCGTTCGGACTTTCCGCGGCGCGTTCGCACAAGCGCCTGCCTGCCAGCCATGTGCTGCGTACCGTGTTCGGGCTGAGCAGCCTGCACTTCTACCTGGCCGGGCAACGGGACTTCGAATCGTTCATGCGCCAGGCCTCGCAGCAGATCGTGCATATCATCGACCGTGCCTCCTGGGCAGGGGCGGGCACGGATGTATCGCGCGTGCCGGTGCACGAGGCGACGGTGCTCGACCAGAGCCTGGGCGGCTACCGGATGGCCTGGGCGCACGCCAGCCAGATTCGGGCCCGCGTGGGAGAACTCGTTGGCCTGACGATGGCCGATGCGGACGAATATCCGGAATGGATGCTGGGCGTGATCCGTTGGCTGCGTTATGAGGCCGATGGCGGCTTGTCGGCAGGCGTCGAACTCATCAGTCGTCGCACCGCCGCGGTCGGACTTCGCGTGCATGGCAGCGACGGATTCACCCACGAACCCATCCGCGCGCTCGAGATGCGGTCGCTGGGGGATGAGGAAATCAATTTCCTGGCGCCCAATACCCTCGATGCAGGCGCCACCCGCATCGAAGTCGTGCGCGACCTCGTCGCCGGCCAACAAAACGCGGCTCGCGTCGAGGAAATCCTCGCGGGCGTGGACGTACTGCTGAACGCTGGCGATTACGCCCTGCTTCGGCCCCTGCGCGCGGACCTGGTGGCGGAAACCGAAGCCGGAGCCGTGCAGTGACGACAGCAGTGGCGCAGCCGCGCCGGGCGACGCGCGAAGTCCTCATCGGCTCGGTGCGGGTCGGCGGCGGCAACCCGGTCGTGGTCCAGTCGATGACCAACACCGATACCGCCGATGTCGCCAGCACCGTCAAGCAGGTGGCCGAGTTGTGGCGCGCCGGTTCGGAGCTGGTCCGCGTCACGGTGAACAATCCCGAGTCTGCGGCCGCCGTGCCCCGCATCGTCGAGAAGCTGGCGATGATGGGAATCACCGTCCCCATCGTCGGCGACTTCCACTACAACGGCCATCAACTGCTGACTGCTGAACCGGCCTGTGCCGAGGCGCTGGCAAAGTACCGCATCAATCCAGGCAACGTCGGCTTCGGCAAAAAGCGCGACAGCCAGTTCGGCGCCATCATCGAACTGGCGATTCGGTATTCCAAGCCCGTGCGCATCGGCGTCAACTGGGGCTCGCTGGACCAGGCATTGGCGGCCCGCCTGATGGACGAGAACCATCTGCGCGACGAGCCCTGGGACGCGGGCAGGGTGCTTCGCGAGGCGTTGGTGCGATCGGCCATCGACTCTGCGGCGCAAGCCGTGGACATCGGCCTGCCCGCCAATCGCATCATCCTGTCGGCGAAAGTCAGCGGCGTGCAGGAGCTGATTGCGGTCTATCGCGACCTTGCGGCGCGCAGCGATTTCCCCTTGCACCTGGGGCTGACTGAAGCTGGCATGGGCAGCAAGGGCATCGTCGCGTCCGCGGCGGCATTGGCCGTGCTGATGCAGGAAGGCATCGGCGACACCATCCGCATTTCGCTGACGCCCGAACCGGGCGGGTCGAGGACGCAGGAAGTGATCGTCGCGCAGGAACTGCTGCAGACGCTCGGCCTGCGTGCGTTCACGCCGCTCGTGACCGCGTGCCCCGGCTGCGGCCGGACCACGTCGGAATTCTTCCAGGAGCTGGCGCAAACCGTGCAGGAACACGTGCGCGACCGCATGCCGATGTGGAAGGTCAGCCATCCCGGCGCCGAGCACCTGACCCTGGCCGTGATGGGCTGCGTGGTGAATGGTCCGGGCGAGTCGCGCCACGCGAACATCGGCATCTCCCTGCCGGGCACGGGTGAAGCGCCGGCTGCGCCCGTCTTCATCGACGGGCAGAAGTCGGTTACCTTGCGCGGCGACAACATCGCGCAGGAATTCGTCGCGCTGATAGACGACTACGTGGAAAGAAAGTACTCGCGCGCCGGTGACTAGCCGGGCGCCCGGCAAGCGTGCACCGTCGCCGCTTGCCACCGTCGTGGGCGAGCTGGGCTACGGCCTGGACTTCATCCGCCGGCATCCATGGCGACTGCTGTTGCCCTTCGTGGGCGTTCTGCTGCCGCTGTGGGCCTTCGCCGGGCTTGCCACCGAGCTGCGCGAAGACGGATTCCTGTTCTTCGACATACCCGTGATGGTCTTCCTTCACCAGTGGACGTCGCCGCGAATCGATGCCTTCTTCAGCGTGGTTTCGCGAATCGGCTACCTGTGGGGCGTGGTGCCCGCCAACGTGCTGATCCTGCTTTGGCTGGTGGTGCGGCGACGCCATCGCGATGGCTTGTTCTTCGGCCTGGCGGTGCTGGGCTCGGCGGCACTGAACCTGGCCGCCAAGAATTATTTCGCACGGGTGCGGCCGGAACTGTGGCTGTCGATCGCACCCGAGCACAGTTACAGCTTTCCCAGCGGCCATGCGATGGGATCGGTGACGCTGGGAGTGGCAGTGACCTTGTTGTGCTGGCGCTCCCACTGGCGCTGGCCGGTGTTCGCCGGCGCTTCGATCTTCATCGCGCTGGTGGGCCTGTCGCGAGTCTACCTGGGCGTGCATTACCCCTCGGACATACTGGCGGGTTGGGCCGCCGGCACGGGCTGGGTCGTTGCGATGTACCACCTGGTCGCGCGCGAAGCCCCGCCGCCCAAGCCCACCACCGGTGCGGCGGAAGACCTGATCGGGCGCCAGTAGTTCGCGATCAGCGTTGCAGGGTTTCCGGGTTGATTTCCGGGTCGGTCACTGCGCGTCGGGCCAGGCGCGCTTCGCGATGCGCGATGTACACGTTCGAACCAAAGATGATCGCCGCGCCTGCGACGGTCCAGCGGTCCACGCTTTCGCCGAACAGGAAATAGCCGAAGCCGCCGACCACCAGCACCTGCAGGAAGCTGATCGGCGTCAGCAACGAGGCATCGGCCAGCGTCAGCGCCCGGGTCCAGCACATGTGCGCCGTGGTCCCCAGGAAGCCCGACAGCACGATCCACAGCCAGGTCATGCCGGTCGGATGGGTCCAGTAGAAAAGCGCGGGCACCAGCGACAGGGGAACCCAGATCATCGTTGTGTAGATGACGATGGCGTCGGCCTTTTCCGTGCGCGACAGGAACTTGATGCTGATCGCGACGCTGGCGCTCATCACGGCCGCCAGCACGGCGACCAGGCTGGCGAAGTTGAAGCTGTCGGTGCCCGGGTGCATCAGCACGAGCACGCCGAGGAAGCCGATGATCACCGCTGTCCAGCGCCGGGCGCGCACGACTTCGCCCAACACGAACACGGCGCCGATGGTGACGAAGATGGGCGTGGAATAGGACAGCGCGACCGCTTGCGCCAGCGGCAGGTGCACGATGGCCCAGAAGCCGGCAAGCATGGACACGATGCCGATGCAGCAGCGCAGGAAGTAGAGCGACAGCTTGTCGGTGCGCAGGATGCCCCAGCCATGCCGGTACAACAGCGGCAGCGTGAACACGAATCCGAACAGGTTGCGGAAGAAGGCAATTTCGAACGGATGCAACTGCGACGAGGCCAGGCGGATGCAGACCGCCATTGCGCCGAACAATACCGTGCTGGCGACCATGAACATGACGGCCCGGGGCACGTCATCCACGCGTCGAATGGCCGGGGTGACGGTCACCGCTGCCAGCGTGCCCCGATGAGGCGGGGTTCCGGTTCCAGGCCCACGCCGAACTGTTCCTGTACCGAATCGGCAACCCGATGCGCCAGCGACAACAACTGCTCGCCGGTCGCGTTGCCGTGGTTGACCAGCACCAGCGCGTGTTGTGCCGCGATGCCGGCATCACCCTCGCGGAAACCTTTCCAGCCTGCTTTTTCGATCAGCCAGGCGGCCGATACCTTGCGCAGTTCCGGGCTTGCCGCGGGAAACACGGGCAATTGCGGATGCGCGTCCTTCAGCGCGTCGGCCTGCGTAACGGCCAACACCGGATTCTTGAAGAAACTGCCGGCGTTGCCCAGCAGCGCCGGGTTTGGCAGTTTGCGCGTGCGGATGCGGCTGATGGCTTCGGCCACGTGCGAGGCGCGGGGCGTGTCCACGCCCATGGCTGCGAGTTCTTCGCGCACGCCGGCGTAATCGAGCTTGAGTTCGCGTTGCCGCGGCAGCCGGAATTCGACGGCCGTGATCACCCATTGGTCGAGGTCGGCCTTGAAGCGACTGTCCCGATAAGCGAATTCGCAGTCGGCATGCGCCACGCGCTTGATCTGCCCGGTGCCGCGGTGGAAGGCTTCCACCGTTTCGATGAACTCACCGACTTCGACGCCGTAGGCGCCGATGTTCTGGATCGGGCTCGCGCCCACGGTGCCTGGGATGAGCGCGGTGTTTTCCAGGCCGCACAGGCCGCGGCCCAGGGTCCAGGTCACCAGGTCGTTCCAGGACAGCCCGGCTTCCGCGCGGACCAGTGCATGCGCGCCGTCGTCCTCCACGATATGCACTTTGGCCATCGTCAGGCAGACCACCACGCCCGGGAAATCGGCAGCGAACAACAGGTTGCTGCCTTCGCCCAGCACCATCACCGGGCCCTCGCGCAGCATCGCGAAATCGAACAGTTCCGGCAGCGCCTCGCTGCGCGTCACGTCGGCCATCATCGCGGCGCGGGCGGCAACGTGGAAGGTATTGCGGCCGGCCAGCGAAACGTTCTCGGCCAGCTGGTATCCGCTCACGCAACTCCCTCGCGCAGTCGGCGGATCGAGCCCACGCATTCACCGATAAGCTCCGGCCCGCGATAGATCATGCCGGTGTAGAACTGCACCATGCGCGCGCCCGCGGCGATCTTGCCGGCCGCATCGGCGCCGCTGAGGATGCCGCCGACGCCGATCAGCGGGATGCTGTCGTCCAGCCGCAGGCGAAGTTTCCGCAACACGGTGGTGGACCGCGCGTACAGGGGTTGGCCCGACAGGCCGCCCGATTCGCCCGCACGGGGATGGCCCTGGATCTCGCTGCGGTCCAGCGTCGTGTTGCCGATGATCACGCCGTCGATGCGCGCCGCGTTCAGCACGCTGGCCATGCCGTTGATTTCATCGTCGGAAAGATCCGGCGCCACCTTCACCAGCATCGGCGTGCGCCGGCCGTGCTGGCTGGCGAGGCGTTCCTGGGCTTCACGCAGCGTGCCGATGAAGCGTCGCAGTGTTTCTTCTTCCTGCAGGCCGCTCGTGTTGGGCGAGGAGATATTCACCGTGATGTAGTCGGCCAGCGCGAAGACGCGTTCCATGCAATGGATGTAGTCGTCGGACGCCTTGTCGTTGGGCGTGTCCTTGTTCTTGCCGATATTGATGCCGAGGATGCCGTTGCGCTTGGCCTTCTCGACATTGCGCACCAGGGCGTCCACGCCCAGGTTGTTGAAGCCCAGGCGATTGATGACGGCCTGGTGTTCGGGCAGGCGGAACATGCGTGGCTTCGGGTTGCCCGGCTGCGGGCGCGGCGTGGTGGTGCCAATTTCGACGAAGCCAAAGCCCAGCGCCATCAGCGCGTCGATGTGCTCGCCGTTCTTGTCCAGGCCTGCGGCGCAGCCCACCGGGTTGGGGAAATCCACGCCGAACACCCGCGTCTTCAAGGGCGCGGGGCGCATCGCAAGCAGCGGATTCAGGCCGCTGCGGTAAGCGGCCTCGATGGCGTGCAGCCCCAGGCCATGGGCCCGTTCCGCATCGATGCGGAACAGGAACTGCCGGGCGAGGGGATAGATCGGCATGTTCTAGTTGAGCTGGCCGTTCATGCCCAGCCAACCCAGCAATACCGCCAGGCCACCGAAGAAAAGCAGGATCAGCATCAGCCCGATGAAGCTGATCACCACCATCGCGTAACCGAGCACCAGGCCGGCCACGGCCAGGCCGTCGCCTTCCATGGTGCCGGCGCTGCGCCGGATCTCGGCACGGGCCATGTGGCCGGTGACGATGGCCACCAGGCTGGCGACCCAGGGCAGGATGGTCCAGCCAAGGATTCCCGAGACCAGGCTGATGATGGCGAGGTTGCTGGTGCGGATGGTCGTATTCATCGCTGGCTCCGGTTGGTGTTGCGTGGACGCTTACAGGTCGAACTTGATTCCCTGCGCCAGCGGCAGCGCATCGGAATAGTTGATCGTGTTGGTTTGCCGGCGCATGTAGACCTTCCACGCGTCGGAACCCGATTCGCGGCCACCGCCGGTTTCCTTCTCGCCGCCGAACGCGCCACCGATCTCGGCGCCCGAGGTGCCGATGTTGACGTTGGCGATGCCGCAGTCGGAGCCGGCCGCACTCAGGAATTTTTCCGCCGAGCGCAGGTCGCGGGTGAAGATGGACGACGACAGGCCCTGCGGAACCGCGTTCTGCATGTCCAGCGCCTGGTCCAGCGTCTTGTAGGGGATGACATACAGGATCGGCGCGAAGGTTTCGGTCTGCACGACCTCGTGGCTGTTGGGCACGCCGGTGATGATGGTCGGCAACACGAAGTTGCCCTTGCCCTCGATGGCCGAACCGCCAGTGCGCACGGTGCCGCCCGCGGCGCGTGCCTTGTCGATGGCGGCGAGGAATTGCTGCACGGCGGCCTGGCTGTTGAGCGGGCCCATCAGGGTGGTGGCCTGGGTCGGGTCGCCGATCTTGGTCTCGACCTGCTTGTAGGCCTTCACCAGGGTTTCGAGCACGCTGTCGAAGATGCTTTCCTGCACGAACACGCGGCGCGTGGTGGTGCAGCGCTGGCCGGCGGTGCCGACCGCGCCGAACACGATGGCCGGGATGGCCAGCTTCATGTCCGCGCTTTCTTCCACGATGATGGCGTTGTTGCCGCCCAGTTCCAGCAACGATCGGCCGAGGCGCTGCGCCACGCGCTCACCGACGATGCGGCCGACGTGGGTTGAGCCGGTGAAGCTGATCAGCGGCACGCGCTTGTCGTCCACGAAGTTGGCAGCCAGTTCGGTGCCGGCGTCGTTGAACAGGAAGAAGATGTCCGGGAAGCCGCCGGCCCTGAGGGCCTCATTGCAGATGCGCAGCGACGCGATAGCCGACAGCGGCGTCTTGGGCGAGGGCTTCCAGATGCAGATATCGCCGCAGACGCCGGCCAGGAAGGCATTCCAGGCCCAGACGGCGACCGGGAAATTGAAGGCGCTGATGAT
>JAPLSI010000155.1 GCA_026398715.1 Gammaproteobacteria bacterium
GCATGGTCGCGATCAGCGTCACCGCGATGAGCATCGGCGTGATTCCCTTCATGATCACCAAGGTGCTGTTGCCTGCCTTCTACGCACGCCAGGACACGCGCACGCCGATGCGCGCGGCCGTGCTGACGGTGTTCATCAACATCGTGCTGACGGTCGCGCTGGTGACGCCGCTGTGGAAGATGGGCGTGGTCGCGGCGCATGCCGGCATCGCCCTTGCCACGGCCCTGGCAGGCGTTGCCAATGCGGCTTTGCTGTGGCGCTACCTGCGGCGCGCCAAGCTCCACCAGCCCGGGCCCGGCTGGGGAAGGCTGGCGATCCAGATCCTGTTCGGCTGCGTGCTGATGGGCGCGGTGGTCTGGGGCGTGCGACTGTGGATCGGCGATTTCAACGCGCTGGCCTGGTGGCACCGGCTGGCCTGGTTGCTGGCGGCGGTAGCGGCGGGCGCCACAGCGTACGCCGCCGGGCTGCTGCTGGCGGGCCTGCGGCCACGCCACCTGCGCGAAAGCTGAGCGCCACAGGCCCGGACCCGGCCTGGCGCCGGGCTGCCATGGCCGCCTGACGTTATACTTTCAGCCATGAGCAAGCTGTTCCGGGACGTCGCGGGCAATTCCATTTGTCCGCAGGGCAGCGTGGTTTGCATCGGAGCTTTCGACGGCCTGCATCGTGGGCATCAGGCGCTGGTCGGCCGCGCGCTCGCGCGCGCCCGGCAATTGGGCTTGCCGGCGGTCGCGCTAAGTTTCGAACCCCTGCCTCGCGAATACTTCGCGCGTGGTGAACGACCGGCGCGCCTGCTGCTGCCGCGCGCCAAGTTCGAAGGCCTGCGCAACCTGGGCGTGAACCACGTCGGACTGCTGCGCTTCGATGCGCAACTGTCGTCGATGTCGGCTGAAGAATTCATCGAACAGATCCTGGTCAAGCGCGTTTGTGCCCGCGAAGTGTGGGTCGGGCCCGATTTCCGCTTTGGAAAGGGCCGCAGCGGCGACCTGGAAGTGTTGCGCAGCGTCGGCGCGAAACATCGCTTCCTCGCCTACCAGATCGATCCGGTGCATGTGGACGGCCAGAGGATTTCCAGTTCGGCCCTGCGCGAGCAACTTGCCACCGGCGACCTCGACGGCGCTGCGCATGCGCTGGGCCGCCGCTACGCCATTGACGGCAAGGTCGTGTTCGGGCGCCAGTTGGGCCGCAGGCTCGGCTACCCGACCGCTAACATCCGCCTGATGGGCAAGCGCACCGCGCTGACCGGCATCTATGCAACGTGGGTGCATGGCGTCGGCAGCGAGCCGCGCGCCAGCGTTTCCAGCCTGGGTACGCGGCCGACCGTGTTCGGCACCGAGCCCTTGCTGGAGGCGCACCTGTTCGACTTCGACGGCGACCTGTATGGCCAACGCCTGCGAGTGGAGTTCGTCGCGAAATTGCGCGACGAGGAAAAATTCGACGACCTGCCGGCGCTCGTCCGGCAGATGGACATCGATGCGGCGCAGGCTCGAAAAATCCTGCACCACGACCGAACAAGAATTGGAGCCATTGCGTAATGTCCGCAGAGTCGAAGAAAGACTACAAGCACACCATCAGCCTGCCCGACACGGCATTCCCGATGCGTGGAGACCTGCCCAAGCGCGAGCCGGCCATGCTGGCCGCCTGGCAGAAGGCCGACCTGTACCAGCAGGTGCGCGAACACGCGCGCGGCCGGCCCAGCTTCGTACTGCACGACGGCCCGCCCTATGCCAACGGCTCGATCCATATCGGCCACGCAGTGAACAAGATCCTGAAGGACGTGGTGGTGAAGTCGCGCCTGATCGCCGGCTACGACGCGCCCTACGTCCCGGGTTGGGATTGCCACGGCCTGCCGATTGAACTCGTGGTCGAGAAAAAATTCGGCAAGGTCGGCGAGAAGCTCGACGCCGCTGCGTTCCGGCAGAAATGCCGCGAGTACGCCGGCGAGCAGATCGAAGGCCAGAGCCGCGATTTCCAGCGGCTTGGCGTGCTGGGCGACTGGAAGAATCCGTACCGCACGATGGATTTCGGTTTCGAAGCCGAGATGCTGCGATCGCTGGCGAAGATCGTCGAGCGCGGCCACCTCGCGCGCGGCGTGAAACCCGTGCATTGGTGCTTCGATTGCGGTTCTGCATTGGCCGAAGCGGAAATCGAATACGCCGACAAGACCTCGCCGGCCGTGGACGTAGCCTATGACGCGATCGCACCGGAAGAACTCGGCGCGCGCTTCGGCGTGGATGTGGGCGATG
This sequence comes from Gammaproteobacteria bacterium, assembly GCA_026398715.1. The sequence continues at coordinate 2,244 of JAPLSI010000155.1, forward strand.
CCATCACCAGCATCCCGATCTGGACGACCACGCCGTGGACGCTGCCGGCGAGCCTTGCAGTCACGCTGGGCCCGGACCTCGACTATGTGCTGGTGGAAGGCCCGTCGCGCGCTGGTCGTCGCGTGTTGCTGGTGCTGGCCGAAGCCTTGTCCGAATCCACCCTGCAGCGCTATGGCATCGAAACGCCGGTCGTGCTGGGCAGGGTGAAGGGTTCCGCCCTTGAATTGCTGTCGCTGCAGCATCCGTTCTATTCGCGCGTGGTGCCGGTGATCCTTGGCGACCACGTCACCACCGAAGCCGGTACCGGCGCGGTACATACCGCGCCCGGCCACGGCCAGGAAGACTTCGTGGTCGGCCAGAAATACGGGTTGGACGTGCTGAACCCGATCGACGGGCGCGGCATCTTCCTGCCCAGCACCGAAATCTTCGCCGGCCAGTACATCTGGAAGGCCAACGACACCATCACCGCCTTGCTCGAAGAACGCGGCGTGTTGCTCGCGTCGAGCAAGCTCACCCACAGCTACCCGCATTGCTGGCGGCACAAGACGCCGGTGGCGTTCCGCGCCACGCCGCAATGGTTCATCTCGATGGAGCAGGCCGGCTTGCGACCGGATGCACTGGAAGCGATCAAGCACGTGCAATGGATTCCCGATTGGGGCCAGGCGCGCATCGCCGGCATGATCGACGGCCGCCCGGACTGGTGCATCAGCCGGCAACGCACCTGGGGCGTGCCCATCGCGTTGTTCGTCAATCGCGAAACCGGCGAGCCGCATCCGCGCAGCGTCGAATTGATGCGCAGCGTCGCCGACCTGGTCGAACAGAGCGGCGCCGATGCCTGGTTCTCGCTCGACCCCGCGCAGATGCTGGGCGACGATGCCGGCGACTACGACAAGATCACCGACATCCTCGATGTCTGGTTCGATTCCGGCGTGACCCACCAAGGCGTGCTGGCCGCGCGGCCCGAGCAAGGCCTGCACAAGCCCGCCGACCTGTACCTGGAAGGCTCGGACCAGCATCGCGGCTGGTTCCAGAGTTCGTTGCTGACCGGTATTGCGATGGACGGCGCCGCGCCGTACAAGGCCGTGCTTACGCACGGATTCACCGTGGACGCCGCGGGCCGAAAGATGTCGAAGTCCATCGGCAACGTGGTCGAGCCGCAGAAGGTCAACGACTCGCTGGGCGCGGACGTGCTGCGCCTGTGGGTGGCAGCGGCCGACTACCGCAACGAGATGTCCGTGTCCGACGACATCCTCAAGCGCAGCGCCGATGCCTATCGCCGCATTCGCAATACCGCGCGATTCCTGCTGGGCAACCTGGCCGGCTTCAATCCTGCCATCCACCTGGTGCCGGTGGAAGACTGCCTGTTGCTCGACCAGTGGGCGATGGCGCGTGCGCGCGAACTGCACGACCGCATCCAGGAAAGTTATCGCGATTACGATTTTGCACGCGTGGTGTCGTTGGTCCAGAATTTCTGCACCAACGACCTGGGCGCGCTTTACCTTGACGTGACCAAGGATCGTCTCTACACGATGGCGGTCGACAGCGCCGGCCGGCGCTCGGCGCAGAGCGCGATGTACCGCATCAGCGAGGCCTTCGTGCGCTGGATCGCGCCGGTGCTCAGCTTCACCGCCGACGAGTTGTGGGGCTTCCTGCCTGGCGATCGCGAAGCCAATGTGCTGTTCACCACCATCGCCGACATCGATGAGTTGTTGCCGCCCGATGGCAACTACCTGAAGGTGGACGGCCCGCTGATGGATGGCTTGCTGGAACTGCGCGTGGCGGTGAGCAAGGTACTCGAGCCGATGCGTGCCGAGGGGCGCATCGGCGCCTCCCTGGCGGCGGAAGTGACGGCGTACGCCGACCTCAACCAGGAAGCGTTCGACGCGCATCCGGGTATCCACGACGAACTTCGTTTCCTGTTCATCACCTCGCAAATGGACTTGCGTCCACTGTCGGAAAAACCTGCCGATGCCATCAAGCCGGAAGGCTCGGAGGCCTGGATCCTTGCGCGGCCTTCGGAGCACGCCAAATGCGTGCGCTGCTGGCACTACCGCGCAGACGTTGGCAGCCATCCGGACGATCCGGAGTTGTGCGGTCGCTGCGTGGAAAACGTCAACGGCGACGGCGAACAGAGGAAGTATTTCTAAGCCATGGCGCCTCGACAGCTTCCCGTTCCCAATGCGATGTCCTGGCTGGTCCTGTCGGCCGTGCTCCTGGTGCTGGACCAGGTGACCAAGTGGCTTGCCGTGGCCTGGCTGCAATTCCAGCAGCCGGTCCCGTTCATGCCCGGCTTCTGGAATTGGACGCTGACCCACAACACCGGCGCCGCGTTCAGTTTCCTGGCCGATGCCGGCGGATGGCAGCACTGGTTCTTCACGGGGCTGGCAACGGTCGTCTGCATCGCGCTGGTGATCGGCTTGAGGCACACGCCGCGCACGGACTGGCGCACGGCGCTGCCCTTTGCGCTGGTCATTTCCGGCGCCCTGGGCAACGTGATAGACCGGCTTCGCTTCGGCTATGTGATCGACTTCGTGGACTGGTATTGGCGCGACTTCCATTGGCCGGTATTCAACGTGGCCGACAGCTGCATCGTGGTTGGCGCCGTGATGCTGGTGTTGTTCAGCCTGCGTCCGCCGCGCAAGGATAAAATCAACTGATGGACATCGTGCTGGCCAATCCGCGGGGCTTCTGCGCAGGCGTGGACCGCGCCATCGAAATCGTGAAGCGCGCCATCGAGACGCTGGGCGCGCCCATCTACGTGCGCCACGAGGTGGTTCACAACCGCTTCGTGGTGGAAGACCTGCGTCAGCGCGGTGCCGTATTCGTCGAGGAACTCGACGAAGTTCCCGCCGGCGGCACGGTCATCTTCAGCGCGCACGGCGTTTCCCAGGCCGTCCGTAGCGAGGCAGCCGATCGCGGCCTGAAGATATTCGACGCGACCTGCCCGCTGGTGACGAAGGTCCACATCGAAGTGCTGCGCCATTGCCGCGCCGGCCGCGACGTGATCCTGATCGGCCATGAAGGCCACCCGGAAGTGGAAGGCACGATGGGCCAGTGGCAGGCCGAAGCGGGGCAGGGCCACATCTACCTGGTGGAGGATGTCGGCGATGCCAACCAGCTGGATATCGCGCAGCCCGAAAACGTCGCCTTCACCACGCAGACCACCTTGTCGGTGGACGAGACGCGCGACGTGATCGAGGCGCTGAAGGTGAAGTACCCGAAATTGCAGGGCCCGCGCCATGACGACATCTGCTACGCCACGCAGAATCGCCAGGACGCCGTCCGCGAACTCGCCGCCGAGTGCGACCTGGTGCTGGTGGTGGGCTCGGTGAACAGCTCGAATTCAAACCGCCTGCGCGAGCTTGCGGAAAAACAGGGCGCCGTTTCCTATCTGGTGGATGGCGCCGAACACATCGACCCGGCGTGGCTGGAAGGCCGTCGCGCGATCGGCGTGACGGCAGGCGCGTCGGCACCGGAGGTGCTGGTGCAAGGCGTCATCGCGCGCCTGCAGGCGCTGGGCGGCGGCAGCGTACGCGAATTGCATGGCGAGCCCGAGGACATGGTCTTCGCCCTGCCGAAAGAATTGCGAGTGGTGCTGCTCGATTGAGCCGTGCGCGAATCCCGCTGGATGCATGGCAGGCGGCGGGCCGCTACATCGGCTATCGCGGCCATCGGATTTTCGTATCCGACAGCGGTCCGCGCGACGCTGAAGCGCTGTTGCTCATCCACGGATTTCCCACGGCGTCCTGGGACTGGGAAGCAGTGTGGCCTTCGCTCGTCGCACGTTATCGGGTCCTTGCCCTCGACCTGATCGGCTTCGGGTTTTCCGACAAGCCGCGGGAATACGATTACTCACTCCTCGACCAGGCCAGCCTGTGTGAACACTTCCTTCGAGGCGAGAGCATCGACAACTACCACGTGCTGGCGCACGACTATGGCGACAGCGTGGCGCAGGAACTGCTGGCGCGACAGGCGGATGTCGGACATGGCCCCCGATTGCTCAGCGTCGCATTTCTCAATGGCGGGCTGTTCCCCGAAACGCACCGCCCGGTCCTGCTGCAGAAACTTCTCCTGTCGCCGCTGGGTCCGCTGGTTTCCCGACTGACCACCCGCGCAAGGCTCGCTGCCAACATGCGCGCCATCTTTGGCGCCGCGACGCCTCCCGACGATGAGCTCATCGATGGGTTCTGGCGTTTGCTGAACCAGGCACAAGGCCCGCGAATCATGCACAAGCTGATCCGCTACATGGCCGAGCGCCGGCAGCAGCGCGAGCGCTGGGTTGGCGCGTTGCGCCAAGCCACCCTCCCTCTGGCGCTGGTCGATGGCGCCGCCGACCCGATTTCGGGCGCGCATATGGCCCGACGCTATCAGGAACTGGTGCCAGCGGCCGACATCACCTTGCTGGACGGCATCGGCCACTACCCGCAAGTGGAGGCTCCGGAGGCCGTCCTGGCCGCGTATGCGGCGTTTCGCGAGCGCGTGGGCTCGCCTTCAAATTGACCCGGGACCCCGCCGGGGCCTAAACTTCGCGTCCCGCCGGAATAGCTCAGTTGGTAGAGCGGCGCATTCGTAATGCGCCGCCATCATCTGCAGCACGATGCCCACGATGTACGCGCAATACGTGCCCAGCGCATAACCCAGCACCGCCAGCAGCACCCCCACCGGCGCCAGCGAAGGATGGAAAGCGCTCGCCACCACCGGCGCAGAGGCCGCGGCGCCGATATTGGCCTGCGAACCCACCGCGATGAAGAAGGCCGGCGCACGAACCATCCACGCCACGCTGAACAAGACCACGGCGTGCACCATCATCCAGATCGCTCCCAGCGCGAACAGCCAGGGCCTCTCCAGCAGCGCCGACAGGTCCATCTGCATGCCGATGGTCGCGACCAGGAAGTACAGCATCACCGAACCGATTTTCGATGCGCCCGCGCCTTCGAGCTGCCGGGCCCGGCTGAAGCTGAGCAGCACGCCAAACGTCGTGGCGAGCACGACCAGCCAGAAGAATCCCGAGGTCAGGCTGTAGGCCTTCAGGTTCCACTCCGCCGGCAGCGACCCGATCCAGGACACCAGCGGCGCGGACAGGAAATGCGACAGGCCGGTGATGCCCAGCGCGATCGCGATGATCAGCATCAGGTCACCGAGGCTGGGAATGCGCGCATGTTCGGCGTGGTAGTTTTCCATGCGCTTCTGGACCGCCTCGATGGCGGACGTGTCTGCGCGCATCCAGCGGTCGAAGGCCGCGGACTTGCCCGCGAACAGCAACAGGCCTGCCATCCACAGGTTGCCCACCACCACGTCCACCGCCACGAACTGGCCGAACAACGTGGCATCGACCTGGAAGACTTCCTTCATCGCAGCCTGGTTCGCGCCGCCGCCAATCCAGCTGCCGGCGAGGGTGGCCATGCCGCGCCAGGTGTCGCCGGCGACGGTCTCGGGATGTATCCAGCCGATCACGATGAAGGACACCACGGCGCCGAGCATCACGCCCAAGGTGCCAGCCAGGAAGACAATGATCGCCTTCGGTCCGAGGCGCAGGATTGCGCCCAGGTCCATGGACAGGCAGAACAACACCAGCGCGCCCGGCAGCAGGTAGTCGCGTGCCATCGGGTAAAGGCCCGAGGCGCTGCCGTCGATCACGCCGAAACTGTTGAGCACGGCGGGGATGAGATAGCACATCAGCAGCGCCGGCACGACGCCGTAGAAACGCTTCCAGAAACCATCGGTGCGGCTCGAGCTCCAGAACACGAAGCCCAGTGTCGCGGCCAGCAAGCCAAGCACGACGGCGTCGTTGCTGACCAGCACGGTATTGGCCACCTCGGCCGCGGATGTCGCCATGCACTTACTCCCCGATAGGCCGCCTCAACGGCAGCATTCGGGCTGAGAGTACAACACCAGGCAATGCAGAGACGTCACTCCACCCCGGCCAGCACGAACTCCCGGATCATCAGCCGGTCTGCAGTGGAAATGTTTTCGAACAGGACGCCGGTCAGGTACCCGTCGTCGCCGATATGCACGTGGCAGACCCGCGCCACGGCGACCACGTAGGACAGTTGTTCGTCCGGCCCCATCGAAAATTCCAGACTGACCAGGTCGCCGATCGCACCGAGCGATTCATCGGAACGGATCAGAGACCCGTTGGCGCTGAGGTCGAGCAGGGTTACCGCCTGGGTGGCCTTGCTGGCGATGCCGGTAACCGACGCGGGCAGGGAGGTCCGGATGCGGATGGAGTTGCGCACCTTGCGCGCTTCCACGCTGTCCGGGAACGACAACACCGCATAGGCGAAGGCGGGTTCGCGGAAGGTGAAGTCGAAGGCCTGGATGACCTTGGACGTGAAGTAGAAATCGTACTGGCCGGTAAAGCCGCGGATGATGAAGGTCTCGCCGGCCTTCATTCCGGTCTTGATGCTGAAGGTGCCGACCGGCACCACCATCAGGCACTTTTCGTCGATAACGCCCAGGAACTGCGCCTCGTAGTTGGGCGAGTTCTTCTCCATGCGCTGGGTCTGCAGGAACATGCCCGGGCGCAACTTCAGCGTCTTCAGGCTGACCTGGTTGAATTCTGGAGCCACCGGATTACTGGCCATCTTCCCCCCCGCGCAGCACATGGCGAGCCGCGGACAAGGCGGCTCCAACAGGATTGTGCGCCCTGCCGTGCGTGACAGGAATCCGTAGATGCCGCATTCGCCTGACAGCCCCCGGCGACACGTGGCGGTTTCCCGCAGCGTCCCGGCCGGGCTAGCATGGCGCACTTGCCGACAGGAACCATCGTGGCCAAAGCCAAGACCGCCTATGTTTGCGCCGACTGCGGCGCCAGCTTCAACAAATGGCAAGGACAATGCAGCGAATGCGGGGCCTGGAACACCCTGTCGGAGTTCGTGGTCGAGCCGGCGACGGCGGCGGGCAAGCCGGCCGTGCGCAATACCGGTTATGCCGGCGCCATCGACGCGCCGCGCATCACCGCGCTCAAGAAGGTCAGCCAGACTGCAGAAGTCCGGGTATCCACCGGCATCGGTGAACTCGACCGGGTATTGGGCGGCGGCCTGGTCGAAGGATCCGTCGTGCTGGTCGGCGGTGACCCGGGCATCGGCAAGTCCACCTTGCTGCTGCAGGCGCTGGCGGCCATGGGCGGACGGTTTCCGGCGCTGTATGTCACCGGTGAAGAAAGCCTGTCGCAGGTGGCGGGTCGCGCGACGCGGCTCGGGTTGCCATTGGATGGGCTGGACGCGCTGGCTGAAACCGGCGTGGAAAAAATCCTCGCGCTGGCGGCAGAGGCCAAGCCCCGACTGATCGTCGCCGACTCCATACAAACTCTTTGGTCGGAGCAGCTTACAGCCGCGCCAGGCTCCGTCAGCCAGGTTCGCGAATGCGCTGCGCGACTAGTCAGGTTTGCCAAGGAAACAGGCACCAGCGTCTTCCTGGTCGGCCACGTGACCAAGGACGGCGGCATCGCCGGCCCGCGCGTGCTCGAGCACATGGTGGACGCCGTGCTTTATTTCGAAGGCGAAAGCGGCAGCCGTTTCCGCATCCTGCGCGCCTTCAAGAATCGCTTCGGCGCAGTGAACGAACTGGGCGTGTTCGCCATGTCGGACAAGGGCCTGCGCGAAGTGCCCAATCCTTCGGCCATCTTCCTTTCCGGATCGCAAGGCCCCACGCCTGGCAGCGTGGTGATGGTGACGCGCGAAGGCACGCGCCCCTTGCTGGTGGAAGTGCAGGCGCTGGTGGACCACAGCCCCTTGTCGAATCCGCGCCGCGTCACCGTCGGCCTCGAACAGAATCGGCTCGCGATGTTGCTGGCGGTATTGCATCGGCATGGCTCGGTCGGCGTTTTCGACCAGGATGTCTTCGTCAATGTCGTCGGTGGCATCCGCGTGCAGGAAACCGCGGCCGACCTGCCGGTGTTGCTCGCCGTGCTGTCGTCGCTGCGCGATCGACCGCTCGCGGAAAAGACCGTCGCGTTTGGCGAGGTGGGATTGTCGGGCGAGATCCGCCCCGTGCCCAACGGCGAGGAACGCCTGCGCGAGGCCGCCACGCATGGCTTCAAGCGGGCGCTGGTGCCCGCGGGCAACGCGCCGCGCAAGGGCCGCATCGGCGACATGGAAGTGATCGCGGTCAATCGTTTGTCGGACGCGCTCGCGGCCGCTTACTGATCGGGCGAATCAGGGCGCCAGCAACATCTCGAGTACGTACTTGCTGCCGAAGAAGGCCAGCAGCAGCAGGGCCATGGAAGTGAGCGTCAGTTTCACTGCGCGCGGTCCGCGCCAGCCAAACCGCCAGCGGCCGAACAAAAGCACGCCCAGCACGATCCAGCTCAGTGCCGACAACACCGTCTTGTGCCACAGGTGCTGGTCCAGCAGGTTTTCCACGAACATCACGCCGGTCAGCAGGGCAAGCGTAAGCAGGATGAAGCTGGCGCCTAGCGAACGGAACAGCAGTTCTTCGAGCTGCACCAAGGGCGGCAAGGCGCGAAGCCAGCCATGCAACTGCCGACGACGCAGCGCGCGCTCCTGGAACCACAGCATCAGCGCGAGCAACGCCGCGATGGCGAGCGTGGCGTAGGCCATCAGCGCCAGCCAGGCGTGCAGTTGCAGGCGCCAGTCGAGTGCCTGGGTGCTGCCATGGCCGCCGAACTGGTACAGCATCATCAACAGCACGGCCATCGGGTAGACGATGACCCCCAGCGCCTGCGTGCGCTGCGTTACCGCGGCCAGCGTACTGAGGGCCGCCATTCCCAGCGCGACCAGGGACAGGGCAGCGAAGAAGTGCAGGTCGGGGCCATGCAGCCGGCTCCAGCCCAGGGCGTGGGTGGCGGCATGCAGCCCGATCGCCGGCAAGGCCAGCCAGAGCACGCGGCGGATGCGCGGCCGGTCGGCCTTCAGGCTGCCGACCAGGACGGCGGTCGCGGCCAGGTAAGCCAGCGCGGCAAGCAGGGGAATCAGCAATTCAGGCATGGGTTGAGTTTCGCATACCGGCCAAGGCCCGCGCATCGGGCGCTATAATTGCCGACCCTTTGATCCGGCCCCCAAACCCATGTTCGAGTCGCTGACCCAGCGCCTGTCCGGCACCCTGCAACGCCTGCGCGGCCGCGGCCGCCTGAGCGAGGAAAACATCCGCGAGTCGCTGCGCGAGGTGCGCATCGCCCTGCT
>JAPLSI010000231.1 GCA_026398715.1 Gammaproteobacteria bacterium
CGGATCACGCCTTTCGACGGACTGGCCTTCTTGACCTCGGCGATCACCGCGGGTTTGTCGGCGGCGCGTTTGGCTTCGATGGCAGCGACGAAACCACGGGCCGGCGGCGCGTCGGCAAGCCGCGCGCGCAGTGCGTCCAGCGGCATGCGCGCGCTGCGTTCGGCGATTTCTTCGATCTTGCGGTCGAGGATGCGTTGCAGGATGTCGGCGCGTCCGGCGCTGTGGGGGGCGTTGCTCATTGGGTGGCTCATGGCGCGGTCTTTGCGATCCAGTCGTAAGCGCGTTCGACTTTGGCGACGCGGGTGATGTAGCGGGTGTACCAGTCGCTGCGACCACGCGCGCGGGTAGCGGCGTGTTCGGCCTGATGCTTCCACCCGAGGATATCCGCCTCGCTGCGCCAGTAGCTCACGGTGATGCCGACACCATCGGCATCGCGCACCGATTCCGCACCGAGGTAGCCTGGCTGCTGCGCCGCCAACGCCATCATCCGCTCGGCGGCTTCGGCATAGCCGCTGGCGTCCTCGCCGTTGCGCAGTGAGGTGAAGACCACAGAGTAATACGGTGGCGTGGGCGTATCGGCGAAACGCGGATCGTTCATGGCGAAGCCAGTCTCTGCGTGGTGTCGATGAAGTGTTCGAGCTTGGCGCGGGCGTCGCCGCTGGCGATGGCGGCGCGCGCGACCTCGATGCCGTGGGCGATGCTGTCGGCGCGGCCGGCCACATACAGCGCCGCACCGGCATTGAGGCAGACGATATCGCGCGGCAGGCCGGGTTTGTTGTTCAGCGCCTCGATCAGCATCGCTTTCGACTCCTGCGCATCTTCGACGCGCAGATTGCGGCTGGCCGACATGCCGATGCCGAAATCTTCCGGATGCACTTCGTACTCGCGGACCTTGCCATCGCGCAGTTCCGCGACCAGCGAGGCCGCGCCGAGCGAGAGTTCGTCCATGCCGTCGCGGCCCCAGACCACCAGCGCGCGCTCCGCGCCGAGTTCCTGCAGCACGCGCGCCTGGATGCCGACCAGATCCGGATGAAAGACGCCCATCAGGATGTTCGGCGCGCTGGCGGGGTTGGTCAGCGGGCCGAGGATGTTGAAGATGGTGCGCACGCCCAGCTCACGTCGCACCGGCGCGACGTGGCGCATGGCCGGGTGATGGATGGGCGCGAACATGAAGCCGAAGCCGGTCTGCGCGAGGCACTTCGCCACTGCGTCCGGCTGCAGCTCGATCACCGCGCCCAGCGACTCGAGCACATCGGCGCTGCCCGACTTTGACGACACGCTGCGATTGCCATGCTTGGCGACCTTGGCGCCGGCGGCCGCGCAGACGAACATCGCAGCCGTGGAAATATTGAAGGTATGCGCCCCGTCGCCGCCGGTGCCGACGATGTCGACGAAATGGCTGTTGTCCGGCACTTCGACCTTGGCCGCGAACTCGCGCATCACGCTGGCGGCTGCGGCGATCTCACCGATGGTCTCCTTCTTCACGCGCAGGCCGGTCAGCAAGGCGGCCGTCATCACCGGCGATACTTCGCCGCGCATGATCTGGCGCATCAGGTCGACCATTTCATCGAAGAAGATTTCGCGGTGGACCAGCACGCGCTGCAGGGCTTCTTGCGGAGTGATCGGCATGGCTCAGCTCGCGAGGAAGTTTTTCAGCATGGCGTGGCCATGCTCGGTCAGGATGGATTCCGGATGGAACTGCACGCCTTCCACCGCCAGCGTGCGATGGCGCAGGCCCATGATCTCGTCGAAGCTGCCGTCTTCGTTTTCGGTCCAGGCGGTGATTTCCAGGCAATCGGGCAGGCTTTCCTTCTCGACGACCAACGAGTGGTAGCGCGTGGCCTGGAACGGGCTGGGCAGTCCGGCAAAGACCCCGCCGCCGGTGTGATGGATGGGCGAGGTCTTGCCATGCATGATCGACTTGGCGCGGATGACCTTGCCGCCGAAGGCCTGGCCCAGGCTCTGGTGGCCGAGGCACACGCCCAGGATCGGCACCCGGCCCGACAGTTCCGACAGCACCGCCAGCGAGACGCCCGCCTGGTCCGGCGTGCAGGGCCCGGGCGAGATCACGATGCGCTCGGGAGCCAGCGCGACGATGCCCGCCACGTCCAGCGCGTCGTTGCGCACGACCTTCACCTCCTGCCCCAGCTCGCCGAAGTACTGCACGAGGTTGTAGGTGAAGCTGTCGTAGTTGTCGATCATGAGGAGCATGGCGGTAAATCAGTCCCCGATGATGTAGACGAGGAAAGCGTCGGCCGAGATCGTGATCTCGCCTTCCTTGAGCACGATGTTGGCGTCACGCACCGTGCCAGGCGCGAGCAAGGCAGTACTCGTGATGTCCCGCGGTACGGGGCCACCCGAGTAGCCGTCATAGCCGATGTTGGAGTAGATCGTGCTCTGTGCGCGGTCGGAGACGTTGAAGAGTTCGAGCAAGCGCTTGTCGACCGCGTGCGCCATGTCCTTGGCCGCTGCCGACGCATCGGCGATCGCCTCCCGCCGCAGGTTGCGCTCGAGCTCGCGGCGTCCGGAATACTGGAAAACACCCGTCGTGATGCGGACTTGCCTCATGTCGGGAAGCGAGGCGATGAACTGTCGCGCCGACTCAAGGTCCTTGAAGCGCACTTCGATTTGGCGCTCGTAGCTGTTGCCGAGGAAGACGTCCTTCTCGGTCTTGTCGTCCCACTTGGTTTCGGGACTGATCGAAAGATTCCCGATGTCGATGTTGCGGTCGTCTGCACCCTGCGCCTTCGCCGATGCCAGCACCTTGGCAGCCAGATCCTCGACCAATACCTGGGACTTGGCCGGGTTCATGCCGACTTCTTCCAGCTTCACCTTCACCGGAAAGATGTCCGGCTTGACCTTGGCCTCGGCGTGCCCCTGCACCGACAGGAACGGCTTGGTCGTGAAGGTCTGCGCCAGGGCTGCGTTCGCAAGGAACAGCGCAAGGACGGTCGAAGCCGCACGGATTACGTTTCGCATGGCACTTGCTCCGGTCATAGACCGCTCGCGGCCTGGGCAACGGCACGAAACAACGCCCTGCCCTTGTTCATGGTCTCGTCCCACTCTTTTTGCGGGTCGGAGTCGTAGACGATGCCGGC
>JAPLSI010000225.1 GCA_026398715.1 Gammaproteobacteria bacterium
TGCCGTCGCCGCAGTCGATTTACCTCGGCAACGACGACCTGCCGGTGATGGAACATGAAGTGCAAGCGTGGGTGCGGCAGGAAGAGGGACTACCGGCCGTCGATGCCGAGGCGTTGCCGACAACGGGCCGGCGCATCGCCAATACGCGACTGCGCGCGAGTGGTTGGCAGCCGGTGCATCGCGACTACCGAAGCGGCTATTCAGCCGAGCTTGTGCGACCGGGTTTATAGTCCGCCGAGCACCGGTTGCCACCGGCCGCCCCAAGGAGAATCCCCATGTCCGTAGCCAAGATCATAGAAATAAATTCATCGTCCCCCAAGTCCATGGAAGACGCCGTGCAGTCGGGCCTGAAGAAGTGCTCGGAGACGGTGAAGAACATCCAGGGCGCCTGGGTCAACGAGGTGAAGGTCGTTACCGGTCCGGACGGCGCGATCAAGGAATGGCGCGTCAACATGCGCGTGACCTTCATCGTCTCCTGATCGACCCGATTGCAAGATCAACGCGGACGCGACGGTTCGTCCGTTTCGACCGGGCGGCGTCGCTCGTCCAGCTCGATCGTTTCATCCGCAATGCCGGCAAGCGTGTCCTGCGCATGCCGGCTGACGCGTTCGAAAGCCTGGATGAAATCATCCACCTGCGCCCGGTCCATGGCCCGGCGCCCGGGTTGCAACTGCTGCAGCGTGCATTCCTGCTGCCATCGCCAGTCCCGCACGATTTCGAAGCCGGGCGCCTTCAACCAGCACAGCCAGTCGATGCGTTGCCATAGCGCTGCGTAGTCGGCGAGTGCGTGATTGCACCAACGCCGCCAGCTGCCATCGGCATCGTGCTCGCGCTCCATCCGGTTCGCCGGTTCGGTCAACGCCTGCGCCGACTGCGGGCGCACGCCCAGGAACCATCCTTCGAACACGATCAGCCGCGGCGGCTCGCGCACACGGGTCCAGCGTGAGGGCGGCAGGCGCGTATCGGCGAGTTTGTCGAAGCGCGGCACGCGCACCTCGCCGCCCGGCTGCATTTCCTGCAGGGCATCCAGCGTGCGGCAGGCCAGGCCGACGTCGTGCGTGCCGGGCGGGCCGCGTTGCGCCAGCAAGGGATGCACGCGGCGGGACAACTCGCGGCGTTCACGCCGGCCCAGGTAGAAATCATCCAGCGACAGGGCCACCGCATGGATTCCCCGTTGCCGGGCGGCCGCCACCAGTTGCCGGGCGAGGGTGCTCTTGCCGCTGCCCTGCAGTCCGCTGATCCCGAGCACGGGCACGGGCACCTTGGCGGGCAACGCCAGCGCCCGTGCCAGCAGGCGCTGGACGAGGCCGTCGTCGAAGCCAATTCCCGTCGGTATAGGCGAAGTGCGGGTCATCGCGCGACAATACTAAAAACGAGGAGCAATGAATGGCCGGGCTCACTGCGGAAATACTGGACACCTTCAATGCCCTGCTGGCCGAGGCCCAGGCATCGACCGACCCCGAGCCCACCGCAATGACGGTGGCGACGGTGGGCAAGGGCGGCCGCCCGTCGGCGCGCACGGTGCTGCTGAAGGGGCTGGACGAGCGCGGCTTCGTGTTCTTCACCAATTTCGACAGCAGCAAGGGCCGCCAGCTCGCGGCCAATCCGCAGGCCGCCTTGCTGTTCCACTGGAAGCTGATCCGCGAAGGCGTGCAGGTGAAGATCGAAGGCAGCGTCGAACCGGTGACCGCGGCCGAAGCCGATGCCTACTTCGCCTCGCGGCCAAGGCCAAGCCAGATTGGCGCGTGGGCGTCGCTGCAGTCGCAGACCCTGCCGTCGCGCGAGGAGTTCGAGAGGCGCATCGATGAAATGGAAAAGCGCTTCGAAAACGTGCCCGTGCCGCGGCCGCCGCACTGGTCGGGTTTCCGGGTGGTGCCCGAGGTGGTGGAGTTCTGGTATGGCGCGCGTTACCGCCTGCACGAACGCCATCGTTACGAACGAATCAACGGCGAATGGAACCAGCGGATGCTGTATCCGTGACGGGGCCGCGGCGCATCGTCTGCCTGACCGAAGAACCGACCGAAGTCCTGTACGCGCTGGGTGAGGCCGATCGCATCGTCGGCATCTCGGGCTTTACCGTGCGCCCCGCGAAGGCGCGCCGCGAAAAACCGAAGGTCAGCGCCTTCACCAGCGCGAAGATCAGCCAGGTCCTCGACCTGAAGCCGGACTTCGTCGTCGGTTTCTCCGACATCCAGGCCGACATCGCCGCCGAGCTGATCCGTGCCGGCGTGGAAGTGTGGATCAGCAACCACCGCAGCGTGGCCGGCATCCTCGATTACATCCGGCGCCTCGGGGCGATGGTTGGCGCGGCCGATCGGGCTGCGGCGTATGTCGCTGGCCTGCAACAGGGCCTGGACGCCGTGGCGAAGCAGGCCTCGCTGTTGAAGGTTCGCCCACGGGTGTACTTCGAGGAATGGGACGAGCCGATGATCAGCGGCATCCAGTGGGTAGCCGAACTGGTGCGTATCGCCGGCGGCGACGACATCTTTCCCGAGCGCGCGGAAAAATCACTGGCCCGCGATCGCATCCTGGCCAACGGCGATGAGGTGATCGCGCGCGCGCCGCAGATCGTCTTCGGATCGTGGTGCGGAAAGAAATTCCGTCCCGACCGCGTGGCGGCAAGGCCTGGCTGGCAGGACATTCCGGCGGTGCGCGACCATCAGTTGTTCGAGATCAAGTCGCCGATCATCCTGCAGCCCGGGCCTGCGGCGCTGAGCGATGGCGTGCAGGCGATGGCGGCGCATATCCAGGCCTGGGCGGCCAGGCCCTAGCGCAGCGTCTGAAGTCCCGTCTGCGCGAGCAGTTCGGTCATCTGTCCGGCCTGCACCGCTTTTTCGCTGGACGCATTGCCTTGTTGCGCGCGCTTGGCCACGCCCTGCGCAATCGCTGCCAGGCGAAAGAAACTGAAAGCCACGACGAACGGCCAGTCTTCGGGAATCGGCCGGCCGCTCAGTTCGCTGTAACGCGCCAGCATCGATGCTTCGTCGGGAATGCCGAGTTCGGCGCGATCCAGGCCAGCCAGGCCGGGCAGCGCGGGATTGCGCGGCAGGCGCAACGCCATGCAGAAGTAGCCGAGGTCGGCCAGCGGATGGCCCAGCGTGGACAACTCCCAATCCACCACCGCGATCACGCGCGGTTCGGTGGGATGGAACATCAGGTTGTCGATGCGGTAGTCGCCGTGGGTCAACGCGATCACGCCGTCATCGGCGGGGCAGCGCGCATCGAGCTTGTCGATCAGCGCGTCCATCGCCGGGATCTTGCGCGTCTGGCTGGCGCGATATTGTTCGGACCATCTTGAAATCTGTCGCGCGAAATAATTGCCGGGCTTGCCGTAATCGGCCAGGCCCACGGCGCCCACGTCCACGCGATGCAGCGCGGCCAGCGTGCCGATCAGCGCATCGAAATACGCAGCGCGATCGCCGGCGGCGAGTTCGGGCAACGACGGATCCCAGAAGATCTGGCCGTCCATGAATTCCATCAGGTAGAACATCGAACCGATGACCGACTCGTCGGTGCACAGGTGCAGCGGCCGCGCCACGGGAACGGCGCTGCCGTGCAGGGCGGTCAGGACGCGGAACTCGCGGTCCACCGCATGCGCGGAGGCGAGCAATTGGCCGGGCGGCTTGCGCCGCAGCACGTACGTGCCGCTGGCGGCATCGATGCGATAGGTGGGATTGGATTGCCCGCCCTTGAATTTGGTCGAGGCCAGCGGCCCGCGAAAATCCGGGACATGGGCTTCGAGGTAGGCGGCCAGTTCGGCATCAGGCAAGTCGAGCGAGGTCATTGGCTCAGGCCTTGAGCATCGACCGGGCGAGCGCTGCGATATGCACCTCGTCCGGGCCATCGGCCAGCCGCAGCGATCGCGCGCCGGCGTAGGCCTGGGCCAGGAAATGGTCCTGCGACAGTCCTCCGCCGCCATGCACCTGCATGGCCCGGTCGATGACGGCGCAGGCCATGCGCGGCGCGACGATCTTGATCATGCCGACCAGGTCCTTGGCGCCCTTGTTGCCCAAGGCATCGAGCGCGGCCGCGGCCTGCAGGGTCAGCAATCGCGCCTGTTCGATCTCGCAGCGCGAAAGGGCGATGGCTTCCTGCGCCATGCCGTGCTTGCCGATCGGCACGCCGAAGGCAACGCGGGTGCGCGCCCGCGCCACCATCATTTCCAGCGCGCGTTCGGCCAGTCCGATCAGGCGCATGCAGTGGTGGATGCGGCCCGGACCCAGGCGCGCCTGCGCAATTTCAAATCCGCTGCCTTCTTCATGGATCAGGTTGGCGACCGGAACGCGAACATGGTCGAAGGCCATTTCAGCATGCCCGTGCGGCGCGTCGTCGTAGCCGAACACGCGCAGCGGACGCACGACGGACACGCCGGGCGTGTCCATCGGCACCAGCACCATGGACTGCCGGCGATGCGCCGACGCATCGGGACTGGTCACGCCCATCACGATCAGGATCTTGCAGCGCGGGTCGCTGGCGCCGGTGGTCCACCACTTGCGGCCATTGAGCACGAATTCATCGCCTTCGCGGGTGATCGCCAGGCTGATATTGGTGGCGTCCGACGATGCGACGTCCGGCTCGGTCATGGCGAAGCCGGAACGGATTTCGCCGGCCAGCAAGGGTGTCAGCCAGCGCGCCTGTTGTTCGGCGGAGGCGAAGTTGTGCAGCACTTCCATGTTGCCGGTGTCCGGCGCCGAGCAGTTGAAGATTTCGGAAGCGATGAGTGAACGGCCCATGCGCTCGGCCAGGCGGGCGTATTCGAGGTTGGACAGGCCGTGTCCGTGCTTGGGGTCGGGCAGGAAAAGATTCCACAAGCCGGCCTCGCGCGCCTTGGCCTTCAGCGTTTCGAGCAGCGGCGGAATCTGCCAGCGATGCGCAGGGTCTTCATCCCACTGTGCGAACACGGCTTCGGCAGGCATCACGTGCTCGGCCATGAAGGCGGCGAGTTTCGCATCCAGTGCCTGGGTGCGCGGCGACATCGGGAACAAGGTGCTCATGGTCTGGCCTTCAGTAGTAAGTCCACAGGTCGCGGCGGTCGTGCAGGTGCGGCAGGGCGTTCCAGCTGCCCAGCGCCAGGCCGTAGGGGCGGGCATGGAATTCGCACAGGCCGCTGTTGCGTAGCGACAAATTGAGATCGATGGCGCTGCGGTCGGGCGAACCGAGCGAGGCCTGCGCCAGTCGGGATATGACGCCGCCGGAGGTCAGCACCAGCACGTTGCCGGTCTTGCGCGCGGCCAGCCTTTCGCCGGCGTCCACCACGCGGGTGCCGAATTCGCTCCAGCGTTCTGGTACGCCTTCGATGGCATCTTCCGACCACGCGCTGAGCGCGGCGTGGATCATCGCGCCCAGGGCCATCAAGCCACCCGCCTGGCGTCCGAGCACCGTCGGATGGCTCGGATGCTTCTGCGCGAAACCATCGAAGACGGCGTGATGGTCGAACTCGTCCAGGCCGGGGTCCATGTCCGGTTCCGGCAGCGCGACGCCGGCTTGCGCATAGGCCGACTGGATGGCTTCCAGGCTTTGCCGATGGCGGCGCATGTTGCCTGTGACGATGGCATCGAATTCATGCCCGGTGCCGGCCAGCCATTGGCCCAGGCGCAGGCATTGCTCGCGGCCGCGGTCGGACAACTGGTCGTAGTCGGCGCTGCCGGCGCTGGCCTGGCCATGGCGGACGAGCAGCAGGCTCATGCGTCGGGCGCCTCGTTCGCGGCAGACAGCTCGGCGCCGCGGCGGGTGGCGGCGGCGATCGCGGCAGCGACCAGTTCGCGAAAGCCGCCGGCCTCGAAGGCGTCGAGCGCGGCTTGCGTGGTGCCACCCGGCGAGGTGACGCGTTGCCGCAGCACGGCGGCCGGTTCGCCGGATTCTGCCAGCATGCGCGCAGCGCCGAGGATGGTCTGCAGGGCGAGGGTGCGCGATGTGTCCGCATCCAGTCCTTGCGCTTCGCCGGCGGCCTGCATCGCCTCGGCCAGCAGGAAGACATAGGCCGGTCCACTGCCGGAAAGGCCGGTCACTGCATCCATCTGCGACTCGTCGGCGATCCAGGCGGTGAGGCCGGTGGCGGCCATCAGCGATTCGGCGAGCGCATGTTGATCGGCAGTTACTTGCGCATTGGCATACAGTCCGGTCGCGCCGGCGCCAAGCAATGCGGGCGTGTTGGGCATCGCGCGCACGACCGGCAGGTTGCCGCCGAGCCAGCGCTCGAGTTGCGTGCTGGTGACGCCGGCCGCGATGGAGATGACCAGGGGCCGCTGGGCTTGCGCTATCGGCGCGAGCGATTCGGCAACCCCGCGCAATACCTGCGGCTTGGTCGCGAAAACCCACACGGCGCCACGTCGGGCGGCGTCCGCGTTGTCGGCATGCACGCCAATGGAAAAATCCCGGGCCAGCGCTTCACGCAATGGCGCGAACGGTTCGGACACGTGGATGGACCCGGGTGCGCTGCCGCGCGCAAGCAAGCCGCCGACCAGGCTGCGGGCCATGTTGCCGCCGCCAATGAAAGTGGTTTCTATTTGCAGGGGCTGCATCGTTCGGGCGTCCGGGGCATGTCCATTGCAGGATAACAGCCGGGCGATCGAGCCCGGGCTCAGGCCCGGGCGCCGAACAACGCCGAACCGATCCGCACTTCAGTGGCGCCTTCGCTGGCGGCCAGGTCGTAGTCGTCGCTCATGCCCATGGACAGGGTGTCGGCCTGCGGGTAGGTGACGCGCAACTGGTCGAACCAGCCGCGCAGGCGACGGAATGTCTGCCGCCTCACTTCAAGGTCGTCGCTGGGTTCGGGGATGGCCATCAGTCCGCGCAGGCGCAGGTTGGGTGATGACGCGACCAGCGCTGCCAGCGCCTCGATCAGCAAAGGGTCGCAACCGGATTTTCCGGCTTCGCCATCGGGATTGACCTGGATCAGCACGTCCAGCGGTCGGCCATGGCCTTCACGGAATCGATTCAGGGGCTCCACCAGGCGGGCCCGGTCCAGCGACTCTACCCAGTCGAAGTGCTCGGCAACGTCCCGGCATTTGTTCGATTGCAGGTGCCCGATAAGGTGCCACTCGAGCCCGAGCGGTTTCAGCAACCGGATCTTTTCGACCGCTTCCTGGACGTAGTTTTCACCGAACGCCCGCTGGCCGGCCTCGGCGAGGGCGCGGATGGCCTCGGGCGGCTTGGTCTTGGATACCGCCAACAGCCTCGCGACTGGCCGTTCGCAGGCGGCGGCCACGTTCTCAAGAGTCTGCAATACCTGTTGCAAGGCTTGGGCTTCAGGGCGCATGGCTGGCATTGTCGGCAGGAAGGGGAGCGCTATACTGCCCTGAGAGGCTGTGCGGGCCTAGTCAAATCCCGCATCACGAGGAGAGCTTCATGGATATCGCTGAACTGTTGGCATTCTCGGTCAAGAACAAGGCATCCGACCTGCACCTTTCGGCCGGCCTGCCGCCGATGATCCGGGTGGACGGCGATGTCCGCCGAATCAACATCCCGGCCCTGGACCACAAGCAGGTCCACTCGCTGGTCTACGACATCATGTCCGACAAGCAGCGCCGCGACTACGAGGAATTCCTCGAGGTCGACTTCAGCTTCGAGATTCCCGGGCTGGCGCGCTTCCGTGTCAATGCCTTCAACCAGAACCGCGGCGCCGGCGCCGTGTTCCGTACCATTCCCAGCCAGATCCTCTCGCTTGAGGAATTGGGCTGCCCGCGCGTGTTCGCCGAACTCATCAGCCAGCCGCAGGGCCTGATCCTGGTGACCGGCCCGACCGGTTCGGGCAAGTCGACCACGCTGGCGGCGATGATCGACCACATCAACAAGAGCGAATTCGGCCACATCCTGTCGGTGGAAGACCCGATCGAATTCGTGCACACCTCGCAGAAGTGCCTGATCAACCAGCGCGAAGTGCACCGCGACACGCACGGCTTCAACGAGGCGCTGCGCTCGGCCCTTCGTGAAGACCCCGACTACATCCTGGTCGGCGAGTTGCGCGACCTGGAAACCATCCGCCTGGCGCTGACCGCGGCGGAAACCGGCCATCTGGTCTTCGCCACGGTCCACACCTCGTCGGCGGCCAAGACCATCGACCGCATCATCGACGTGTTCCCCGCCGGCGAAAAACCGATGGTGCGCTCGATGCTGTCCGAGTCGCTGCGCGCTGTCATCTCGCAGTCGCTGATGAAGAAAGTCGGCGGCGGCCGCATCTCGGCGCACGAGATCATGGTCGGCATCCCGGCCATCCGCAACCTGATCCGCGAAGACAAGGTCGCGCAGATGTATTCGTCCATCCAGACCG
This sequence comes from Gammaproteobacteria bacterium, assembly GCA_026398715.1. Next base: position 8,270 of record JAPLSI010000225.1, read on the forward strand.
GGCAGAACGTCGGCATGCAGACGCTCGACCAGTGCCTGCAGGACTTGACCAAGCGCGGCCTGGTGACCAAGCCGCAGGCCCGTGAATACGCCAAGGACAAGCGCCTGTTCGATTGACGGCCAGTTTCACGCAGCAAAGGCCGGTGCCCGCTTCTCCCCAGGCGCCGCCGGCTTGAAGCATCCCCCGGCATCCGTTTTGGAGTATCGCCATGAGCAGCATCGACTTCACCTCCTTCCTAAAGCTGATGGCGCACAAGAAGGCATCCGACTTGTTCATCACCTCGGGCGTGCCGCCAACAATGAAGGTCAACGGCAAGCTCTCGCCGATTACCCAAAGCCCCCTGTCGCCGCAGCAGGCGCGCGATCTGGTGCTGAACGTGATGAGCCCCGCCCAGCGCGAGGAATTTGAAAAGACCCACGAGTGCAACTTCGCCATCGGCGTGTCGGGCGTCGGTCGTTTCCGTGTGTCGTGTTTCTACCAGCGCAACCAGGTCGGCATGGTGCTGCGTCGCATCGAGACCCGCATCCCCACCTGCGAAGAACTGAACCTGCCGCCCATCGTCAAGACCCTGGCGATGACCAAGCGCGGCATCATCCTGTTCGTCGGCGCGACCGGTACCGGCAAGTCCACCTCGCTTGCCGCGATGATCGGTTACCGCAACATGAACTCCTCGGGCCACATCATCACCATCGAGGACCCGATCGAATTCGTGCACAAGCACGAGGGCTGCATCATTACCCAGCGCGAAGTCGGCATCGACACCGATACTTGGGAAGCAGCCCTGCGCAACACCCTGCGCCAGGCGCCCGACGTGATCATGATCGGCGAAATCCGTACCCGCGAGGGCATGGACCACGCCATCGCGTTCGCTGAAACCGGCCACCTGGTGCTTTGCACCCTGCATGCCAACAACGCCAACCAGGCGATGGACCGCATGATCAACTTCTTCCCTGAAGAACGCCGCAATCAATTGCTGATGGACTTGTCGATGAACCTCAAGGGCATCATCGCGCAGCAGTTGATCCCGACGCCGGACGGCAAGGCGCGCCGCGTGGCGATGGAAGTGCTGCTGGGCACGCCGCTGATGGCCGACTACATCCGCGAAGGCGAGATCCACAAACTGAAGGACCTGATGAAGGAGTCCAGCGAGCTGGGCATGAAGACCTTCGACCAGGCCTTGTTCGAGCTCTACCAGGAAGGCGAGATCAGCTACGAGGACGCGTTGCGTTACGCCGACTCGCAGAACGAGGTTCGCCTCAAGATCAAGCTGGCCCAGGGCGGCGATGCCCGCAGCCTGTCGCAGGGCATGGACGGCGTCGAGATTTCCGAAGTCCGTTGATCAAACGAGTCCGTTGATCAAACGAGTCCGCTGATCCATCGGGGCGGCGCTGCCGCCCCCATCCGCCACCGGCCGGGTTCAATCCCGGTCGGCAGGCAGCCCCGCATAACCGCAGCCCGACCACTCTTCATTGCGAAGGGTGGCTTTGGCCGTCCATCCGAAGATGGAATCGGACATGGCATTGCTGCACGGCACCGGCGTCAGTTGCACGACCAGCAAGCCGGACGGGGTTTCGCTTTCGATGCGACGACCGCCATCGGATTCGGTCACCCCGTTGAAGGGGCCGCTGATCGCGGCCACGCCCGGGCGCTCCAGCACGACGCCGTCCTGGCCTGATCGCACCGACCAGAACGGCTCGGTGCCCCGGGCAAAAAAGACCACGCCGCCCAAGGCTTCATCGCAGCTCGGGCCTTCGGTATAGATGCGTTCGATCCGGGCGATGGCCAGGCGCCCGTCGGCGCCGGGCGCGGCCCAGGCGTCGATCTGGAATTCGCGCGCGCCCGAGGCGAGGAAGCTGTCGAGCACCGGCGCTGCGTCGGGCCCGAAGTCGGCCATGCGCTGGGTGGATTCGCCGCAGGGAGTGATGCCGTAACCGTCCTTGCCCATCACGCCGTTGCCGCGCACGCGTTGCAGGCCGGTATCGGCCACGGTCGGCGTGACCGGCGCCGCTTCGATCGGCGGCGGTGGCAATGCGTTCGGGTTCGCCGTCGCGCCATCGGCTATGGCAGCCGCCGGCGTCGCGCTGGCGGGTGCGGACTCCGGCGCGCGATTGCACGCCGACAGCGCCAGCACGCCGCTGCAGATCAACGCGGCCGACGCGAGCTTCACGGGGTCGGCTCGACTTTCGCCAGGCCCAGCACGTCCAGGCCTTGTTCGAAGTACACGTCCACCGGAATCTTCGCGGTCTCCAGGCGCTTCAGGTCGGCCGCCAGTTCCGGGCTGATTACGCCCATGGTGTCGGTCATCTGCTTGGCCGCCGCGTAGTCGCCGTCACCCTGGATGGTGAGCAGGCGCTCCGACAACGCATTCATCGCCGCCTTCATCTTGTCGAACTCCACGCGATAACGGCCGGTGGCGGGGTCGCGGCTGAAGGCGCCCTGCTTTTCGAAGAAGTGGAAGCGGACCATGTTCGCCTTGCCATGCGCATCGCCGGCGCCGAAGCGCACGCTGCGCATGATGCCGGCCAGGAAGGTCACGTAGCCATCCATCAGCTTGGCCTTGTCCAGGTCGCCACGTTCGCTCAGCGCGGTAATCAGGTACAGGCCCAGCACGTCGGCCTTGCCTTCCTCAAAGCTGCTCGCGTATTCCTTCAGCGCCTGGGTCACGGTGCCCTTGCCGTCGAGCGTGTTCTTGATGCCAAGGCCATGCGCGACTTCATGGAACATGGTGTCTTCGAAGAAGGCATCGAAGGTCACGTGCTTCAACTGGTCCTCGGCGATCAGCACCTTGGCGATCGGGGTGAGGATGTTGTCGAACTTCGCGCGCATCACGTTTTCCAGCTGCAGGCGGCGTGTGCCTTTCTTCAGCTGCACCTGTTCGTCGTTGGGCAGGTTGATGGCGATGGTCTTGGCGCCGGTGTTGGCGCTGCCGCCGTAGTAGATGGCGTTGTAGGCGTTGAGGTCGGCGTCCGAACCGGGGCGCTCGGCCTTGTACTTGTCGGCGACCGGCAGGCCGCGCTGCATTTCCGGCAAGAGTTTCGCAAAGCGCGCGAGTTTCTCGCTCCAGGCGATGTCCTTGATCAGCACCAGGCCCTCGTAGCTGGCCTTGTAGCCGAACAGGCGGTCTTCATAGGTTTCGATCGGGCCGATCACGATGTCCACGGGATTGGTCTTCATGTCCATCCAGGCCATGTCGCTGGGCTGGAAGTCGTCCGACAGCAGCGCATCGGCGCGCATCTTCAGGTAATTGCCGAAGGCCTTGTCCTTGCTCAGCGGTGCGGCCTGGCGCAGCAGCGCCGCGGCCTTGGCCAGGTCGTCCTGGTAGGCGACGTGGAAGGGCACGGTGACCAGCTTGCCCTCGGCGTCGTGGCGCAGCAGCGTGTACCAGCTGGTCTTGTCGGCAAGCGGGGCGGCCTCGAACTCGTCCTTGGTCATGCTGGTCGGATAGAAGTTCGCGCCGTCCGGACGGGCCCCGACGCCGTCCACGAAGGGCTTGTCGTCGTTCAGCCGGTCCCAGGGGCCGTAATTGAGCTCCACCATGCGCCGGCTGTCGGCATCGCCGGCCTTGGCCATCAGGCCCTCGCGGTCCGGCCAGATCTGCTGCCAGTAGATGGAATTCATCAATTCGCTGGCCTGGACCAATAGCGCGAGCATCTTCTTGTCGTCCGCGTCGAAGGCCGACAGGTCGGCGGTCAACGGCACGCGGACGTACTGGGCCAGGCGCTCGCTGGCGTAGGACGCCGGGGCGGTGGCGGCGGTCGTCGCCGGCGCGGCGGGCGCGGGCGCTTCATCGCGCTTGCAGCCGGCAACCGAGCTGATCAGGACGCAGGACAGGGCGGTGGTAAGCAGGCGCTGGCGCATGGGGCGGCACTCCGGAGGCGAGGACGCGATGTTAGCGCGGTGGCCGCCCATGCGGGGCGTTGCCCCGGCCGCAGCGTTACAATGCCAGTCATGCAAGCCTCGCAATACCTGGCCGACCATTTCCTGATCGCCATGCCGTCACTGGCCGACCCCCATTTTGTCCGCGGCGTGACCCTGGTCTGCCAGCACGACGAGCACGGCGCCATGGGCCTGGTCATCAACCACCGGTCCGAGTACACGCTGGGCGAGGTGCTCAAGCAGATGGATATCGACCCAGCGTCCCCGGCGCTGTCGCGACAGGCCGTGCTGGTCGGCGGCCCGGTGCAGCCGGACCGCGGTTTCGTCCTGCACGATGACCCGCGCGATTTCGGATCCACCTTGCGCTTCGGCCGCGGGCTCGCGGTCAGTACGTCGCGCGAAATCCTCGAACAGCTGGCCATGGGCGAGGGCCCGGCCAACTTCCTGATGACGCTGGGCTACGCGGGCTGGTCCGCCGGCCAGCTGGAGGAAGAGATTTCGCAGAACGCCTGGCTGACCGTGCCTGCCGACCCGGCGATCTTCTTCGACACGCCACTGGAATTGCGCTGGCAGGCCGCGGCGCGATCGCTGTGCATCGACATCTCCGGCATGTCCGACACCGTGGGCCACGCATGACGGCACTCACGCTGCTGGCCTTCGATGTGGGCGCACGACGCATCGGCGTGGCGGTCGGCAACACCATTTCCAACAGCGCGCGCGAACTGGGCGTGCTGGACATGCGCGACACCGGCCCCGACTGGCCGACATTGGACCGATGGATGCGCGAGTGGCGGCCGAACCAACTGGTGGTGGGCGACCCCGCCACCCTGGACGGCGGCGAGCAACCGATCCGCAAGATGGCGCGCAAGTTCGCCCATGCCCTGGTCGCGCGCTATCAACTGCCGGTCGATCAGGTGGACGAGCGCACCAGTTCGATCGAGGCCGCGCAGCGCTTCGCACAGGGTCGCGCCAGCGGCCAGCGCAAGCGCCACCAGGCATCCCAACTCGATGCCACGGCCGCGGCGATCATCCTCGAACGCTGGCTGTCCGAACCACATTCCCGAATCTCCCTTGCCCCGGATCCGACATGAATCCCGCACCCGTTTCGCAACGCAGCCTTGATGGCCGGCTTCGACACCTGCTCACGCTCGAGGGCCTGCCCGCGTCCATGCTCGAGACACTGCTCGAATCGGCCGAGGCGATGGTGCCGCAGTCCCTGTCGGGCACGGGCCTTCGTGATCGCCTGGCGGGGAAAACGGTGTGCACCCTGTTCTTCGAACCGTCGACCCGGACGCGCGGTTCGTTCCACCTGGCGGCTACCCGCCTGGGTGCGGACGTACTCGGTTTCGACGTGCATGCCTCGTCCACCAAGAAGGGCGAGACCGCGCTGGACACGATGCGCACGCTGGAAGCGATGGGCGTGGATTGTTTCGTGGTGCGCCATGCCGACGATGGCGCGGTAGCCGAACTGGCCGCGGGCGCGCGCCCGGAAACCAGCTTCATCAATGCCGGCGACGGCCGCAACGCCCATCCGACCCAGGGCCTGCTCGACATGCTGACGCTGCGCCAGCGCAAGGGTCCGGATTTTTCCCAATTGAAAGTGTTGATCGTCGGCGACGTGCGCCACTCCCGCGTCGCCCGATCCGACCTGCATGCCCTGCGCACGTTGGGCGCCGGCGAGATACGCGTCTGCGCACCGGCATCCTTGCTGCCCGATGACGCCACGCTGGACGGTTGCCGCGTCATCGAATCGCTGGATGAAGCGCTCTATCGCGTGGACGCGGTGATGATGCTGCGCCTGCAACGCGAGCGAATGGACGAGGGGCTCGTCCCGTCGCTGGAATCGTATTTCGCCGATTACGGCCTGGACGCGCGCCGGCTGGGGCTGGCCGCGCCGGATGCGGTGGTGATGCACCCGGGCCCGATGAATCGCGGCGTGGAAATTTCCGACGAAGTGGCCGATGGCGCGCAGTCGGCGATCCTGCAGCAGGTGGGCAACGGCGTGGCGGTGCGCATGGCGATCCTGCAGGCGCTGCTGGGCTGAATCCGCTGCACGGATCGGTCAGCGCGTGTCGACGTTGCCGTTCTTGTAATCCCAGGTGCGGGTGATGTCGAGGATGTCGATGTCCTCGTTGGTCTGCGGCAAGGGCGCGAACGGGCTCGATAGCTGCACCGCCTTCACCGCGGCCTGGTCGAGCACCTTCTTGCCGCTGCTCTTGTTCACCAGCACGCCCTTTACCTCGCCATTGCGTCCCACCGACACCGTCAGGATCAGCCGGCCGCTCAAGCCCTGGCGTTGCGCCTCGATCGGATAGTTGAGGTTGCCGACCCGCTCGACCTTGGCCACCCAGGCCCGCATGTAGGACGCGTATTCGTATTCCTGCGTGCTGGCGGTGATGAACTTCTTCTTCGGGCGCTTGGCATAGAGCGCGCTGCGGATATCGATCTCGGCGGCCAGCCGGGCCATCCGGCGCCGGCGGCGGCACCTGTGCCGTCAGCGGCTGCGGCGCGACGCCCACCTGGTTCTTCGGGACCTGTGCCACCTGGTCCTCGCGCGGGCGCTGGGCGCGGTCGCTGTTGCCGCCGCCCTGGTTGTTGGACTGGGCGATGAAATCGGCCTGCTTGGGCGGCTCGGGGGTGGAGGTCTGGGTCAGGATCACGTCCAGCGTCGGCACCACCGGGGCCGCGTCGTCCTGGCTGAAGCCGACGCCCAGGATGATCACGCCGAACACGATCAGCGAAAAAGCCAGCGTCGCACTGAGCCGTTCGGACGATCCGATCCGCGGCCGGGGCACGGCCGCCGGGGGTGGCGTCTGGGCCGCAGGCGCGGCATCGGGGGGCGAGGGGGATGGCCCGTTCACGTCAATGCCGTCGTTCCCGGCGGGCCTCGATGGCATCGAACAGCGTGCCCGCGATATTCAGGCCGAACTGCAGGTCCAACTCGCGGATGCAGGTCGGGCTGGTCACGTTGACCTCGGTCAGGTAGTCGCCGATCACGTCCAGCCCGACGAAGATCATGCCCCGTCGGCGCAGCTCGGGCCCCACGCGGGCCGCGATCCAGCGATCCCGGTCCGTCAGCGGCCGGCCTTCGCCGCGGCCGCCGGCGGCCAGGTTGCCGCGGAACTCGGTGCCCTGCGGGATGCGGGCCAGGCAATAGGGCACCGGCTCGCCGTCGATCAGCAGGATGCGCTTGTCGCCCTGCAGGATTTCCGGCAGGTAGCGCTGGGCCATGGCCAGGGTCTTTCCGCCCTCGGTCAGGGTTTCCAGGATCACGTTGACGTTGGGGTCGCCTTCCCGAACCATGAAGATCGATCGCCCGCCCATGCCGTCGAGCGGCTTCAGCACGCAGTGGCCGTGGCTGGCGATGAATTCGCGCAATGTCGCAGCGTCGCGACTGACCACGGTCGGCGGGCAGCAGTCCGGGAACAGCAGGGCGGCCAGCTTTTCGTTCAGGTCGCGCAGGCCCTGCGGGTCGTTCACCACCAGCACGCCCTGCGCCTGGGCCATGTCCAGGATGATGCTGTCGTGCAGGTAGGCGGCGTCCACCGGCGGATCGGTCCGCATCAGCACCACGTCCATCTCCGACAAGGGCCGCAATTCCGGCGTGGCCAATTTGTACCAGTGCGTGGAGTCATCTTGTACTGCAAGCGCTGCAAGTTGTGCGACGGCCTGCCCATTTACGACGGCAAGGCTGCCTGGGACGACGTAATGAAGATCGTGCCCGCGGCGCTGGGCCTCGAGCATCATTGCGAATGTGGAGTCCTTCGCAATCTTGATCTTTGCGATCGGGTCCATGACCACGGCGACGTGCAAATTCATGTTGTTTCCGCAAAAGTGAAGTCCTGCGCGCTAGCCTAGCACCGGCCGCCGTTACAACGTGCAGGGGGTCACGGAAAGTGGCGCAGAACCGCATTGTGCTTGACACTTCCGCGCTACGCTGGGATATAAGCAAGGTGGCCAAACGCTGTAATCAGGCGCGACAGAAGGCCACACACCGGGGAAACAGATGGAACAAAGCAATCTCAGCGGCTTGAGGGTGATGGTCATCGACGATTCGAAGACCATCCGCCGCACGGCGGAAACGCTGCTCAAGAAGGAAGGCTGCGACGTCGTGACCGCGACTGACGGTTTCGAGGCGCTTGCCAAGATCGCCGATCACCAGCCGCAGATCATCTTCGTCGACATCATGATGCCGCGCCTCGATGGCTACCAGACCTGCGCCTTGATCAAGAACAACCAGATGTTCAAGGGCACGCCCGTGATCATGCTGTCGTCCAAGGACGGGTTGTTCGACAAGGCCCGGGGCCGGATCGTCGGCTCGGACCAGTACCTCACCAAGCCCTTCACGCGCGACGAACTGTTGTCGGCCATCCGCAACTTCGTGGCGATCGCCTGATACCGCCATGGCCAAGCCCAACCACTCCCGCCGGGTTTCCTCCTTCGACACGCTGCTCGATTACGAGACGCGGTCCCTGGCGCATGTCGCCGGCCGTCCGGAGTCGATCGAAGCGGCAGGCCACTGGCGCGGCGTCGGTTTCCGGCTCGGCCAGCGTCGCCTGGTGTCGTCCTTCGACGAGGTAATGGAAATCCTGCCGATGCCGCCGGTCACCCCGGTGCCCGGCGCCCAGGCCTGGATGCTCGGCGTGGCCAACGTGCGCGGCACCTTGCTGCCCGTGGTGGACCTCAAGCAGTTCCTGGAAGGCGAGCGCACGGTCGTCCATGACGGCCAGCGCATGCTGGTGGTGCGGCAAAGCGGCGGCAACGTGGCCGTGTTGATCGACGAACTGTTCGGCCAGCGCACATTCAATGATTCGCACCGGGCCGAGATGGCCGGTGAAAACGAAGGCCGCTACGGCCACTTCGTCAGCCAGGTGTATCGCCTGGCAGATACGTCATGGGCGGTGTTCAGCATGCAGACGCTGACACGTACGCCTGAATTTCGGCAGGCCACCATCTAGGCGGTCATTGTTTTTCTTTGAGGGCGGGTCCAGTCATGAGCAGCAAAGCCAGTTCGTTCACCGGTCGGGTCTCGAGCTTCGGATTCAAGGCGTGGGGCCTTGTCCTGGTCGTCGCCCTCATTGTGTTCGCGGCAAACTTCATCGTTGCCAGTTACCTGGCGAGCCAGGAAAACAAGGCCCGCGAGCTTTCAGCGGAACTGCAGGTGCTGTCGCAGCAGCTCGCGAAATACTCGCGAGAGGCGGTCGAAGGCGGTAACGCCGAGTCCTTCGAGGAATTCAAGGACACCAAGACCCGCAGCGACGCCATCGTGACGGCCCTGCGCAAGGGCGGCAGCGGCGTGCCGGGCTACGAAGGCAGCGTGCGCGAGCCGGGCGTCAGCAGCGCTCTCAAGCGCGTGACCACCATCTGGACCAAGATGTCGGCCGACGCCGACCGCATCACCAAGAGCCAGGAACAGATCGTCAACCTGAGCGATACCGCGGCCGCGTTCAACGCCCGTATCCCGCAGATTTCCGCCCGACTCGACGAAGTGGTGCGCGCCATGTCCGATGCCGGCGCGCCGGCATCCCAGATCAACCTGGCCAACCGCCAGATCGTGCTGGCCGACCGTATGGCCCGCCGCGTAACGGAAATCCTGGCCGGTGGCGATCGCGCTGTATCGTCGGCCGACGCGCTGTCGCGCGATAGCGCGGTGTTCGGACAGGTGCTGGCCGGCCTGAAGGACGGCAACGCTGAAATGGGCGTGGCCCGCGTCACCAGCACGGCCGCGCTCGACGCGGTGAATTCGGTGGACAAGCTGTATGCCGATTCGCTGAAGGAAATGGATTCCATCCTGCAGTCGTCGACCGACTTGTTCGAGGTGCAGGGCGCTTCGGCTGCGATCTCGGGCGACTCCAACGTGCTGCTCGAAGACAGCCAGGCGCTGTTCATCACCTTCGGCTCGAGCCAGGGTCGCGTTTACCCCAACAACCTGTGGGCGATCATTTCCAGCGCCCTGGCCGTCGTCGCCCTGATCGGCCTCTACTACGTCCAGCGCCGCCGCGACTTCCAGACGCTGAACAGCACCAAGGAACTCAACTCGCGAAACCAGGAAGCCATTTTGCGGCTGCTGGACGAAATGGGTTCGCTGGCAGAAGGCGACTTGACGGTAAAGGCAACGGTTACCGAGGAAATCACCGGCGCGATCGCAGACTCCATCAACTTCGCCATCGAGGCGCTGCGATCCCTGGTATCGACCATTAACGAAACCGCGGTGCAGGTGGCAGCCGCCGCCCAGGAAACCCAGGCAACGGCGATGCACCTGGCCGAAGCGGCGGAACACCAGGCGCAGCAGATCACCTCGGCATCGGCGCAGATCAAGGACGTGGCATCCAGCATTGACCAGGTGTCGCGCAACTCGGCCGAGTCGGCCGACGTGGCACATCGATCGGTGCAAATCGCTGCAAAAGGCGCCGAAGTCGTGCGCCAGACGATCCAGGGCATGGACAACATCCGTGACCAGATTCAGGAAACCTCGAAGCGAATCAAGCGACTGGGTGAAAGCTCGCAGGAAATCGGCTCGATCGTTGAACTGATTAACGACATCGCCGAACAGACCAACATCCTGGCGCTTAACGCCGCTATTCAGGCGGCATCCGCCGGTGAAGCAGGCCGAGGCTTCGCGGTGGTGGCCGACGAAGTGCAACGACTGGCAGAACGCGCATCGAACGCGACCAAGCGAATCGAGACGCTGGTGCAGACCATTCAAAGCGATACCAACGAAGCGGTGTCGTCGATGGAACAGACGACCGCCGAAGTGGTGGCCGGTGCACGCTTGGCAGAAGACGCAGGTTTGGCGCTGGGCGAGATTGAAAAGGTCTCGAACGACTTGGCAGACCTCATTCAGAACATCTCGACCGCGGCACGCCAGCAGTCGGTGGCGGCAACCAACATCACCGCGACCATGTCGGTGATTCAGGAAATCACCACGCAGACCTCGCAAGGTGCGAACCAGACCGCCGAGTCCATCGGAAACCTGGCGCAGCTCGCTACCGACCTGCGTCGGTCGGTGGCCGACTTCAAACTGCCCGCGCTCTGATCGGCTCGGATTCGAATGGCAATGGCTAGTCACGGGCGCAGCGACTCGCGCCCGGGTAAATACAGGACCTCTGCATGAGGCTGCACGAGAACATCGATTTCACCACGCTTACCTGGGTCAAGCCCGAGCTCGACGAGACGCTGCGGCAGGCGCGAAACGCCTTGCAGAACTACGTCGAGGAAGGCGAGAGCCCGGCCGAGCTGCGCACCTGCTCGGACCTGTTGCACCAGGTCCAGGGCACGCTGCGCATGGTCGAGCTTTACGGCGCGGCGATGGTTGCCGAGGAAATGGAGCAGCTGTCGCGCGCGCTGGTCGATGGCAAGGTCGAGAACCGCGACAACGCCTACGCGGTGCTGATGCAGGGCATCGTGCAGTTGCCCGATTACCTGGAACGCCTGCAAAGCGGCCATCGCGACATCCCGATCGTGTTGCTGCCCTTGCTCAACCAGTTGCGCGAATCGCGCGGCGAGAAGGGCCTCAACGAAAGCGTGTTGTTCTCGCCGGACCTGTCGCGTCCCTTGCCGCCGTCGGCGCAGGGTCCCGGGGTTCCGCTGGAGCATGCTGAACTCACCCGTCGCGCGGAAGCCTTGCGCGGCCTGTTCCAGGGCGCGCTGCTGCGCTGGCTGAAGGACGACAACAGCGCAGCCACCATTCGCGACCTGACCGACGTCTGCGAACAACTCGTGCCCATTACCGCGGCCGAACCCGCCCGCCGCCTGTTCTGGGTGGCTGCCGGTACGCTCGATGCGCTGGGCAAGAACGCCTTCCCGATCAGCAACCCGCTCAAGCAGGCGCTGGCCAAGGTCGAGCGCGAGATCAAGCGCCTCGCCGATGGTGGCGACGTTGCGTTCCGCTCCGATCCGCCGATCGAATTGACCAAGCAGTTGCTTTATTTCGTTGCGCACGAAGGCAGTGATGTCGGCCGCATCGGCGAGATCCGCAAGGTGTTCGGGCTCAGCGGCAGCGAGCCGAGCGAAGCCGAGCTCGCGCATGCGCGCGGCAGCTTGTCCGGCAACAACCGCGCCCTGCTCGAAACCGTCGCCGTCGCCATCAAGGACGACCTGCTGCGGGTAAAGGATTCGCTCGACCTGCATTTGCGCACGCCCGGCGCCAAGCCGGCCGACCTCAACGCGCAGGTGGAAGCGCTGGACCGCGTCGCCGATACCCTCGGCATGCTGGGCCTGGCGGTTCCGCGCCGCGTGGTGCAGGACCAGCGCAGCGCGATTACCGATGTCATCAACGGCCAACGCCGCGACGACGAGGAAACCCTGCTCGATATCGCCGGCGCCCTGTTGTACGTGGAAGCCGCGCTGGACGACCAGGTAGAGCGCCTGGGCAAGGAAGGGACTGACGTTTCGACCGACACCGCGACCGGCACCAGCAATGAATCGCGTCGCCTGCTCGAAGTGTTGGTGAAGGAAGCGATCGTCAATTTCTCGCAGGCCCGGCAGAGTTTCGTCGGCTTCGTCGAGACGCACTGGGACCACCGGCAACTGGTGGAAGTGCCGCGCCTGCTGAGCGAAGTGTCAGGCGCGCTGCGCATCCTCAACCTGCCCGTGCCCGCCGATTACCTGGTCGGCGTGCGCCAGTTCACCGACAATGAACTGCTGCGTCGCAAGCATGTGCCCAGCGGCCAGCAGATGGACCGGCTTGCCGATGCACTGGCCAGCCTTGAATATTTCCTCGAGGCGCTGCGTGACCGTCGCCCGAATCGCGACCAGATCCTTGAAGTGGCCAGGCAGAGCCTGACTTCGCTCGGCTACTGGCCGTTGTCCGCGGAAAACCGCGCCGCCGCGCCCACTGCCGCGCCAACGCCCATCTCCAAGGCGCCCGCGCCTGCCGCGCAGCCCAGCCCTGTCGAATCCGAAGCGGCGCCGCAATCGCCTGCGATGCCGGCCGAAACGGCTGCCGCCGCGTCGCCCGCCGTCCCCGCATTCGACCTCGCCTCCGAAACCCGCGCGCCCCAAACCGTCTTCACCGGCATGGTCGGCGATCTGGTGCCTGGCTTCGACGGCGCCAGCAGCGAAGAGATAGACGACGAAATCCGCGAAGTCTTCCTTGAGGAATTCGAGGAAGAAATCGAGAACCTCGCCCAGCTGTTGCCGCCGTGGCGCGAAGATCCGTCCAACGCCGAACTGTTGCGGCCCATCCGCCGCGTGTTCCACACGCTGAAGGGCAGT
>JAPLSI010000082.1 GCA_026398715.1 Gammaproteobacteria bacterium
GGCCTTCCTGTTCGCCGAGACCATCCGTCGCATCTCGGATGGCGAATCGGTGACCTCCCTTTTCGCAGAGCAGAACAACAACTTCTGATCTGCACTACCCCGGGTGCCTGGTCGCGGGCACCTTCCTCTTTTGGAGAAACCACATGAAATTCGTCGCATTCACGCGCGAGCTGCAGGGGACCGGAGCGAGCCGCCGCCTGCGCATCGCCGGCAAGGTTCCCGCCATCGTCTACGGTGGCACGGCCTCGCCCGCCCAGATCGAACTCGATCACAACGCCCTGTTCCACGCGCTGACGAAGGAAGTGTTCCATTCGTCCGTGCTGGAGATGGAACTCGGCGGCGAAACGACCAAGGTCGTCCTGCGCGCGCTGCAAATGCACCCGTTCAAGCCGCTGGTGCTGCACGCGGACTTCCAGCGCGTCGACGCCACCACCCGCCTGCGCAAGAAGGTGCCGCTGCACTTCATCAATGAAGCCGACTCGCCGGCCGTCAAGCTCGAGAAGTGCACCATCACCCACGTGGTGTCGGAACTGCACATCGAGTGCCTGGCCGAACAGCTGCCGGAATTCCTGACTGTGGACCTGGGTGGCATGACCCTGGGCAAGTCGCTGCATGTCAACGACCTGGCCCTGCCGAACGGCGTCAAGGTGCTGACCCACGGTTTCAAGAACCCGGTCATCGCCACGCCCGTGGCCATCGTCGAGGAAGTCATCGTGGCCGCGGTCGCTCCGGCACCGGTCAAGGGCAAGAAGGGCAAGAAGTAATTCCTGCCTCGGAACGCACGCCACGGCGTGCAGCCCGCAAGCCCCGCCCCGGCGGGGCTTTTCTCGTTCTGGGACTGGGGTGTCACCCAGGGAGTCGAAACCATGATCCGTCTGCTGGTCGGCCTGGGCAATCCGGGTCATGAATACGAGTCCACCCGGCACAACGCCGGCTTCTGGTGGATCGACGCGGTCGCGCGCCGCCTTGGCACCCATCTGCAGGCCGACCGGGCCTACCACGGACTGGTGGCGCGCGTGAACCGCCCGGACGGGCCGATCTGGCTCATCACGCCGATGACCTACATGAATTTGTCGGGCAAGTCGGTGGCTCCTCTGGCGCGGTTCTTCAAGATCGCCCCGGAAGAGATCCTCGTCGTGCACGATGAACTGGATCTCCTGCCAGGCCAGATGAAGCTCAAGCAAGGGGGCAGCGCCGCAGGTCACAATGGCCTGAAGGACATCCAGGCCCAGCTCGGATCCCCGGCGTTCTGGCGCCTGCGGCTGGGCATCGGGCATCCGGGTGTGCGTGCCGAAGTGGCGGATTTCGTGCTGCGCAAGCCGCCAGCGACCGAGCGAGAGGCGATCGAAGGCTGCATCGACCGTTCGATGGAAGCGCTGGACACCCTGCTGGCCGGCGACATGACCAAGGCCACGATGGTGCTGCACGCCGGGCCGCAGCGCCCGAAGCCGCCCCGCCCGCCCAAGCCGCCCGCAGCCGAGCCGGCAGCGGACTGACCAGGCTCAGCCGACCACGAGCCGCGGCAGCGCCGTCTTCTGCAGCCGCTCGTACTTGGCCATCAGCTGCTCCGGGGATTCGACGTGGTCCGGGTTCAGCGGGATGCACTCGACCGGGCAGACCTGCACGCACTGCGGCTCGCCGAAGTGGCCGACACATTCGGTGCAACGCTCCGGGTCGATGACATAGAACTCCTCGCCCATCGAGATCGCCTGGTTCGGGCACTCGGGCTCGCAGACATCGCAGTTGATGCATTCGCTGGTGATGCGCAGGGCCATGGTGTTCTCCCGCCCTCAGCTTTGCGCGACGCGCTGCTGCAGGCGCTGCAGCACCATCGGCGCGACAAACTTCGAGACATCCCCGCCCAGCACGGCGATCTCGCGCACGAAGGTGCCGCTGATGAACTGGTACTGGTCGCTCGGCGTCAGGAACAGGGTCTCGACTTCCGGCATCAGCTGGCGGTTCATGCCGGCCATCTGGAACTCGTATTCGAAGTCGCTGACC
>JAPLSI010000200.1 GCA_026398715.1 Gammaproteobacteria bacterium
TGTGCGTATACCAGTGCAACTGCGGCGTATCGCCGGTGTCGCCTTCATCGGCGAACCAACGTGCTTGCCGAAGCAGTGGATTTTTTTTACGCAATGCTGTCAATTTGCCGACCAGCAGCTGGGTGTCTGCTTCTTCAGACGCCGCATTCCAGTCCAGCCAGCCGACAGGATTGTCCTGACAATAGGCGTTGTTATTGCCGTTTTGACTGTTTCCGAATTCATCACCGGCACAAAGCATGGGCGTGCCCTGGGCCAGCAACGTGGTGGCAATCAAAGCGCGTCGAACGCGCAGGCGGGTTTCGCGGACCGCCGGATCGTCGGTTTCGCCTTCAATACCGAAATTGCCGCAGATTTCATGGGCGTGTCCGTCGCGGTTGCCTTCGCCATTGGCGTCATTGTATTTCCGCGAATAACTGACTGTATCGCGCAGCGTGAAGCCGTCATGGGCCGCCACGAAATTGTCACTGGCGGTCGGCTGTCTTTGTCCGTAATGGAACAGATCGCTTGAGCCGGTGACCCGGCGCGCGAACTCACCGCGGCTGACGCCTTTACCCAACCAATAGCCACGCACGCTGTCGCGGAAGCGATCATTCCACTCCAAAAATTTTCCGGGGAAACGACCAAGCTGATAGCCGCCGGCGCCGGTATCCCAGGGCTCTGCAATCCAATGCACCGACGCCAACACCGGATCCTGCCGCAGTGCCGCGAAAAACGGTGCCGAGGCGTCGAATCCCTGCCGGGTGCGGCCCAACACCGGAGCCAAATCAAAACGGAAACCATCCACGCCCATGCGCTCAACCCAAAACCGCAGAACATCCATCACGAATTGCGTCACCCGCGGATGCGCGATACGCAGGGTATTGCCGCAACCGCTGATGTTTTCATAACGGCTACGGTCATCGGCGGCCAACATGTACCAGCTGGCATTGTCAAGGCCGCGGAAACTGATGGTCGGACCGCCGCCGTCGCCTTCGACGCTGTGATTGAACACGACATTTCGATCTGTGCTTCGGGTGTTTTGGCGGCGCATAGTCGCGGATCCGGACAGAAGAATCCGAGGGTGTTGTAGCCCCAATAGTTGACCATGCCGCGCTCAGCCAGATGCCGTTCACTCAGGCATTGTTGAACCGGCATCAAAGACAGTGTGGTAATGCCGAGTTTCTTGAAATAGGCGACGGCGGCCGGATGCGCCAGTCCGGCAAAGGTGCCTCGCAAGGAATCGGGAATGCCGGGCAAGCCCATGCTGAAACCCTTCACGTGCAATTCGTAGATGACCAATTCCGCAACCGGATAGCGCGGCCGATTGGCGAACCCCGGTGCCAGTCCGGGATCGGAAAGGACAACGCTCTTCAATGCGCTGCCGGCGTTATCACAGGGATCGGGGAAACGATCGCCTTCGGGATGGTCGCTCAGACAGCCTTGATGTTGGTCTTGCCAGTCAAAGTGGCCGGAAATCGCCTTGGCATAGGGGTCTAGCAATACCTTATGCGGATTGAAACGGCGGCCATGCTCGGGTTTATAAACGCCGTGTGCGCGATAGCCATACAGCAGGCCGGGTTTTGCGCCGCGCAGCAGGCCATGGAAGACGCCATCATCCGGACCGCACAGGCGGTAACGTTTCAATTCATGGGTGCCGCTGCCATCAAAAACACACAGCTCTATCGCTTCGGCGCGTTGTGAAAATACGGCAAAACGCACGCCTTCATCACTGCAGACCGCACCCAATTTTTCCTGGCGTCCAGGTTCCAGGCTTTCGAGGGTTATTGCGTTCATGCCGGTACCAGAAACAGGGTAGCCAATGGCGGCAGATCAACGGCAATCGACTGCGCATGGCCATGTGCCATCACCGGCTCGGCCTTTAGAATGCCTGCACCGTTACCGAGATCACTGCCGCCATAGTGTCTTGAATCCGTGTTGAGAATCTCGCGCCATGCGGCCGGAGACGAACTGGAAAGGCCGATCCGGTATCCCGGTCTCGGCACCGGTGTGAGATTGCAGATCACGATGACACGGCCGCCATGGCCATCGAAGCGTTGCCAGGCGTAAACCGAATTGGCGGCATCATCACCGACCAGCCATTCAAAACCGTCGGCTTCGCAATCTTTCCGATGCAATGCCGGTTGTTGCCGGTACAAGGCATTCAAATCCCGGATCAGATTACTGATGCCGGCATGACGTGGATCGTCGAGCAGATGCCACGGCAATTCGCGGTCATGGCGCCATTCATCGG
>JAPLSI010000043.1:0-10705 GCA_026398715.1 Gammaproteobacteria bacterium
GGATGGCATTGAACGGCCCCGCGACGTCGGTCGCAGCAATGGTGTAGGTCTCGAGTTCCGGCGCGGCGTCGGCGTTGAGCGCGGTCCATGTCGCGGCATCGAGCTCGCCGGTGACGCTGAGTCCGCGGTTGGCCTGGAAGCCATTGACCGCGCGGCGCAGGTTGGAGCCGGCGGCGCCGTCGATCTCGCCCGGCGAGAAATAGGCGCGGTCCAGCAGGACCTGGGCGCGCAGCGTCGTGTCGGCAGGCGCAGCGCTTGCCGGGGCTGGAACCGCAGCCATCACCGACGGTGCGAGGAGGATTGAAAGTGCGATGGCACTCCGTTGCATCTTGCGATTCATTGGTCAGCTTCCTGCTTGCCTTGGGTTGGCCGCAGGATGCACGAGCGATTCTGAATGGACGGCGCTCCACGCTGACTGTGTGGTAAACCAGCGCGTCTCGTCGCGCTATGCGAACATTGCCGATACCTGCCCCAGCGCGCGACCCGCGCTCGACTGCGCAGGCACCAACGCCGGGGAAATGAAAGATGGATTCGCGCAAGACCTGCTTGTCGCTGCTGCTCGTTGCCATCGTGTTTCCGTCGCTGGCCATCGCCACCGTCACGTTGCCGCTGCCGTGGAAGATCGGCGACTCGCATCGCTACCAGTCGGTGGTCGTGCAGGAAAAAACCCGCGCGGGAAAGATGCAGCGCATCGAGACGCACGAAGTGGATTCGATAAAGATCGTCGAAGCCGGGCCAAAGGGATTCCTGCAGGCCTGGCACACCGACTCGTCGCGGGTTGCCATCTCGGGAGATACCGAAAGTTCGGATGCCGAGAAGGAAATGGTGTCGCAGCTGCAGGAGCGTTTTCGCGGCCTCGCGCTGGAGGCCGAACTCGAGCCCGACGGCGCCTACCGGCGCCTGCGCAACTGGAAGGTCCTTGGCGAGGCGATGCGCGAGGTGATGTTGCCGATCATGGTGAAACAGGCCAGGGCGCGACCGGAACTGGCCAAGGCCGATGAAGCCGGGCTGCGCGAAAAATTCGTGCCGGCGCTCGAGCGCATGACCAATGAACATGCCATCTCCAACACCCTGGGCAAGAACATCGCCATCTTCAATTTCTTCACGGCCGCCTCGCTCAAGCGCGGCGAGCCGCGCGTCTACGAGGACTACCTGCCCAGCCCCTGGTCGGCCGACCTGATCCCCACCAAGGGCAGTTTCCGCCTTGCCGGCACGGACGATCGCGCAGGCACCGTCACCATCGAGTGGAAGCAGGAGATCGACCCGGTCAAGGCCGCGCCGATCATGTGGAAGATCGTCGAGTCCTTGATGGGACAGCCGGTGTCCGACAAGAACAAGCAGGCACTGCCGGAAGGCTTCATCCTGACCGACCAGGCCACGGTGGTGGTCGAGCGCAAGTCCGGCCTGCCCATCAAGCTCAGCCACCAGCGGCGCGTGGAAGCCGGAACCGCGCGCAACGTCAGCACCTGGAAGCTGGACAAGTTGCCCGACTGATCGGCCGGCCTGTTTTTTTTTGCCTGCTAGAATTCGCCGTTCCCCCACGACGCGCGACAACCATGATTGAACTGGTCGGATTCGACGGCGACGACACCCTCTGGCACAGCGAAGGCTACTACCAGACAGTGCATGACCAATTCGAGCGCCTTGTCGGGGCTTACGTGGACCTGGCCGACGCGCGCCTGCACGAGCGCCTGCTCGAAACCGAGAAGCGGAACATCCGCCTGTTCGGTTATGGCGCCAAGGGCATGACACTGTCCATGATCGAGACCGCGATCGAAATCACCGATGCGCGCATCAGCGCCACCGACGTGCAGGAACTGCTGCGCCTGGGCAAGGAAGTCCTGTCGCATCCGGTGGAACTGTTGCCCGGCATTCGCGAGGCCGTGGCCCAGGTGGCGCGCGATTTCCAGGTCGTGCTGATCACCAAGGGCGACCTGTTCCACCAGGAGGCCAAGGTGGCGCGATCAGGGCTGGCCGACCTGTTCCACCGCATCGAAATCGTTTCGGAAAAGGACGAGGCCACCTACCGCCGCGTGCTGGGCGAGTTTTCGCTGTCGCCCGACCGATTCGCGATGGTGGGCAATTCGCTTCGTTCCGATATCGAGCCGGTGGTGGCCCTCGGTGGCTGGGGCGTGTACATGCCGTACCACATCACCTGGGCGCACGAGATGGAAACGGGCCTGGCCGGCGAGCATCCCCGATATGTCGATATCGCCAGCCCCGGCGAGATCCCCGCTGCATTGTCGCTGCTGCAATCACGCAAGGGCTGAGCCGATGAAACCATTGAATCGCAAGCGCAAATGGGCGCTGCGCCTGGTGATGATGATCGCGCTGGTCGTGATTGCCCTGCCGCTTTCGAAAAAGCTCGATACCACGCCGAAGGAACTGGCTGCGCAGCGGGCCGAGTTGGCGAAGCGCGATCGAACGACGGAGCCGTCCAGCGTGGATTCCGCCAGCCTGCTGGCCGACGTGCGCACGCTGGCAGACCCGGCCATGGAGGGACGGGCCGTGGGCACGCCGGGCGGAAAGAAGGCCCGCGACTACGTGTTGCAGCGCTTCCGCGACACCGGGCTGGAGCCAGTGGGCGCAAGCTTCGAGCATCCCTTCACTTTCACGCCTGGTCGCGGCATCCGTTTTTGGCGCGCGAAATTCTGGGAAGAACGCACGCCCGTATCGGGCGTCAACCTGGTCGGCCAGATCCGCGGCACGGTCGATCCCGATTCGGTGATCGTGGTCAGCGCCCACTACGACCACCTGGGCCTGCGTCGGGGCAAGTTGTATCCAGGCGCCGACGACAACGCCTCGGGCGTGGCGGCAATGCTGGCGGTCGCCCGGTATTTCCGGGCCAATCCACCGCGGCATACGCTGGTGTTCGTGGGCTTCGATGCCGAGGAGTCGGGACTGAAGGGCGCCTTCGCGTTCGTCGATGATCCGCCGCTGCCCCTGCAGTCGGTGTTGCTCAACGTGAACTTCGACATGGTGTCGCGCAACGAGGACGGCGAGATCTTCGCCAGCGGCCTGCATGCCAATCCGCATCTGCGCCCGCTGCTCGACAAGGTTCGTGCCGACAGTGCCGCCACCATCCTTTACGGGCATGACAAACCCGGCTTCTACCGGGTGGACGAGGACTGGACGATGCAGTCCGACCATGGCGCTTTCCACCAGCGCGATATTCCGTTCCTGTATTTCGGCGTGGCCGACCACGACGATTACCACAGCCCCGGCGATACCTTCGCAAACATCGAACCGCAGTTCTTCGTTTCGGTCACCGATGCGTTGATCGACGTGGTCGCCGCACTGGATGCCGCCGATGCGGCACAATTGCGCCGCAGGCCCTGAGCATGCGGATGCAAATTTGCGCGGGAGGCAGTTGACATGCCTTGGTGGGCCTGGGGGATCGCAGCGATAGTCGCGGGAATGGCCAGCGCCATGTTCGCCATGCTCGGCCTGTCGGCCGGCACCGCCTACGGTACCGAATACCACGTACTCAGCCCACGCCAGCGCGTGATGGCGCGCGTGCTGGGCCTGGGCTCCATGGTGGCCGCCGTTGCCTTCGGCATGCTGGCGTTGGGGCTGGCCGCATGGACGCTCGGCTTGTTGATTGCCTGAGCGTCCCGCGGTTTTCGGTCAGCGCTGCAGCTCGAAACTGATCGGCACCAACGCGTAGGCCTGGACGGCGCGTCCGCCCTGCATGGCCGGCACGAAATGCCAGCGCTTCAGGACGAACTTGACTGCGGCATCGTCAAGCAGGCGCTGGCCGCTGCTGGTTTCGACATCCACGCTGACCGGCTTGCCGGTTTCGTCCACCAGGACGCGAAGCATGACCAGGCCAGTCAGTCGGCGCTGCAGTGCTTGCGCGGGGTAAGTCGGCGGCGGCGCGAGGTCGGCGCGGATCTGCGCGAAGCTGGGCGTGGCCGGCTCCACGTACGTGGTCGTCTCCACCTCCTCGGTGGTCGTGCGGTCCACGAAGATGTCGACGGGTCGCGGCTCGGTGTTTTCAACGGCCACCTGCACCGGCGCAGGGGGCAGCGGCGTCTGGGTCGTGACGGGCCGTGGCCGCGCAGAGTCGGGTGGCGGCGGCGGTGTCCGCGGAAGGATGGGCTCGATCGGCGTGGCCACCATCGGCGTGTCCTTGACCACCTTGGGCGGCGCGACCTGCGCCGGCATCATCAGCATCATCAGCACCGCCACGTGCACCACGATGGCCGCGCTGGTCGCGGCGATGCGCTTGGGGTCCAGGGACAGTGGGCGGGGCGGGGCGTGTGCGATCTGCATGGCGTTCTCCGAAGGTGGGTCACAGCCTTGAACGCACCGATGCGGGCAGTGGGGTTAAGCCAGGTTGATTCCTTCCGGGCGTGGACACCCGCCTTGTGCCGCGCCCGGAGAGCGTGCTGGAATCGCCCGACGGCGACGGCCAAAGGTCGGCCCAGGCCATGCGTTACCGCCCATGACGGCTCTGAAACGCCTTAAGGGGGAATTCATGCGCTGCGTTCAGACTAGGCCCACTTCAAGGAGCAACGCCATGAAAATCAAGAACGCACTGCTTACCCTGGCACTGGGCCTGTCGCTTTCCGGCGCGGTCGCATCCCAGGTCATCAGCTACAACCCGCGCACCGGCGATGTCTACCTCGACACGCAACTGGGCTACATGAATGATTACGGCCGCAACGACCGCGACTACTTCGTGGACGATATGGTCAACAGCTTCGGCGCGCCGCGCTACCTGGTGAACGACCTGCTCAACGAGCGTCGCTGGAATCCGGGCGATGTCTATTACGCGTGTGCCCTGGCCTACCAGTTGCGCCGCCCGTGCGGCGACGTGGTCAAGCAATACGACCAGAACCGCGGACAAGGCTGGGGCGTGGTTGCGCAGCGCATGGGCATCAAGCCCGGTTCGGCGGAGTTCCATGCGCTGAAGGGCCAGGTCGGCAAGTCCAGCGGCAAGTACAAGAGCCACAAGGGCAGCCCCGGTAATTCGGGCAAGAAGGACGACGGCGTCCTGCTGTACGACGGCGACAAGGACAACAAGGGCAAGGGTAATTCCGACAAGTCCAACAAGGGCAAGTCGGACAAGGGCAAGGGCAACGGCAACAAGCCCTGAGTGATGCTGCATGCCTGAAACCGATCAAGCACTGGTAACCCATCGCGGCGGCTGTCATTGCCGCCGCGTTGTTTTTGAAGTGGACGCGCCGCGCGACCTGGTCGTGCAGGACTGCAATTGTTCGATGTGCCGCACCAGCGGCTTCTGGCACCTGATCGTGCCTGCCTCGCGTTTCCGCCTCCTGCGCGGCGCGGAATTCATCACCGAATACACCTTCAACACCGGCGTGGCGAAGCATCGCTTCTGCCGCGCCTGTGGCGTGAAGAGTTTCTACATCCCTCGCTCCAATCCCGACGGCGTGGATGTCAACGCGCGCTGCCTGGACGAGGGCAGCTACGACTCCATTACGGTCGAGCCGTTCGACGGCAGCAACTGGGAGGCCAACGCCGCGTCGCTGGCGCACCTGTCCGGCATTTGATACGGTTTTCCAAACAACGAAGGGGAAGGGGAGATGGGCAAGAAATTGTTCGCGGAATTCCTGGGTACGTTCTGGCTGGTCTTGGGTGGTTGCGGCAGTGCGGTCCTGGCGGCAGGCGTGCCCGACGTGGGCATCGGCTATGCCGGCGTGGCATTGGCCTTCGGCCTGACGGTGGTTACCGGCGCCTATGCGCTGGGTTCGATTTCAGGCGGGCATTTCAATCCTGCGGTTTCATTCGGTTGCTGGGCGGCGGGCCGACTTCCGGCTGCGGACCTGCCCGGCTATATCGTTGCGCAGGTACTGGGCGGCATCGCTGGCGCCGGCATCCTGTACCTGATCGCTTCGGGCAACGCCGACTTCAGCACCGCCGGCGGATTCGCATCCAACGGTTACGGCGACCATTCGCCGAACGGGTATTCGATGCAGTCGGCCTTGATCACCGAAGTCGTGCTGACCTTCATGTTCCTGATCGTCATCCTGGGTGCGACGCATCCGCGATCGCCGGCGGGCTTCGGCGGCCTGGCCATCGGCCTGGCATTGGTGCTGATCCACCTGATCAGCATTCCGGTCACCAATACGTCGGTGAATCCGGCACGCAGCACCGGCCCCGCGATTTTCGTGGGCGGCTGGGCGTTGCAGCAGCTTTGGTTGTTCTGGGTCGCGCCGATCGCGGGCGCGGTATTGGCCGGGCTGACCTACCGTCGATTCATGGAAAAGTGATGGCGCGCCTCCGGATGACAATGATGATGGGGCTGGCGATGTTGGCGGCTGCTTGCAGCACCCATGGCAGCGACGGCGCCAGCGATGGATCCGCCGCCGCCTTCGACGTCGCGTCGGTGCAAGGCTCGCAATGGGAGTTGGTGAGCCTGGGCGGCACGCCGGTGGTCGAGAGTGGCAACAAGCCGACCCTCACCTTCCCCGAGCCGGGCCGAATCGCGGGGTCGGCTTCCTGCAACCGCTACAGCGGTTCGGCGCAGGTCACGCCCGAGGGCAAGCTGGTGCTTAGTGCGCCGAATGCCATCGCCGTTACGCGCATGGCTTGCGCGGAAGCCGCGTTGAACGAGCAGGAGATGCGTTTCCTGCAGTTGCTCGGCGGCGCGGGGCAGATGATGCTGGAAGGCGACCGGCTGGGCATCCAGTCCGGTGACCAGCCCGATGCACTGGTGTTCCGGCGCAAGCCGGGCGCGTGAAACGGGATCCGGGCTTCCGATGAACTGGCGCGGCTGGCCCTGGGGCTAGCCGCGCGCAGCGCAGACCGTATCGATCTCGGTTGCGGGACTGGCCAGCTCGATGCGCTTCTCGCAAACGGCGAGTCGGAACGGTTTGTCATGGCTGTCGAGCCACGCGAAGTGCAGCGCGTTGCCCTTCGGGTCACGTAGCTTGATGGTCGATCGGCCTGCCTTGTTGCGAGCGATCTCGACCGAACGCTGGCCGCTGATTTCGAAGCGCTTGCTTTCGCCCGGGGCCAATCGTGCCGTCAGGTCGGTGCGGTCCTGGCCGCGTTCCCAGAAACTGCCGTGGATGGCCACTTGCTCGTGCGGCTCGCACGCAGTCGCGCCACCTACCGCCGCGGCTGCCATCAGCGCCGCGCATACCAGGCTTCGTTTCATCCAAGTTTCCCCAGCGGACAACGCCGCACCCATTTCCCCCAAAACGGCAAGGCGGCCGCAATCCGGCCACTCCGGAATCAGCATCACCACCGTCACTCCCGAAACACGGTGGGACGGGCAACAATTGCCTTACGATGCGTGCCTCGCATTTCCCGGATGCCGAAAAGTGAAGAACAGTTTGCTGATGCGAGTAGGTTTCGTCGCACTCGTTGCCTGCACTGCGGCCGCCGGCGCGAATGCGCAGTCGGTCACGGCCAACCAGCTCGACCGGCAGATCATGAACACCGATTCCTTCCTGTCGGCGCATCCGGACCTGCGCTACCGCTTGCTCGGCCTGACGGCCTACCAGGCAGCCGACTATGCGAAGGCGATGACCCATTTCCAGCGTGCGGCGCGCTATGCCGACAAGCCGTCCCAAGGGATGATTGCCGAGATGCACTGGAACGGGCAGGGCGTGCCGGTGGACAAGCCGCTGGGCTATGCCTGGATGGACCTTGCCGCCGAGCGTCATTTCAAGACGATGCTGGTGAATCGCGAGCGCCTGTGGGCGGCGTTGTCCGAGGCCGAGCGCGCGCAGGCGATCATCGTCGGGCAGCCCGTTTACGCCGAATTCGGCGACAAGGTCGCCAAGCCGCGACTGGAACGCTTGCTTCGCAATGCGCGCAGCAATTCCGTCGGCAGCCGCACCGGTTTCGTCGGCGCGGTGACCATTACCATCCCCGGCCCGACGGGTGATTTCACGCTCGATGGCAGCCAGTACTTCCAGGAAAAGTTCTGGCAGCCCGAGGCCTATTGGGCCTGGCAGGCGGAAGACTGGAAAGAACTGCCCAAGGGCCAGGTGAATGTGGGGCCACTCAAGGTCCCCGCCACCGAGTAGGCTTGTCCTGATCCTGCTTTGTCGCCCAGCGAGCCCCGCATTCCGATGAGCCCGAAAATTTCGGTTGCCCCCATGATGGACTGGACCGATCGCCATTGCCGCGCGTTCCATCGCGTGCTGGCGCCGGATGCGTTGCTGTACACCGAAATGGTCCACGCCCAGGCGATCCTGCACGGCGATCGCGAACGACTGCTCGGCTTCGACAACAGCGAACACCCGGTCGCACTGCAGCTCGGCGGCAGCGACCCGACGAATCTGGCCGACGCAGCACGCGTGGGCGAGGAGTGGGGCTACGACGAAATCAACCTCAACGTCGGCTGCCCGTCGGACCGCGTGCAGGCCGGGCGCTTCGGCGCCTGCCTGATGAAGGAACCACCGCTCGTCGCCGATTGCATCGCCGCCATGATTGAAGCGGTAAAGATTCCAGTCACCGTGAAGTGCCGTCTCGGCGTCGACGAACAGGAGGACTACGACGCCTTCCTGCAATTCGTGGACACGGTCGCCGCCACGGGCTGCCAGGACTTCATCGTGCACGCGCGCAAGGCCTGGCTCAGCGGCCTGTCGCCCAAGGAAAATCGCGACATCCCGCCGCTGCGTTACGACTGGGTGCACCGGCTGAAACAGGAACGCCCCGCGCTGCGCATCAGCTTGAATGGCGGCCTCGCCACGGTGGAGGCCTGCGTCGAACAACTCGCGCATGTCGATGCCGTGATGATTGGCCGCATGGCTTACCACGAACCCTACCGATTGCATCTGCTCGACTGCGCGCTGTCGGGTCGCGCGCCGCGCACGCGCGAAGCCTTGTTGCGCGAGTACCTGCCTTACGTGCAGCGCCATCTCGACAAGGGCCTCGCACTCAAGCACATCACCCGACACATCCTCGGCCTTTACCATGCGCAGCCTGGCGGCCGCGCCTATCGGCAGATCCTCAGCGAAGGCGCGCCGCGCAGCGACGCCGGGCTGGCGCTGCTGGAAAAGGCCATTGCAGCAACCCAACCTTCGGAGCAAGCGGCGTGATCACTCGCGACATCGGCCAGTTCAGCGACTTCGCCCGCAATGCGCCCACCGATTTTGGCCCGGCCACCGCGAAGGCGGCTTTCCTGATTGCGCCGGAAGGTTTCTCGCTGGCCGAACAATCGGCCAGCGACAACCTTTACATGGATCTGCGCGTTTCGGTGGACCCGCAGTTGGCTCTTGCGCAACACCGCAATTTACAGCGCGCGCTGTCGCAAACGCTGCCGGCCATCTGTTTTCCCGGCAACGAAAAAACACCCGATGCCCAATTCCCCAACAACGTGTTCGCGACCGCGCGCGGCAGGCTCATCCTCGGCCACATGCGCCATCCGGTGCGACAGGCGGAAGTGGAACGCGACGACATTCGCGGATTTTTTCGCGATGTCTTGCGATACGAGGAAGTGGACCTGCGCAAACAACCCGGCATCTGCGAACTCACCGGCTCGCTGGTCATCGACCATCGCCGCGGCCTGGGTTTCTGCGGCCTGTCGGAACGCTGCGATGCCACCGGCGCCGCCGCGATGCACGAGGCCTTCGGCCTGCGCGCCACGCTGATGTTCGACCTGGCCCCGCACGAGTACCACAGCAATGTCGTGCTCAGCATCCTGGCCGGCCGGGCGGCCGTCATCGCCGACGACGGCTTCGCCGATCCCGCCGTCGCCCAGGCCATCGCCGAGTTGTACCCACGCCAGGCCCTGCGCCTCAGCGACGCCGAGAAGACCGCCTTTGCCGGCAACTGCCTGGCCCTGTCCGAGGACACCGTCTGGATGAGCCAGGCCGGCGCCCGGGCGCTCAGCCCCAGTAATCGCGCCATCCTGGCCTCGGCCGGCTTCACGCTGCAGTCCGTGGACATGAGCGAGATTGAGAAGGCCGGCGGCTCCCTGCGCTGCTGCGTGGCCGAGGTTTACTGAACCTTGTCCGTTCAGGTTCAGACCGAATTCATCGCCTGAGCCCCAAACTCCGCCCATCAAGCTTTGGCTTGTTCACTTTCATCGGATACCATCCCGGCGCATGTTTAGCTTTACTCGAAGTGTCAAAACCCTGTTTGTTGCGGCCATCCTGGTCGGAACGGGCAGCGTTTGGGCGCAATCCCCGCCAACCGATCCGCCGTCCCAGGGCCCTGCCCAGGCGCCGGCGAAGGGTAACCGTGGCTCCCTGCCGGACTCTGTCCGGCGGGTGGAACGGCAGACTGGCGGTGAGGTCCTTCGGGCTGAACCTATGCAACGTGACGGGCGCGAGGTGTATCGCCTGAAGGTTCTGACGGCAGACGGCCGCGTGCGCGTCGTGCAGGACGACCCCAGCAATCCACCGACCAGGGATCGCCCTGCCAAAGGCAGGGACAAGCAAAAACAATCGTCCAGCGATTCGGACGAAGACCCGCCACAGTAATCGGATCTGGCTCGCAGCCGGATCCACCCGAGGAGACGACATGCGTATTTTGCTGGTCGAAGACGAAGCCCCGCTCCGGGAAACGCTAACCGCCCGCCTCAAGCGCGAGGGTTTTGCCGTTGACGCCGCAGCCGATGGCGAAGAAGGCCTGTACCACGGTCGCGAACTTCCGTTCGACGTCGCCGTGATCGACCTTGGCCTGCCCAAGATGTCGGGCATGGACCTGGTTCGCAACCTGCGTTCTGAAGGCAAGAAATTCCCGATCCTCATCCTGACCGCGCGTTCGAGCTGGCAGG
>JAPLSI010000043.1:10730-18212 GCA_026398715.1 Gammaproteobacteria bacterium
GCCCGCATCAATGCGCTGCTGCGTCGCGCCGCAGGCTGGAGCAAGCCCGCGCTCGATTGCGGCCCGGTCAGCCTGGATCTTTCCGCGCAGACTGTCAGCGTCAATGGCGCAGGCGTTGATTTGACCAGCTACGAATACAAGGTGCTCGAGTACCTGATGCTGCATGCCGGCGAGTTGGTGTCCAAGGCCGACCTGACCGAGCACATCTACCAGCAGGATTTCGATCGTGATTCCAACGTGCTGGAGGTCTTCATCGGCCGCCTGCGCAAGAAGCTCGATCCGGAAGGCGAATTGAAGCCGATCGAGACGGTCCGTGGCCGCGGTTATCGGTTCGCTATCCCGCGTAGCGAATAAGGTCGCGAAGGCCCCGCGAGTGGCAAGGCGTGCACTTTCACTGCATGCACGCCAGCTGCTTGCGGCGAGCCTTGGCCTGGTTGCCTTTCTGGGGTTGACCGGCATTGCGCTGGACCAGGCCTTCCAGCGCACGGCCATCAGCAACCTGCAGGAACGCCTGCAGAATGACGCCTACGCCTACCTGGGCGCATTCGAATTCACCCGCGACAGCCAGCTGATCGAGCCGCCCGAAGGGCAGGCGCCCGACTCGCGTTTCCGCCAGCCGGGCAGCGGCCTGTATGCGGTGGTGCGCGGCAAGACCCTGCATTGGAATTCGCCGTCGGTACTGGGCCGCAACCTGCCCGAGCCGGAATTGTTGAAGGCGGGCGAGCAGCGCTTCGAACCGGAGCTTGAAGGCTTCGTCGACGACAAGGGCGTCTTGCACAAGTACTACCGCTTCAGCACCGGCGTGGCCTGGGAACAAGGCGAGACCGGGCAGGAAGGCACCATCACCCGTTTCACCATCGCCATCTACGAAGACGCCGAACAACTCGACCGCCAGGTCGGCGTGTTCCGTGCCTCCTTGTGGGGCTACCTGGGCATGGCTGCGGTGCTGTTGTTGCTGGTGCAGATGCTGGTCTTGCGCTGGAGCCTGCAACCGCTGCGCGTACTTGAAGGCGAACTCTCGCGCGTTCGCCGCGGCGTGGCCGATCGCCTGTCGGGTCGCCACCCGCCGGAACTGCAGCAGATCACCGACAGCATCAACGGCCTGATCGAAAGCGAATACACGCACCTCGACCAGAGCCGCAACACGCTGGCCGACCTCGCCCACAGTTTGA
This sequence comes from Gammaproteobacteria bacterium, assembly GCA_026398715.1. Next base: position 11,903 of record JAPLSI010000043.1, read on the forward strand.
AGACCCCGCTGGCGGTAATGCGCTCGCGGCTGGATTCGGGCGCGGACGAATCCGAGCTGCGTCGCGAAGTGGCCGCGCAGATCCAGCGCATGAACGAGATCGTGTCCTACCAGTTGTCGCGCGCCGCGCGCAGCGGACATGCCTTGTTTTCCGCGCCGATCAGCATCGAGCCGCGCGCCGAGGAAATCGTCGCCAGCCTGGAAAAGGTCTATATCGGCAAGGGTGTCTTCTGCGAATTCGAAGTGGATGCCGACGCCAGCTTCTATGGCGAGATCGGCGACCTGCAGGAACTGTTGGGCAACCTTCTGGAAAATGCCTTCAAGTGGGCCAAGCAACGGGTATTGCTGACCGTGAAGGTCGAGCCGGCCCAGGCCACGGCATCGGCCTGGCGATCGTGCAGGACATCGTGCGCGCCTATCGCGGCGAGTTGAAGGTCGAGCGTTCCACTGAACTGGGTGGCGCACGCTTCACCGTGCACTTCCCGCCGCTGTTCTGAACTAGCGGATCATTCCCGGCAGCAGGCTGTGCCAGCGCGGAAGCGCAGGGCGGGGCGTGCTGCTGCGCACGGGCGACGGCGTTGCCGGCGCCACCGGGGCTTCGGACTCGCTGGTAGCGGACGCGGCCGGCTTGCCCGGCTTGGCCGAAGGCGTGTCGTCGGTTGCGGTGGGCTCGTTGGCCAACGCAATCGCGGCAAAGGCAAACAGGCTCAGGGCCAGCAACAAACGGGACATGTCAGCGGTCTCATGGCGGGTCATGCAACGTCAGATGCGCCGAATGGGCAAATAGTTGCAAGGGGCAAGTGTAGCCCGAACGGGCGGATTTCACAGCGCCATGATGCGGCGCAGCATGGCCCTTGACGCGGCATGCGGCAGACTTCGCGACGATGAATGCCATTGCCCTGCAAACACCCCGCCTGCGCATCCGCGGCCCCGCCCTGCGTCGCGCCCTGATCGCCGGCGCCCGCCGGGTCATCGCCGACCGCGATGTCCTCAACAAGATCAACGTCTTCCCGGTGCCCGACGGCGATACGGGCAGCAACCTTGCCTTCACCCTGGGCAGCGTGCTGACCGGCGCGCTCAGCCGGCGCACGGCCGGGGCCGGCGAGTTGATGCGCCGGGTCGGCGAAGACGCCATCGATGGCGCGCGCGGAAATTCCGGCGCGATCCTGGCCCAGTTCTTCACCGGCGTCGCCGAGAGCATCGGCAACCGGGCCGCCATCGAGCCCGACGCCATGGCCCGCGCAATCCGCGCCGGGTCCCTGTCTGCGCGGCAGGCCCTGGCCGAGCCACGCGAGGGCACCATCCTCAGTGTCATCAGCGCTTTCGCGGATTCGTTCGACCCCGATCGCCGGGTGGACGACATCCGCGGCTGGTTTGCGCCCGCACTCGAAAAAGCACGCCGCGCGCTGGCCTACACACCGCAGCAGTTGCCGGTGCTGAAGAGTGCAGGCGTGGTGGATGCCGGCGCGCAAGGCTTCGTCGACTTGCTGGAAGGCATCGGCGACTACCTCAGCAACCTGCGTCGTTGTCGCGGGCTCGCATTCGCGCATCCGCCTGCACGCGCACGTGGCCGACCCGCAGGCCCTGTTCGACGTCGCGGCGCGTTTCGGCCGCGTGGAATCCACCAAGGCCGACGACATGCGCGCGCAGGCGCGCACGGCGGCCGGCGGCAGCAGCGTCGCCATCATCACCGACAGTTCCGCCGACCTGCCCGACGGCCTGGCCGAACAACTCAACATCCACGTCGTGCCGCTGCGCCTGAACTTCGGCGACCAGGACTACCTCGACAAGATCGGGCTGACGCCCACCGAGTTCTACCGGAAGCTGCGCGAGGAAATCGTCCTGCCGCGCACCAGCCAACCCTCGCCAGGCGACTTCCGTCGGCAATTCGAATTCCTCTTGTCCCACCATCCGTCCCTGGTTTACCTGGGCGTATCGCGCGCGGTGTCCGGCACGATCCAGTCGGCAGAATCCGCAGCGCAGCGCGGCCATCCCGATCGCACCTTCATCTTCGACAGCGCCAATGCGGCGGGTGGGCTGGCCCTGCTGACGATCGCCGCTGCGGAAGCCGCGCAGCGCGGCGATGATGCCGCCAGCATCGTGGCGCTGGTCGAACGCCTGCGCTCGCAGACGATGACCTGGGCCGTTACCCGCGACCTGACCCTGGCCGTGCGTGGCGGTCGCATCCCGGCCTGGGGCAAGCCGCTGGTGCAGGGGCTGGGGCTGACGCCCATCGCCAAGGTCACGCCGATCGGAAAGCTCAGCCTGGTCGGTGGTTTGTTCGGCAAGAAGAACGTGCCGGAGCGATTTGCCCGGTATGTGGCCAGGCGCGTGCAAGCCGGCCAGCGCTATCGCGTGATCGTCGGCCATTGCGACGCGGCGGCCGATGGCGAGCTGCTGCTGTCGCGCCTGAAATCCTTGATCGACTGCCAGGACGCCTGGCTGGCCGAGACCGGCCCCGCGGTCGGCGCGCACGCCGGGCCGGGCGCGCTGGTCATCAGCTTGCAGCCGGTATTCGCGCCATAATCGGCGCATGTGGATTGCCTTCGCGCTGTTGTTGACTGCCTACCTGCTCGGTTCGATATCGGGCAGCCTGTGGCTGGGCAAACTGCGCGGCATCGATATCCGCACGATCGGCAGCGGCAATGCCGGCGGCACCAATGCCCTACGCACGCAGGGCCTGAAATTCGCACTCGGCACCGTGCTGGTGGACATCGGCAAAGGCGCGCTCGCCACGTGGCTGGCCTGGCGATTCCTGCCGGCCGGACTGTCGCCGGCGTGGTTGTATGGCTGCGTGATCGCAGCCGTGGCGGGGCATGTCTGGCCGATATTCCATGGCTTCCGTGGTGGCAAGGGCGCGGCGACTCTGGTCGGCGGCCTGGCCGTCGTCTGGCCGCAAGTCTTGTTGCCGGTCTTCATCGTTTGGCTGGTTAGCCTGACGTGGGGCGGTTATGTCGGGCTCGCCACCATGCTCGCGGGTGTCAGCCTGGTGTTGGTGGCGCTGGTCGAGGGCAGCGACGCCATCCGCCTGGGTTTTTCCGTCATCGCCGCGGCATTGCTGGTGTTCACCCATCGCAGCAATATCGCCCGCCTGCGCGCCGGCACCGAATCGCGCTTCGAACGCGTGCGCGTGCTTGGCCGTTGGCTGTCGAAGAAGAACGCATGAACCCGCAGGCAGCACAACGCGTGGGGGTCGAGTTGCTCGACGCGGATTTCATTCGCGGCGCGTTGGCCGACGCGGCGCGATCGCAATTGGCGTCCTTGGGCATTGCGCGCGAGACGGTTTCCACGCAGCTCGATGCCGCATCGGCGAGCGCGCCCGGGCAGGGCAGCGCCGTGTTCTTCGCCGAGTACCAAAGTGGCGGTGTCGGCCGCAACGGACGCGCCTGGGCATCGCCCGCGTCGGCCAACCTGTACTTCAGCGTGTCGCGTCGATTTTCGCGACCCTTGTCCGCGATGTCCGGGCTGAGCCTGGCGGTGGGCGTCGCCGCCGCCGAAGCGCTGCATGGCATGGGCTTCACCGGCGTGCGACTGAAGTGGCCCAACGACCTGTGGGTGGATGCGCGCAAGCTGGGCGGGATATTGGTGCAATTGCGCAATGATCCGCCCGGTTGCATCGCCATCATCGGCATGGGCTTGAACGTGCACATGCCTGCCGACGCTGCACGCCACATCGACCAGGCATGGTGCGATTTGTCGCAACTTGGCAACGCCGCGGTTTCGCGAAACGAGGTTGCCGCGCAGTTGCTGGGCGCATTGCTTCCGGCGCTGCAGGCCTTCGACCACGCGGGGCTGGCGCCTTTCCTGCCGCGCTGGCAGGCGCTGGACGCGCTGCACGGCAAGCCGGTGCGCGTGGCCGACGGCGTGCAGCACTTCGAGGGCACCTGCCTGGGCATCGACGCCAACGGCGCCCTGCGCCTGCGCGGTGACGGCGGCCAGGAACGCAGTTTCCATGGCGGCGAAGTAAGCCTTCGGCCGGCATGAAGATCGTCCGCAAACGCTGGCTGATCGACCTGGGCAATTCGCGCCTGAAGTGCGCCTTGCTCGATGCGCAGGGCCGGCGTGGCGAGATCCTGGCCTTGGGACACGACCAGCCCAATGCCTTGCCGACGCTGCTCAAACACATCGGCGCGACGGGCGGCAACGACGAGCTATGGCTCGCATCCGTGGCACAGGCCGATCGCACCATGGCCTTCGTGGCCGCCGCGGAAACGCACGGGCTTCGCGTGCATCGCATCCAGACCCAGGCCAGTTTCGGCAAGCTGCGCATCGCGTATGCCGAGCCTGCGAGTCTGGGCGTGGATCGATTCCTTGCCATGGTCGCCGCCTGCCAGCGCGACGATGGACCCTGGCTGCTGGTATCGGCGGGCAGCGCGCTCACCATCGACCTGCTGGCCGAAGATGGACGGCACCTGGGCGGTTCGATTGCGCCGATGCCTGCGCGCATGCGCGCGTCGCTGGCCGCCGGATTCAAGCAGCTCGACCTTGCCGAAGGCCACGCTTCGGACTTCGCGGCGGACACCGCCGATGCCATTGCGTCGGGCTGTCACGGCGCTGCACTTGGCCTGGTGGAACGCAGCCTGCGCAAGGCGCGCGAGCACCTGGGCGCCATTCCCACGCTGCTGGTGGGCGGCGGCGGCGCGGCCTTGCTGGCGGACGTGGAGCATGCACCGGTGATGCAGCTGCCCGCGCTGGTGCTCGACGGCATGGCAGTCTACGTGCATGCCCGGGAATCGTGACGTGCTGCTGCGCGCGTTGATCCTGTTGTTGCTGTGCATGAATTTGGGTGTCGCCGTTTGGTGGGCGAGCCATCGCGAGCCGATGGCGGCTGCCGTGCCGGCAACCGACAAGGACGTGCCTTCGCTGGTGTTGCTGAGCGAAGTCGAGCGCAAGCCGGTGGCCGATGCCGCAGAACTCGCCGAAGCGCCCACGGAACTCAGCCCCGATGCGGTTTGCCTTAGCATTGGTCCGTTTTCCACCCCGGCGGAATTGCGCCTGGCGATGGACCTGATGTTGCCGCGCGTCGAGCGCATCCAGTTTCGCGAAGTGCCGGCCGTTGCGCTGCGTGGTTATCGCGTTTACCTGCCGCCCGCCGCGAGCCGTGCCGAAGCCCTGCAAACCGCGCGGGCGCTGTCCGCAAAAGGCATCTCCGACTATTACGTGGTGACCGCCGGTGACGACAGGAACACCGTTTCGCTGGGCATCTTCCGCGAGTTGGAAAACGCCACGCAGCGGCGCGAGGCCGTGGCGGCGCTCGGCTACAGCCCGGTGATAGAGCCGCGTACCGAACAGGTGCCGCAATGGTGGATCGACGTGGCCGCGCTGCCGGGGCTGGACTGGAAGACCACCTTGCCCGATCCCGAGTTGCAGGCCCGGGCCGCGCCCTGCCGCTGAACGCGGCATTTCGAATTCCCGCGCCGCACCGGTAGAATCCACGCCATGCCGGCATAGCTCAGTTGGTAGAGCAACCGCCTTGTAAGCGGTAGGTCCCCAGTTCGAATCCGGGTGTCGGCACCACGCATCCACGCAACTCCCCTCGCAGCGCGATGCGGACTAGACTCCGGCCATGTGCGGCCGATTCTCGCAGGACATGACCTGGGCCCAGGTCCACGCCTTTTCGCAAGGGCTCGACCTGGTCGTGCCCGATGTCGAGCCGACGCCGTCTTTCAACATCGCGCCCACGCAATCGGTGTGGACGATCCTTGGCGAAGGCCAGGGCGCCCTCGCGCAACAGTTGCGTTGGGGCCTCATCCCCAGTTGGGCGCGCGACATCAAGGCCGGCGCGGCGTTGATCAATGCACGTATTGAAACGATCGCCGAAAAACCGTCGTTCCGCAGCGCGTGGAAGACGCGTCGCTGCCTGGTGCCGGCCAGCGGCTATTACGAATGGCGCCCCGAAGCGGGCATCAAGCAGCCCTACTGGATCCGCGATGCCGAGCGGCCGATGATCATGTTCGGCGGCATCTGGGAAAACTGGAAGACGCCCGAGGGCGAGTGGCTGCGCAGCTTCGCCATCATCACCACGGCGGCTGGCGACGACATGATGGAACTGCACGACCGCACGCCGCTGATGTTGTCGGGTGAGGTGCTGCACGCGTGGTTGCATGCAGCGGCCGACGAAGCCATGGCGATCGCGATGAGCGCGCCCTTGCCAGCCCTGGCCTGGCATCCGGTCAGCCGCGCGGTGGGTAACCCGCGCAGCAACGGGCCGCAACTGGTCCAGCCGATCGCCTGATTATTCGGGAAGCTTCACGTCGAACTTCACCGCTGCCAGTTGCTCGGGCGACTTGCCCAGCTTGCGCAGTACCTGT
>JAPLSI010000070.1 GCA_026398715.1 Gammaproteobacteria bacterium
TGGGCTACACCTCGGCGCTGGAAGGCCTGGCAGAAAAATTCCACGCCAGCCCGGCCCTGCTCAAGAAGCTCAATCCCGGCAAGGACCTGTCACGTGCGGGGGAAGAAATGATTGTGCCGGCGGTGACGCCGACCGCGCCACTGCCCGCTGCCGCGAAAGTGGTCGTGGACAAATCCGATTCGACGGTGTCGCTGCAGGACGCTGCGGGCAAGACCATCGCCCAGTTCCCGGCATCCACCGGCAGTGAACACGATCCCTTGCCCGTCGGCGAATGGAAGGTCCAGGGCATCGCGCGCGATCCGGTATTCCACTACAACCCGGCCTTGTTCTGGGATGCCAACGAAAGCCACGCCAAAGCCAAGATTCCAGCCGGCCCGAACAATCCGGTCGGCGTGGTGTGGGTGGACCTGTCGAAGGAACATTACGGTATCCACGGCACGCCCGAGCCGTCGCGCATCGGCAAGACCCAGTCGCACGGCTGCATCCGGTTGACCAACTGGACCGCGCTGATCCTGGCCAAGGCGGCAGCGCCCGGCATGACGGCGCTTCTGCAGGATTGACATGAGTCGGCTCGCCATCCTGGTGCTGGGCATGGTCATGGGCGCGGCTGCGGTCGTGCTGACGTTTACGATCTGGCTCGACCCGTGCACGGCGCATGCCAACAGCCGGGCGCACCCGACGATGTCGCCGGAAGACCTGGCCGTCGCGCCGATCGTGCCCGAAAAAGCGCGACCGGCGCGCCACGAAGGCTATCCGGAGGCGCAGGTTCCGGTGTCGGCGCCTGCACTGGTGTCGCTGCCCGCGCCCGCATCGGTGCCTGCACCGGCATCGGCACCGCCACCGGCACCGGCATCGCCGCAAGTTTCCAGCCTGCTGGTGCCAGTAATCGGCATCGCGCCCGCGCAGCTAAGCGATACCTTCACGCAGAGTCGTGGCGAGGGTCGCCTGCATGACGCGATCGACATCATGGCGCCGCGCGGAACCCCCGTGGTCGCGGTGGCCGACGGCCGCATCGTCAAGCTGTTCAACAGCAAGCCCGGCGGACTGACGGTGTATCAGTTCGATGCCGACGACAAGCTTGCCTATTACTACGCGCATCTCGATGCCTATGCGCCGACGCTGGCGGAAGGCCAACAGGTTCGACGCGGGGATGTGATCGGTTACGTGGGCAGTACCGGCAACGCCAGTGCTGATGGTCCACACCTGCATTTCGCGATCTTCATCCTCGGCCCCGACAAGAAGTGGTGGCAGGGCACGGCCATCAACCCCTACCCGCTGCTGGGCGGCGGATAGACCCGGCCCGGACGCAGCGGCCGAAAGCACGGCTGCCTGCGGTAGAAGTCGGCATCCTGCAACTCGTGGTGCCAACCGGGAATTCCCGCGAGCGGTAGCGGGCGCAGGTCCTGCGGATCGAGCAGGCAGGTTCCGGATTCAATGGCGTCGGCGAGTTGGCGATCGACCGCGTCCGCGCCCATCCCGTCGGCCGCGACCAGCACGATGCATTTCCCCACCAGCAGCATCGCCCGATTCAACGCATGCTCGAACAATGCATGGCCGAACACGTGCAGCTGCACGCGGCCGTCGGTCCATGCCTGGGATTGCTGCAGGAACAGTCGCAACCACTGATGCTGGTCCCAGTCATCCAGCAACTCCCGATCACGCAGCACCACGATGGCGCCGGCCTCGTCGAATTGCGTCAGCGCGGCCTGGCGCCGCGTTCGTTGCAGGCTGCCGACGGCATCCATGTCGCGCACCTGGGCAAGGTTCAACGCCGACTTGATGCACGGGAATCGCGACCACACCAGGGCATTGAACAAGTCGTGCCAGTTGTCGCCACGGGTCGCGATCCTGCCGCTGCGGAAGATGCGCGCTTCATAGTTTTCCTCGCCGCCTTCGTCCGGCGACACCAGGCTGATCGGCATTCCCGTAATGGCATGGCGAAGCCCGGCAACCCGGTCGTTCAACCGGCACAAGGTGGGCCATGCCGGCGACACCAGCAGATCGCGATCGGCCGCCAGCGCATCGAAAATCGGCTGGTCGAACACGCGCGCATCCAATGCGTCACGCGCAGGTGCGATGAAGCGCAAGCCGCGCGGCCTATTCGCTGGCGCCGGGCGTCACCTTGCACTGCTCGGCAACCCAGCGATAGATGCGCTGCATCTGGTCGTCGGTCAGCGCCAGCCACTGCTTGTCGCGAACGGACGCAGAGAATTCCATGGCCGACTCACAGGCGGACAGCGGCTTGGCCTCGGCGGGCTTCGGCTTGGCTTCCTCCACCGGCTCCGGCGGTTGCGGCCGTGAACGGCGTTCGACGATTTCCGACAGTTCGCGCACCGTCTGCATGTCGCGCAGGCGCTTGGCTTCGGCCAGCGCCGCCTGGTCCGGCGTGGGCTCGGGTTCGGGCGTGGCGTCGCGGCGCCAGACCACGGTACTGCCCTTGGCACAAGGTTCCGACTGGATGCTGGTCACGCCGGCGGCGTCCACGCACTTGAACAGTTCACTCTTTTGCGCAGCGACCGCCGTGGCGGGTGCCAGCACCAGCAGTCCGGTCACGACCAGGGCATGGCGCAGCGTCGGCCATCCCGGCCCTGCGACGATCGATCCGTCATTCATTTTCAGCGTCCCGCGGCCGTGCCGCAAATCTTCAGTGGCGGTTAAAGCATCTTCTGCGAAATTGGCGCAGAGGGGTCGCGGCCAGGAAGGCCGCGGATAACCCTTCGTGCAATTTGCAGCATTCACGCAAAGGGAATTTGCCACTCATGAGCGCTACCGTCCAGCACAGCCTTGGTGTTTCACGCGCTCCGGTTCAGCGAGAGCTCGCGACGGCGCCTGCTTCCCGAACCGGGCGGCTGGCCGGATTTTCAGCCGCCGCAGCATCGCTGCCTTCCCACCAGTGGCCGGTCGACCTGACGGCGCTGGCGCGTTGTCGTGGCCTGCTGAACCGGCATGGCCTGGCGGATGCTTCGCTCGCCGGCCGGCTACCGCACGAATCACTGATGGACGTACCGACCTCGTACGACGGCTTTTGCCGATCGCATTTTTCGTCGGTGCGGCGCACCCATCCGGAAATGAATTGGGACGATGCGCGCCCCGCCTATGCCGTCGCGCTGGCGGCGCATGCCGTGCTTTGCGAGGCGCTGGACGACCAGCACGAAGCCCGGCTCGCCGCCAACTGGGAAGACATCCGCGGCGGCTCCGCCCTGGACTGGTCGCAGGCCCGCCTGCTGATAGCGGACGGATGTCGCGCGCTGAGCCGGATCGATCCGCTGGCGATGCATCGCTGATCAGCTTGTCGCACTGCCCTCCGGGTGGCCGCGTCCCAGCAGGTCCGGCAGCGGGTCGCCATTGCGGGTGAAACTCAGCGAGACCGAATTGAGGCAATGGCGATCGCCGGTAGGCGGCGGTCCGTCGGGAAACACGTGCCCCAGGTGGCTGCCGCAACGCGCGCAGACAATCTCGTCACGAATCATTCCGTAGCTTGTATCGCGGCGAACGCCGACATGGTCAACATCGTAGGGTGCGAAAAAGCTGGGCCATCCGGTGCCGGAATCGAATTTGGCGTCGGACCGGAACAGGGGCAGCCCGCAGAGGCGGCAGCAATAGACGCCGTCGAGCTTGTTGTCCAGGAAGACGCCGCAAAACGCCCGTTCGGTGCCATGTTCGAGCAAGACCCGTCGCTCGTCGGCGTCCAGCCCGGCCGCAAGGCGCGAATGCTGCTCGGCCGACAAGGGACTCAGATCGAAAAGGCTCATGCCGGTTTCTCCAGTGGGGCAACATGGGCAATATGGGCGCGACGGCCACGACCAACAAGGGGTTCGACGATGCATCCACTGTTGCTGTCTTCTCTTTCCACGCTGGCAATGTTGCTCGGCGCCTGCAGCGCGCAGGACGGTGCCGCGGCGACCGCGGACGCCGAAGCGCCCAAGGCCGTTGAAGCGCCTTTCGCCATCACCGAGATCGCAAGCTTCGACGAGCCCTGGTCGATGGGTTTCCTTCCCGACGGCCAATTGCTGGTAACCGAGAAGGCCGGAAAGCTGAAATTGGTCGGGCCCGGCGGCCGCATCGGAAACATCAGCGGCGTGCCTGCGGTTGCCTATGGCGGCCAGGGCGGGCTGGGCGACGTGGTGGTGCATCCGGCCTTCGAAAACAATGGATGGGTTTACCTGAGTTACGCGGAAGCGGACGAGCGCGGCGACCGCGGCGCAGTGGTTGCGCGGGCGAAGTTGACGCTGGCCGGAAACGGCGACGGCAGCCTGTCCGGGCTGGCGGTTGTCTGGCGGCAGCAGCCGAAGGTGGGCGGCAGTGGACATTACGGCCACCGCATCGCCTTCGGACAGGACGGCAAGTTGTGGATCAGCTCCGGCGAACGCCAGCAGTTCGACCCTGCCCAGGACCTGCGCGGCAACCTGGGCAAGATCCTGCGACTGAACGATGACGGCTCGGTTCCCGACGACAATCCCTTCGCCAGCGAAGGCGGCGTGGCGGCGCAGGTGTGGTCGCTGGGCCATCGCAATCCGCTCGGCCTGGCCTTCGATGGAGATGGTCGGCTTTGGGTTGCCGAGATGGGGCCGAGCGGCGGCGACGAACTCAACCTGATATTGCGCGGGCGCAACTATGGCTGGCCGCTGGTTTCCAATGGCGACCATTACGACGGCCGCGACATTCCCGATCACTCGACCAGCACGAAGTACGAGCCGCCGAAGGTTACCTGGACGCCCGTGATCGCGCCGGGCGACCTGCTCATCTACTCCGGTGCGGAATTTCCCGCCTGGCAGGGCAATGGCTTCGCGGCGGGACTGGCCTCACAGGCGCTGGTTCGCATCGAATTCGATGGCGACAATGCGCGCGAGGCCGCGCGTTACGACATGGGCAAGCGCATTCGCTCCGTCGAGCAAGGACCCAGGGGCGAGTTGTGGCTGCTTGAGGACGGCGCCGGCGGACGCTTGCTCAAGCTGAGCGATCCTTCGGCGAAGGACCTGCCGGGTGAAGCGGCCGCGGCCGGATAAGCGGCCGACGATCAGGGCAGGGGCTGCGCGGTGGGGCCGCGCACGACCCGCGGATTGCCCCGGAAATCCTTGAGTATCTGCAGCGCATGATCGGGCGAACTGGCCTCGAGCTCCAGGATTTCCGACGCATCCGGGCCGCGCATCACTTCGACGTAATAGGTCTGCAGCGGCGGCGGTGGCTCGTCCGATCCCAGCAGGCCACCGGCAATGGCCTGCTCGTCGGTGGTCGAAGGCGCTTCGCCTGCTTGCGCAACGTCACCATCCTGCGCCGCAGGTCTGGAAATGCTGTCGACTTCTTCCAGCGAAACGTGAGGACCTGCGACATCGCGCGCCGGCCCGGGCTGCAGATCGCCGGTGATGTCGCCCAGTACGCCGTCGCCGGCCTGGCCGGGCTTGGTGCCGGCCGCCGTGGTCGCCGGCGTGGTCGCCTCGTCCGGCGATTTCGTCGACGGTTGCATCGCCCACCAGACCAGGAAGAACAGCAGCCCGGCAAGCAATCCGGAGCCGAACAGGATCCAGGCTTCGCGATGCTTTTGCAGGGTTTGCAGGAGTGGGTGCATGTCGGTCGCGTGTCGGCGGGAACGAAACGGGATTCTCTCACGGATGGCCGGGGCGTCGTTGCTGTACCGCGGCTTTCCCGACGCCGCGCGAAATCCGCGACCTCGACCTCGAGCAGCGCGGGAAAGAAACAGCCGGCGACTGCAATCGCCACTGATGCTGGCGGCGCAATAAAAAAAAGGGCCTCGAAAGAGGCCCTTTTTCATTGCAACTGGACTGCGATCAGGCTGCGGCGTCTTTCAGCTTCTTCAGCGGACGAACCTTGACCTTGGTGGTGGCCGGCTTGGCGGCGAACCACTGCTCTTCCTTGGTGAACGGGTTGACGCCCTTGCGCTTCGGCTTCGCCGGAACGTTGACGGCGCTGATCTTCAGCAGGCCAGGCAGCGTGAACGAACCCGCGCCCTTCTTGTTGACGGAAGCGGCCACGGCGCCCTCGAGGGCGGCCATCACGGCGCGCACGTCCTTGGCAAGGACGCCGCTGGCTTCAGCCAGGTGTGCAACCAGCCCGGACTTGCTCAGGGCTTCCTTGATGGGCTTCAACACGCCCGGCTTTGCAGCGGCCTTGGCCGGCGCTTTCTTGGCTGCAACTTTCTTGGTTTTGCTCATGTGTTTGTGTCCCGATGGTTCTTGGGTGGATGGGTGGTTACCTGGAAATCCCCTAGGCAGACGAAATGTAGGCCAAGTCAGCGCTCACGCCAAGCCTAAAATGGCTTGTTTTTGAAGTTTTTTTGAATTTCGATCGTAACTGGCCGTGAAAAAACCGCCCGAACGGCCATTTGTGCGCTGCGGCTTGCGGTCGCCCACCCACCCCGGACTAAACTTCCAGCGCAATGTCCTGAGCCTCCATGTTTTTCCGTTTGGCCATTCCTCGAGTGATTGATGACGCCTGAGCCGCCCCCGTCCGTCCCCCAAGCGAATCCAGCGGCCACGCACGATGCGCTGGCCGGCCTCGCCAATCGCGAGCAATTCCAGCAACACCTGCGCAACCTGATTGCCCATACCTCCCGCGAAAGCGATCGTCTCGCGGTAGTGTTCATCGACCTGCGCGAACTCGATCCCATCAGGCGGGCGCACGGCCAGCGGGCCGCCGATGCCGTGCTGGCGGAACTCGCGATGCGCATCCGTACATCGGCGCGCCGCGTGGATGTCTGCGCGCGGCTGGAGAACAACGAATTCGCCGTGATAGTCCCGCACATCGCCGATCGCGCCGTTGCACTGCGCGTGCAGGACCGCCTGCGCGAATCGGTCGGCCTGCCCTTTGAATTCGAAGGCTCGTCGGTGACGATAAATGCGCGCTGCGGCGTCGCCCTGTTTCCCGATGACGCCCTGGATGCCGCATCGCTGCTGGCCTGTGCGAGCACTTCGCGCCAAGCCTGATCGGCACGCCGGTGGTCTGAACGGTTCCGAAACAGGGGCCCCGAATGTGCGGAAGCGAACGGAGGCCCGTCCCGGCCGTGGGTAACCTGCGCCCAGATCAAGACGATCGCGTGACGCCAGCGGCACCGCCGCCAGCGAGTTGACATGGACGCCAACGACCAACGCCACCTGCTCGCCCCAGGTGGCGTTTTTTTGCCTGGCTTCCGCGGGCACTGCCAGCCTGTATAGTCGGCGGGCCACCTCCGGTGGTGCGCCTGGGGAGGCGGTCAACATGGTGTTCAACTCACTCACCTTCGTGGTGTTCTTCGCGCTTGTGCTCGCGTTGCACTCGCTTCCGCTTGCCTGGAAGACGAAGAAGATCAACCTGCTGGTCGCCAGCTACATCTTCTATGCCGCCTGGAACCCGCCTTTCATCATCCTGCTGTGGATATCCACGGTGGTGGACTGGTATGCCGCGCAGAAACTGGTGCGCGCCGAAGGCCAGGCCGCGCGACGCGCCTGGATGCTGGTATCGGTGGTGGCCAACCTGGGCATGCTCAGCTACTTCAAGTACGGCACGTTCGCGCTGGAAAACTTCGCCGCGCTGATGGCGACGATGGGCATCGCCTATGTCCCACCGGCCTTCGACATCGTGCTGCCGGTCGGCATCTCGTTCTACACGTTCGCCACCATGTCCTACACGCTGGACATCTACCTGCGCCGGGCCGCGCCCGCGCGGAATTTCCTCGACTACGCGTTGTTCGTGACCTTCTTCCCGCACCTGGTGGCCGGGCCCATCATGCGGCCGACCGAACTGGTGCCGCAGTTCGAGCAGCCGCGCAAGGCGACCGCGAACATGTTGCGCTTCGGCCTGGCGCTGATGACGCTCGGATTGTTCCAGAAGGTGGTGCTGGCCGATGGCTTCCTGGCGCGCGCCGCCGAGATGGTTTATGACGGCGATGCCCTGCCGGGCACGCTGGATGCGTGGATGGGCACGCTGGCCTTCAGCGGGCAGATCTTCTGCGACTTCGCCGGCTACTCCACCACCGCCATCGGCGCCGCCCTGTGCCTGGGCTTCGCGATGCCGGACAACTTCCGGTTTCCGTATGCCGCCGTGGGATTTTCCGATTTCTGGCGACGATGGCACATCACGCTGTCGTCCTGGCTGCGCGACTATCTGTACATCCCGCTGGGCGGCAACAGAAACGGGCCGGCGCGCACCTACCTGGCCCTGATGGCGACCATGCTGCTGGGCGGCTTGTGGCACGGCGCCAGCTGGACCTTCGTGGTGTGGGGCGGCCTGCACGGCTTCTACCTGGCGGCCGAGCGCCTGCTGCGCACGCGCTTCGCCGGCTACCAGCCCGGACCGCTGGCGATGATCGCGCTCGGCTTGCTGACCTACACGCTGATCAACATCACCTGGGTGTTCTTCCGCGCGGACAGTTTCGGAAAGGCAGGCCAGGTATTGACCGGCATGTTCGGCGGCAATGGCAGCGCCCAACCGATCCTGCCGACGGTGCACCTGGCCAGCATCGCGCTGATCGTGGCCGGCCTGGTCTTCGCGCATTGGCAAATGCGAAATCGCACGCTCGAATCAACCGTGGCACGCGTACCCGCCGTGGTGTTGGGCGGGCTCTGGGGCCTGATGGCCTTCGCCATCGTTGCCATGCAGGGGGCGGGCAATGCCTTCATCTATTTCCAGTTCTGACGCCATGGCCGACAGCGCGCCGCCGCCGGATACCTCCCATCGCCCGGGCTTCGTGCGCCTGACCGCGTCCGATCGCCCCGGCGTGGCGCAGCCGGTTCCCGAACGCGATATCCCGGACCGACCCTGGTCGCGAATCACGATCCTGGCCTTGCTGGTATTCATCGCATCGATGGCGGCATGGGAATGGCACTGGCGCGACTACGGCGCCGTGCCCGGGTATCGCAACAGCGACGGCGAATGGGCGAGCCAGCGTCGGCGAATCGACAAGGGTGAAGGCGATGCCACCGTGCTGACGGGTTCGTCACGCGTGCTGTTCGACGTGCAACTGCCGGTCTGGGAATCGCTGACGGCCGAACGCCCTATCCAGTTGGCCATCGAAGGCACCTCGCCGGTGACGATCATCGAAGACCTGGCGGCCGACCCGGACTTCACCGGCCGGCTGCTGGTCGGCGTCGCGCCCGACCTGTTCTTTACCGGCTTCTCGTACCGTGGCTCGGTGCTGCCGTACTACCAGAAGCAGGGGCCGTCGCAACGCAGTGGCAACTGGATCTCCAAGCACGCACTCGAACCCTATTTCGCCTTCTACGATCCGGATTTCGCACTCAATACGGTCGTGCGTCGCCAGGCTTGGCCACAACGCCCCGGGATGAGGCCCAGCTCCCGCGTCCGCAAATTGATGGTGCAGCAAGCCGATCGCAATTCCCGCATGTGGGACAAGGTGGTGGACGATGCTGCCTACCGTGCGATCGCCCGTGGCATCTGGGCGGAGGACTTCGGCGGCATGCCGCCCTTCCTGGATACGCCGGAGAAACGCCAGAAGACGGCCGACGAGCAGATCGCAAAGGCCAGCGCGGCCGTGGCCAAACTACGTGCGCGCGGCGTGCCGGTGGTATTCGTGCGCCTGCCCAGCACCGGCCCGTATTACGACAACGAAAATAAATTCATGCCGCGGGACAAGACGTGGGACCTGCTGATCAAGCGCAGTGGTGCGCCCGGCATCCATTTCGAGGACCACGCGCAGCTGCAGGGCTATGACCTGCCCGAGTGGTCGCACCTGTCGGGCCCCGAGGCTGATCGCCTGACCGCGCAACTCGTGCCCCTGGTCGAGCACGAGTTCGCGCAGCAGGCGATGAAGTAGTTCTAGTTGCCGGCCTTCGGCGCGCTGCCGGCAGCCAGCGCGGCATCGCGGCCCTGCACCGATCGTGCGCGCTTCGGCGCCCACTTCAGTGCCTGGTCGAATTCCATCACGGCCTCCGCCGGTCGCCCGGCAGCCAACAGCATCTCGCCTGCCAGTTCATGCGGCGGCTTGAAGGTAGCCGGCGGTCCGAAATCAAAAGGCATGGCATCGTAGGTTTTCGCCGCTTCGGCCACGCTGGCCAGCGCGCCGTCGATATCGCCGCCGGCTTGCTTGATCGCGCCATCGAGCATGCCTTCCATCACATGCAGGTACTTCGAGGTGGAGGCCGATTCATCCGAATCCGGCGCGCCGGCCATCAAGGCGCGTAGCTGGACCAGGGTTTTTTCCGCGCCAGCGGCATTGCCGGTGGTCGCTTCGGCAAAACCCTGTGCAAACAATTCCCAGCCGCCCTCGCGGCCCTTCTGCGTCGGCCCGCGGGGCGTGGCTGCAGCCTGTTTCCGATAGGCGTCCGAATCGACGATGGCCATGCCGCGCATCAACACGATCGACGAGGCAATGCGATCCTGCAGGATGTCGGGCGTGTCGGTCGGACCCAGCGCGCCTGAAGGATGGCCGCGGAACCAGGCCACCGCTTCGGGGCCCGTGCGCTCGCAATCGGCCAGCAGCTTGAGCGCCTTGTCCTCGTGCCCCTGCTGGAAATAGCCGTACTGCAGCCACTCCACGTAATGGCCGCAGGTGAAAGCGAGCTGGCCGCGCGCCTGGCGCTGCTTGTCAACGGTGCTGATCGCAGTGACATTGGACGCGACCACGTCTTCCCACATTCCCAGCGCCATGAATATGTGCGCGGTCATGTGTTGGGCGTGGCCGGCGCGGGGCGCGATCTTCGACAGGCTGCGCGCCGCTTCCAGCGCGCCGGACGCGTGTTCGGGATCGTCCATGCCGTGGATCCAGTAATGCGCGGCGCCGGGGTGTTCGGGATTGCGCCGATACACGGCCTTGGCGATTTCGGCCGCCGCAAGGAAATTGGGCAGGTCGCGTTCGCCTTGCGCCAGGCCCAGCAGGCCCAGCGAGTGGAACAGCTTAGCCTCGTCGTCCTGCGGGTAGTCGCGCGAAATCTTTTCCAACGCCTGGGCAAAACGCGCATCACGCTCGCGCTTGGTGCCTTCGCCGTAAAGGATTTCGGCCGTCTCCAGCCAGGCTTTTTCGCGCGCGGTCGGCGCCTTGTCAGCGCGCGCCTGGGCGGTGGCGCCCAGCTTCGCCAGCGCGGCGCGGCCGGCGGCCATGTTCTGCTGGTTCCAGACCGGATGCGTTGCGGTCATCGCTTCGCCCCAGTACGCGAGCGCGAAATCGGGATCGAGCGCCTGCGCTTTCCGGAAGGCCAGTTGCGCGTGCTGGTATTCGAACAGGTGCAACAGCAGCATGCCTTCCACGAAGGCCGATTGCGCCTGCGCGGACTTGGTCGAGGTCGGAAAGGCGAGGCGACCGAGCTCGTCGATCTGCTGGGCCTGGAACACTTCATGCGACGGCGATTCATGCGCCTGCGTTGGCGATGCCGGGAGCGCGGAAAAAGCCGCCGCCATCGCGACCACCAGCAGATTCGTTGCAACAACCCGGTTGGCTTGGTTCATGGGGCATCCTGGAAGCGTGGGTGCCCCGATTATGTGCCTGCCCCGGTCAGCGCGCACCCGGCCGGCCGCAGCGCGCCCCGTAGCTGATCTGGCTGCCCTGCGTGCGGATTCCGATGGTACGGCGCATCACGGCAAGCTCGAAGTCCATCGCGGCGCATTCGTCCAGGTCGCCGGTGAGGTGCACGGCCTCGTGCACGAAGGCCTGGGCGAGGCGCGCAACGGCATCCGCGTCCGGCCTTCGCGCATGCGGCCGCACTTCGTCGCAGACATGGATGACATCCGGGCGCGAAGACCTGACGAACAGGCTGTAGCGCCGGTCCCGGCAAAGCTGGCGCGACCCGGCGTTGGACGATGCCAGGAAGCGAGCACCAGCCAATTCGCGAACCACCCGGTCGGCCAGGCGCCGATGGCCCACGCCCAGTGTCGGCCGCGCCTCGCGCACCAGGGCCAGGGCCAGGGACCGGCTGCGCTGGTAGGTCTGCTGCTCGATGCTGTCGCGCGGCAGGGATCGGAAGCCGTCGTCCGGCGCGGCGGTCGCCGTCGCTGCCGGAATGGCCGACAGGCCGACCAGCAAGGCCAGCAAGTAGTTCTTGGTTCGCTGCATCGCTCTACCTGCGCGCCGGGATGGCGCTCTACTTGGCTTTGACCCCGGTCGTGGCCGGTAAGTTTACGGGCAGGCAAGGTCGGCTCACACGCGCTTCAGCCGGCCCGGGCACGCGACGATTGGCCGAAGGGCCCGTGGAAGTTCGTTGTTACATTTGATAACGCGGCGCGTGCCGCACGGATGCTGGGAGATAAAGCCATGGCCCCCGATGAAAAGTTCGACCTTCCTTTCGACAAACTGGCCCTCGAGCCGATGGACGACAAAGTGACCGAGGCCAACACGCCCGGCGCACCGGTCAAGTTCCATGCCGACACGCGCAGCGGACGGGATCGACGCGTGGTCGCCGAACGGCGCCAGGAAATCCGCTTCCAGGCCGACCGCCGGTCAGGCCTGGACCGTCGGCCGAAAAAGACCTGGGAACCGGGAAGCAACCTTTGAGCGCACACCACGCTCGCCGGCACTTCCACGAACTCGACTGCGCGTTGCCCGACGCCTGACAGCGATGGACTACGCCCCCGCTTCCAGGGGCGCGGCACGCCAGTTGTTCCGGCCCGCCGACTTGGCGGCGTACAAGGCGGCATCGGCGCGCGACATCAACTGGTCGGCGGGCAACGCCACGGGGCTGTAGGCCACGCCGATGCTGACACTGACCGGCAGCGACAAGCCGTTGACCCGGATCGGCTCGCGCATCGCGGCAACGATCTTGTCGGCAACGATGCCGGATGTTTCCGGCCCCGGATTCTCGAGCAGCACCATGAACTCGTCGCCGCCCAGGCGCGCGATCAGATCGTCCTCACGCAGCACCGTCTTCAGCCGGTCGGCAAAAGCCAGGATCACGGCATCACCAACCAGGTGGCCATGGCCGTCATTGATTTCCTTGAACCTGTCGATGTCCAGGCACAGCAATGCGATGCCCTCCTCCTCGCGTCGGCAGCGCGCAAGCGCCGCGTCGAGCTTGTCCGCGAAATCACGGCGGTTCGAAACGCCGGTAAGGCTGTCGCTGCGCGCAATCCGGTCGAGCTCGGCTTCGGCCAGCTTGAGTCGGGTGATGTCGAAGGTGAAGGAAAAGAATCCCTGCAGTTCGCCATCGGCGTCCTGGTCGGGCACGAAACTCGTCTGGTAGTGCACGAACTCGCCGCGCAAATCGATCGAACCCTCGAAGTTGACGGCCTCGCCGCGCAGCGCGGCTTCGACATGTGTCTCCACCAGTTGGTATTGCTCGGGGCCGCGGACCTCCAGGAGGGTCTTGCCCATCAGCGCTTCGGGCTGCATGCCGAATACGCGGACTGACAACGCATTGACGAAGCGATATCGCTGGTCCAAGTCGATTCGGGAAATCAACGCCGGGATGCTGTCGGTGATGGTGCGCAGGCGGCTTTCGCTGGCCGAGAGTTCCTGCTCGCTGCGGCTCAACCGGGAGACCGCCTGGCGCAGCCGCGAGTTCAACCAGCGTTGCCACAAGTAGAAGCTTCCCACCAACACCAGCAAGCCGATGCTCAGCCCGGCGATGACAAGCGCGAATCTCTGCTGCCCCGCCAGCGTCGCCTCGCGCTCATGCGTCAGCGCCGCGCCGGCCTGCAGGCGTTGCACGTCGAATTCCTGCTGGGCGTATTTCAGTCGTGCATCCAGATCGTCGCCGGCCAGCATCTGGTCGCGGGAGTCGAGCGTGGTTTCCAGATCCAGAAGCCGGCGCGTAATCATCGGCAGGTCAGCCGATGGCTGCGGCCGGTCCAGAAGCGTGGTGACGAGCGATCGAAGCACCCGTCGTTCGTCCCGCTCGTTGGCCTGCGCATGGAAGCTCGCCACCGCCGCGCGAAATTCCGCCTCCGCCAGCGACAGGTCGCCCTGGTCGTGCGCGGCCAGGCCGAGCATCTCGTGGCCCAGTCCAATCAACTGCGATGCGCGCAGGCTCTGCGCCAGTTCGAGGATGCGACGGCCATTGGCAATTGCCGTCTGCGCATCGCCTTCCAGCCGGGCGATGCGCGCGTGTTCGAGATACAACTCGGCGCCGAGCTTCGGGTCGTTCAGCGGTCCCGCCAATTCCAGCCCTTGCTCGACAAGCAGCTTGGCTTCGTCGCGCCGGCCCAACTGGGCGAGCGCATTGGCGCGATTTCGCAACAGCCGGACCCGGATGGTTGGCGCTGGAATGTCGCCCAGGTGGTCCAGTCCCTTCTGCGCATATTCGGCCGCTGCAGCGTGCTTGCCCAAGGTGTAGCTGAGCGACGAGTAGGCGAGCAGGACGTCCGCCTTCAACTCCGGAAAGGGTTGGATCGCCAGCCGGCGTTCGGCGTCCCCGAGCGAATGCTCGCCGCGGGTGAAGTCCTGCATCGATATGCGTCCGCGGGCCTCGGCGATCAGCCCGCGCACTGCCAGCACCGGCAGCCCGCCGGCGTCGGCCGCCAGGCGCGCCTGCACGCCGGCATCGCGTTGGCAAGTCCAGGCGGCCTTTACCCGGCAGGCGTTGGCCTGCGTCAGGCGCAACAACGACAGCTGGCGATAGTCGCGCGCGGACTCGGCCGCCTGCAGCAATGCGGGCAGCGCCGACAGCACGCCATCCGGATCCGCCAGCGCACGCACCTCAAGCGGGTGGCGCGGGACCTCCTGATACACGGGCACGGCAGCCGCGCCGGCCAGCCCGGCCCAGGCCGTGGCGACCAGCCCGACCAAGGCCAGCAGTCGCCATCGCGAGCCGGGAGCCTTGGGGTGGTGAAAAACGCGAAAGTTCGTGTAAAGCGGACAATCCATTACCGAACACTACCCGATGGCAAGCTGTCCGACCGTGATCCAACTTCAGGAATCCGAGCGCCCTGGTCGCCGGCCGCACCCTAGCCGCACTTCGAATAACCGCAGGACAGGCAGGTCTGGCAGCCATCCATCATCACCATCGCCTGGGTGTTGCACTTCAGGCACAGGCTGGCGCCGGGCGGGAAGCCATCGGATGCGGCGACGTCCGTGCCAGTCTGCTGCTTTTCGTAGGCGGCGCGTTTTTGCGCGACCAGCGCGCGCTGGGCCCCGTCCATTCCAGGGCTGGCGATCATGCCGATGGACTTGAGGTGTTCCTCGACCACCCAGCCGATCTCCGCGACGATCGACGGCAGGTACACGCCGCCGGCCTTGAAGTAACCGCCGCGCGGGTCGAAAACCGCCTTCATCTCATCCACCAGGAAGGTCACGTCGCCACCCTTGCGGAACACGGCCGACATGATGCGGGTCAGCGCCACGATCCACTGGAAGTGGTCCATGTTCTTGGAATTGATGAAGACCTCGAAGGGCCGTCGCAGCTCGTGCTCGGTGCCTTCGTTCAAGACGATGTCGTTGATGGTCACGTACATGGCGTGCTCCACCAGCGGCGACTTGATCTTGTAGGTGCTGCCGACAAGCACCTCGGGGCGCTCGAGCTTTTCGTGCATGTGCACGACGTCGGTCGCCGGATCCCCGGGCGCGTCCGCCACGGTGCCAGGCGCCGACGCAAGGTCGGGCGACGCCGGCTTGGCCGGCTCGGCCACCGAGAAACGCTTGATCTTCTGGGTGATCCTGATGGGCACGCGCCAACCCCCTGGACCAGTCATTCTACGCCGCCTGCATCACGGCGCCGGGCACCGGGCGTCGGTCCCGAAATCCCCGGCCCGCGAAGGCCGGGGACATCCTCGCCTGGACTCAGCGGCGGGCTGCGCCCTTGCGTGCCGGCTTCTTCGCGACCTTCTTGGCGGCCTTCTTCGCAGGCGCCTTCTTGGTGGCTGCGCGGGTCATGCGGCGCCCGGCATTGGTCGCGGCGCGGCCGACTACGGCTTCGGCCTTGCGCACGGTTTTCTTGACCTTGGCGGTGGTCTTGCGGACAGCCTTGGTGGCCTTCTTGGTCGCGGCCTTGGCGCCGGTCACGGCCTTGCGCTCTGCCTTCACCAGCTTCTTCACCACGCGCTTCACGGCGGTCTTGGCGGCGACCTTGCGTGCTGCCTTCTTCGCTGCCGGCTTCCTGGCTGCCGCTTTCTTCGCTGCCGGCTTCTTGGTGGCCGTCTTCTTTGCAGCTGCCTTCTTGGTGGCCGACTTGCGGGCCGGAGCCTTCTTGGCAACCTTCTTGCGGGCGGCGGCGACGCGCTTGCGGGCGCTGGTCACTGCATCACCGACGGCATCGCTGGCCTGCTTGGCAACCTTCGCGACCTTTCGGCGCGCCGGTGCGGTGGCCTTGGCCACGGCATCGCCTGCATTGCGGGCAGCTTGCGAAACGTCGCTTGCCACCGCCGATGCCGCGCTGGAGACCGTATCGGCGGCGCTGGAAATCGCACCACCTATGCCTTTGTTGTTCCCATTACCTTTGGTGCTCATGGAACCTCCTCGTAGGGTTGGTGTGCACGCAGTCAATCGGACTGTCGCCCGCAGCTTACGCGCTGCAATCCTACTGCTGAGTGAACAATCTTTACAGTGCAGATGCATCAGTTCGGGGACGCGCTGGCCTGGGTCGGATTCTCGCCCGAACACGCGCGTCGGCCCGACACGCCGTAGTCGCAGATTTTGGTTATGCTCGTCGCTTCATCCAGACAGCGCGGAGACTTCAACATGGCATCCATGGCAGGCGACAAGACCGGCAAATTCATCCTTCGCGTCGCGCTGGGCGCCATCGTCCTGTTGCACGGCATCGCGAAGTTGAAGGGCGGCATCGACCCCATCACCGGCATGGTCACTGCGCAGGGCCTGCCCGCGTTCGTGGCCTACGGCGTCTATGTCGGCGAGGTGCTGGCGCCATTGATGCTGATCCTGGGCTTCTACGCCCGCCTCGGCGGTGCACTGGTCGCCATCAACATGCTGGTCGCCTTGTTCCTGGCCCACCGCGCCGACCTGTTTGCCATCAATCCGCAAACCGGCGGCTGGGCGGTCGAGTTGCAGGCACTGATCCTGTTCTCGGCCATCACGGTGATGTTGATCGGCCCGGGCAAGGCCGGCATCAACGAGAAATAGACCGCGCGCCGGGTAGGTCGCAGGCCCTGCGACGGCAAGCGATAAGCTTGTCGCCATGGACGAACCCGGCTCCGACGACCCGCGCAAGGCGACTGCGCCCATCAAGGGCCGCGGCTCGTCGTCCCGGCCGGCTGGCCGGTTCGAAAAGACGCTGCGCGTAGGCGAGGATGATGGCTGGGGCTCCGTGTACGAGCCCGACGATTCACTGGCGCCCTTCCAGACGACGGTTACCGAAGAAGCCGCGCGCAGCATCATCAGCCGCAACAAGTCGCCGGACGTCGGCTTCAGCCAGTCCATCAACCCCTATCGCGGTTGCGAGCATGGTTGCGTTTATTGCTTCGCACGTCCAAGCCACGCCTATCTCGAGCTGTCGCCCGGCCTGGACTTCGAGACGCGGCTGTTCGCCAAGACCAACGCCGTCGATCGCCTGCGCGAGGAACTCGCCAAACCCTCGCATGTGCCCGCGCCCATCGCGCTGGGCATCAATACCGACGGCTACCAGCCGATCGAACGGCAATACACGCTGACGCGGGACCTGCTGGCGCTGCTGGCGGACTGCCGCCACCCGGTCAGCATCGTCACCAAAAGCGCGCTGGTATTGCGCGACCTCGACCTGCTGGCGCCGATGGCGCGGCAGGACCTGGTGCACGTGTACTTGTCGGTGACCACCTTGGACAACCGCCTGTCGTCCAGGCTTGAACCCCGCGCCGCGGCGCCGCACACGCGGCTCAAGACCATCGCGGCACTGCACGAGGCCGGCATACCGGTGGGCGTGCTGGTGGCGCCGGTCATCCCCATGGTTACCGACAAGGACCTCGAGCACATCCTGGAGGCGGCACGCGAGGCAGGCGCGGCATCGGCGGGCTATGTGTTGTTGCGCTTGCCGAACGAGCTCAAGCAGGTCTGGCGCGAATGGCTGGACCTGCACTATCCCGACCGCGCCGCGCACGTGATGAGCCTGATGCAGCAGATGCACGGCGGCAAGGATTACGACAGCAGCTTCGGTACGCGCATGCGCGGCCAGGGGCCGTTCGCGGATTTGATAAAGCAGCGTTTCGACAAGGCCTACAAACGGCTGGGCTTCCAACGCCTGCCCGAGCTCGACGAAAGCCAGTTCGTCGCGCCACGCAAGCCGTCGCCGCAAGGGCAGTTGTTCTAGCCGCCGCCGGCCGTGGCTGTATTTGCCGTGGCGTCCCTGGCCGGGCCGATGTACTTGTCCAGGAACATCACCAACCGCGTGTAGAAATCCAACTGGTGCCGCTCCAGCATCAGGCTGTGGCCGGTTGCCGAGTATTCGATCAGTTCGACCGGCTGCTTGCGCTTGGCCAGCTCGCTCGCCATCAGCTTGGCGTGCTTCACGTCCACGCGGGCATCGCGCGCGCCGTGGGCCAGCAACACCGGCACGCCGATCCTGTCGGCCAGCAGCGCGGGTGAATTGGCTGCCAGCTCGGCCTGGTCCTCACCCAGAACACGCTTGAGATAGAGCTGGCCGAAGTCGCTGCGCCGGATGCTGCCCCACTTGTACATCTTGGCCAGGTCGAACACGCCGGACAGGCCGACTGCACACTGGTAGAGGCCGGGCTCGCGGATCGGGCCCATCAACGCCGCATACGCGCCGTAACTGGCGCCATAGATACAGATGCGCTTCGCATCGGCGATCCCCTGCGCGATGGCCCACCTGGTCGCATCGGTCACATCGTCCTGCATCGCGCGACCCCACTGTCGGGTACCACGATCGATAAACTCGCGCCCATAGCCGCCCGAGCCCCGGAAGTTAACCTGCAATACCGCGTAGCCGTGTTGCGCCAGGATCTGCAACTCCGGGTCGTAGCCCCAGACATCGGTGACCTCGTAGGGTCCGCCGTGCGGCAGCACGACCAGAGGAAGATTCTTGCCCGACGAGCCGGGCGGCAAGGTCAGCAGGCCATGCAAGGGCAACCCATCGCGCGATGGGAAGGACACGCCCCGTTGCGGACCCTGCTTGAGTGGATCGATCCAGGGATTGGTGCGGGTGATGATCTTCGCCTTGCGCGCCACCCGATCGAACAGGTAGAAGGCGCCGGGTTCGCGATCGCTGTAGACGAACACCACCAGCATGTTGCCGTCCTTGCTGGCGCTGGCCACGTCGGCCAGGCGGCCAGGGAAGGCGGCCTGCAGTTCCGCCAGCATCTTCGCGTCGGCGTCGTCGGGCCGCCAGAAGTGGTACCTGGGCTGGGTCGGCCCATACAACGCGCCGATCAGTTCCTTGCCATCGAGCGAACCGACGAAATCGACCGGATCGGTGTCGGGATCGGCGTAGAGCTCGGTGCGGTTGCCAGTGGCGAACTCGTAGCGTTCGATCACATCCGGACCATGCTTGCGCTGGCTTTGCAGGAAGCCCGACGAACCGTCGCGCGCCACTGCCACGGGAACAACTTCCAGCCCGGTCTTGCTGCCATCGTTGATCAGCGTCCATTCGGCATTGCCCGGCGAACGCACGTAGGCCTTGCTGGTGCCGTCGTCTTCCCACTTGATGGCGAAGCCGGCGTTGGCCTGGCGGTTGGCGATCAGTTGCGTGTCCTTGGGGCCCGACAGCAACAATTCGCCGCGCTTGATCAGCCGCTTGATGTCCGACTTGCGGATCTCCGGCACGTTGCAGCCACCGCCGTCCGGATGGAAGCCGCAGGTGGACACCAGGATGTGGTCGGGGTCGTCCTTGACCACGGCGAAGAAGTTGCCGGGCAACTCGAACGGCTTCGATCCGTCGGTGGGCATGATGACCAGGATGGGTTCGATCGCCGCATAGCCATCCACGGGGTCGATGCGCGTGGCGCCGATGATCAGCCGCGAATCATCCACCCACGACAAATCGGTGATTGCGCCATTGGCGCCCGGGTCGAAGGTGATGATGGGCGAAAGGTCTTCGCGCTTGTGCAAGGTGACACTGGCGACCTTGCCGGTGGTGCGGGCGATGGCCAGCAACTTGCCGTCGGGCGAAATCGAGATCTGGTTGAACTCCGCCTCGCGCAGCAGGCTGCGGGTGACTTCATCCGCGGTGACCGGCGACTTGGCGAGGGCAACGGGACCGACGATCGCCAATGCCGCGATCAGTGCGCCAAACAATCGAAGGGGTGGCATCGGATTTCCGTGTCGGGGGCTGGGCCGGGGTTGGCGTCAACATATAGCAGGCCTGCCAGCCGACGCCATAGTCAATTTCCTGATCGTGGCGTCATTCACTCGCAACCCGGCGTGGGGTCGCGGTTCATCGGACAGGCGTAGCGTTGATCAAACACAGCATGAGGCAGGCCCCATCGAAGACATGACCCCTCCCCCACCCAGTCGAGGAAGCGTTGATTCCAGCTCTCCACCCACCCTCGTTGACATGGGCGACGCCACATTGGTCCATTATTGGAGCGAGCGACTGGGCGCTTCCGAGGCAAGAATCCGCGAAGCGATGCGCGAAGTCGGGCGCGACAGCCAGATCGTTCAGCTTTACCTCAGTCGTGCTTCGTGGCCGATCGCCCGGCACATCAATCAATGACATTGGACAGAACTGCATGAGCACCAAGAATTCCCGCATCCTGGTCGTGGACGATCAATTCGCCAGCCGCGACGCCCTTGAACTCTTCCTGCAGGGCGAGGGCTACATCACCGACAGCGCCGACAACGGCAAACATGCGTTGATGCTGATCGCAGAACGCCTGCCCGACCTGATCGTGCTCGACATCACCATGCCGGGCATGGATGGGTACGAAGTCGCGCACCTGCTCAAGTCCAATTCCGAAACCGCCGATATCCCCATCATCATGGTGACCGGACATTCGGGACGCGCCGCCAAAGTGGTGGGCCTGAGCACCGGTGTCGAAGATTACATGACCAAGCCGATTGATCCGACCGAGCTCGGCCTGAAGGTGCGCAACCTGTTGCGGCTTCGTGCCAACGCGAAGTCATCCGACTAGACCCGCAGCCATCAGTCGGCTCGGCGACCACCGGACAGTTGGCGTATCCTTGCCACCATGACCAACAACGACATCCTGCGCAGCATCCGCTACATGCTCGACCTCAGCGACAGCAAGATCGTCGAGATCGCCAAGCTTGCCGACCCCGACCTGGCCCTCGACAAGGACCAGGTGCAAGCCTTCCTGAAGAAGGACATGGACGAAGGCTATGCCGAATGCAGCGACCGCGTGTTCGCGCATTTCCTGGATGGACTGGTCGTGCATTTTCGCGGCAAGGATCCGAACCAGCCACCGCGGCCGGTGGAGAAGCGCATTACCAACAACGTGGTGCTGAAGAAGCTTCGCGTCGCCTTCGAGATGAAGGACGTGGACATGCACCAGGTGTTCGAGGACGCAGGGTTCCCGGTTTCGAAGCCCGAACTGTCGGCGCTGTTCCGCCAGCCCGACCACAAGCACTTCCGCGCCTGCGGCGACCAGATCCTGCGCAATTTCCTGAAGGGCCTGACGCTGCGCATGCGCGGGGCCTGATTCCGCGTAGACATCACTCGTGGCAAAATCCGGATTCGACCAACATTGACCATCCGCAGATGGCGGAACAGGGGACCACGTGCGCAAATTGGGACTGACGGCAATTCTCGCCACGCTGCCCGCGGTCGCTGCCGCGACCAACGCGGGCATGACCAACCGCATCGTCGATGCCGCCTACAACCATGGCGAGGTCATGCAGACCGCCGCGCATCTCACCGACCAGATCGGTAGCCGGCTCACCAATTCCCCCGGCATGCGCGAGGCCGAGCGCTGGACGCAGCAGCAGTTCAAGCAATGGGGCCTGCAGAACGTGCGTGCCGAAGGCTTCGATTTCGGCCGCGGCTGGTGGACCGAATCCTCGAGCCTGCGCATGACCGCGCCCCGGCCCATCATGCTGCGCGCCATCCCCATCGCCTGGACCCCGGCGACCAAGGGCACGATTTCCGCGCCGATCGTGGTGGCGCCGATCAGCGATGAAAAACACTTTGCCGAATGGAAGGGAAAACTGGCCGGCAAGATCGTGCTGGTCACCCTGCCGGCCGCACCGAAGGATGCGACCGAGGTTCCGTTCCAGCGCATGACCGATTCCCAGATCAAGGAGCTCGACAGTTTTGAAGCGCCCAACCACGACCCGGACTCGATCAAGCCGGGCCTGAAGCGTCGCACCTTTGCCCTGAAACTCGATGCGTTCCTGAAATCGGAAGGTGCGCTCGCCTGGGCCCGCATGGGCCGTCGGCCGAACGGGCTGGTGGGCGGCGATGGCTACAACTACAAGGTCGGCCAGACGCCGCAATTGCCCGCCGTCGAGATCGCTGCCGAGGACTATCGCCGTCTCGCCCGCCTGGCAAAGCTCGGCCCGGTGTCGCTGGAATTGAACAACAACGTGCACTTCGAAGACGCCGACCACCGCGCGTACAACATCATCGCGGAAATTCCCGGCAGCGATCCCGGCGCAGGCTACGTAATGGCGGGCGCCCACCTCGACAGCTGGATGGCCGCCGACGGCGCCGCCGACAATGCCGCGGGCAGTTCGGTGGTGATGGAGTCGGCGCGGATCCTGTCGAGCCTGGGCGTGCAGCCGAAGCGCACCATCCGTTTCGTGCTGTGGTCGGGCGAGGAACAGGGCACCCTGGGCTCGTACGCCTACGTTGAAAAATATCTCGCCAGGCGTCCGCCAGTGACCGATCCGGAACTCGCCGCGGCCGGACCGGGCATGGCCAGCCGCGTATCTTTTCCGGCGACGCCGCTGCCCGGCTTCAAGGACATGACGGCCTACTTCAACATGGACAACGGCTCGGGAAAGATTCGCGGCATCCACGCCGAGGGCAACTTCGCCGCGGTGCCCGTGCTGCGTTCGTGGCTGGCGCCGTTTGCAAGCCTGGGCGCCAGCGCGGTGGTCGCCAAGCCAACCGGCGCGACCGACCACGTCGGCATGGTGAAGCTGGGCCTGCCGGCATTCCAGTTCATCCAGGATCCGCTGGACTACAGCTCCACCGTGCATCATTCCAGCGCCGACAGCTTCGACCACCTGCGCGCGGACGACTTGCGCCAGGCTTCGGTCATCATGGCCAGCCTGTTGCTGACCGCGGCAAACACCGACAAGCCGATCCCGGCCAACGTGTTGCCCTCGCAGCCTGCCGACAGCGATCCCTTCCGTTACAAGGATCCCAGCCTCGACTGAGCGGCCACACCTGCCGTTCCTTCTCCTTCCCACCCCCCGTTCTGCAACGTCAACTTCTCGATGGCGACCGCATTGGCGTCGGCATCCAGGTCGGACACCGACTGGCATTCCGATACCCAGCAGCGCCGGATCCGGTAGGCCAGCGCAGGCACACCAGCCTCGTCGCAGACCTCCACGATCAGGTCCCTGCGAATGTCCTCGAGCGAAAATTCACGGGCCGGGTCCGCGTCGAAAGCCTCGACGCCATGCGTCCAGCGCTCGAACTCGGGGTCGTGGGTAACGCCCCGTTCAAGGGTAATCGCCTTGCGGTCCAACCCTGACATCTTGCTGGCGCCGGCGACATAGCGGCCGTCCCAACTGATGCGGAACTTGAAGTTCCGGTAGGGATCCAGGCGCTGGGAATCGATGGTTTGTCGTGGCATGCAGGCCTCCTAGGGAGCGCTGTCGCCCATCCTGTTCTGGAACCTGATCAACAGGAATTCCCCGGGCCGGGATGGCGCGAATCCCACCTCGATATTCATGACCCCGTCCGCCATTTCGGACTGCGTGGTGGTGTCGCGGCCACAGTGCACGTAGTAGGCATTCTCCGGCTTGTTTCCCTGCAGGGCACCGGCCCGGAAAAGTCCATGCATGAACGTGTCTATGTCGCGGCGCACCTTCGACCAGGTCGATTCGTCGTTGATCTCGAACACGGTCCATTGCGTGCCGCGGTGGATGCTTTCCATGATGTAGAGCGCCAGTCGCCGCAGCGGGACGTACTTGTACGGGTCACCCCGCGAATCCGCGCCAGCCAGCGTCCGCGCTCCCCAGACCAGGTAGCCTCGACCTGGAAAGTGTCGCAGTACGTTTATCCGATTCGCGTTGAGCGCTTCGTTCTCGGCATTGGAAATGGCCATCGCCAGACCGGTTACACCGCCAAGATAGGCATCCATGCCTGCCGGAGCCTTCCAGACACCCCGGTTGTTGTCGATACGCGCGACCACGCCCGCAACCGGACCTGATGCCGCGATGGTCAATTGAAGCCTGCCGTCAAGCGGGTCGGAAATTTGCAGTCCGGGAAAGTAGAGCGCGGCATTGGGCGACGGCACCAGGCTATCGGCCCATGCGCCGACATCGGCTGCCGTCCTTGCCTTCGGTGGATCCACCAGATAGAAGGCGCGCCTGGATTCGCACAGCGCAATCGCGGCGTCGGCCACCGCGGCAGCATCGGCATCTGCCAAGTCGAATGTTTCCGGAATGCACAGCAGGTTGAAATCCACCGAGTCCAGCAGGGCGTTCATTCCCGTCGCAGGTGTCCCGCCAATCAGCTCGTCCGCGATCGATGCGCTGCCGTCGGAACCCACCCGCACCACGACCGCGCGTCGACCGCCGTTGAGGAAGAAATGGTGGACCGCGTATGACAGCGGGCTGTTGCGGTCCAGGCCGCCGAATTCGCGATTGAAATCCGCGAACGAGTCGATGCCGACCGGTTGGTCCGGCAAGCCCTGTCCGATGTGACCGACGAACGCAGTGACCGACGTTCCCACGCCGGCGATCAGGCGGGAACCGACGCTGGGCGCTTCTTCGACGTAGAAGCCTGGGTAGCTGGGCGGTTGCGGCACGGGCCGGTCCCTCCTGCTGAAAGGGGACTGCATCCGAAGACACGTCGCACCCGCCGCAAACCGGCCACCACTTCCGTGGCCGTGGATTTGGGCGATACTCCGGCGCATGAACAGACTAGTCCTGGGCCTGTGCCTGATTGCCTTCGCCACGCTTGCCAACGCCGCCGAACCGGCGGTCCGAACGATCTACCTGATTCGCCACGGCCATTACGCGGCTGACCCGACCATCGATGAAAAACGGGGCCCTGGCATCTCGCCCATCGGCGCAGCCCAGGCAAACCTGGTCGGCGCCCGGCTGGCCGGGCTACCCGTGAAGTTCGACGCGCTGTACGTCAGCCCCATGCAACGGGCGCGCGATACGGCAGCGGTGATTTCCGTGAATTTTCCAGGCAGCAAGTTCACTGTCGTCGACGACCTGGCCGAATGCACGCCGCCCACCCGCGACCAGAAGATCATTGCCGGTGAAAAACCAGCCGACCTCGCTGCCTGCACGGCAGCGATCGACCGCCTGTTCGCTGCCTACTTCAAGGCGTCGCAGGGCGGCGATCGTACGGAGATGTTCGTCTGCCACGGCAACATCATCCGGTCGCTGGTGGTGCGTGCGTTGGGGGTTGATGCCGATGCCTGGCTGGGCATGTCGGTCGGCCACGCCAGCATCACCAGGATCCGCATCGACGCCGAGGGTCGCTTCAAGGTGATTTCGGTCGGCGATGTCGGCCACCTGCCGCCCAACCTGCTGACCGGCGCCAGCGGCGATGCCGATCGCAGCCTGGCCGTGCCGGCGCTGCCCTAGGCTAAAATGGCGGCATGAACAGCCTTGTCGAACTCAATCTCGCGATGATCCTCCTCCTGCCGTGGTACGCGATCCTCGGCTATGTGTTCTGGCGTTTCCCCAGCCAGCCGCGCAACCCCGCGCGCCGCGGCTTCGATCTCGCATCCCTGCTGATGGCCTTCGTACTGGCCATCGTCAGCATGCAGTGGAGTTTCCACCATGCCACCCCGAACTACGGCGGGATGTGGAAGCAGGTGCTGGCGACGTCGGTATCGTATGGCGTATTCCTGTTGGTGCTGACCGTCGCCACCCTTGCCCGCTGGCGGATATTCGGCACCGGCAAGCGCATTGTGCAAACACAGGAATCCACGGACCGATGAAATCCATGGGTCGCACCTTTCATCTGCTCGCGCTGTGTTCGGCACTGATCGCTGCACCGGCCCTGGCGGCAGGCGGCGCGAAAGACACGAAGGACGCGGGCGACGCCGACCACGTGCACTGCGACAACTGCGAGGACTGGAACCAGCCGCAGGCGCCCTTCAGGATCTTCGGCAATACCTGGTACGTGGGCACGTCCGGGCTATCGTCCATCCTGGTCACCAGTGAAGCCGGCCATGTGCTGCTGGACGGCGCGCTTCC
Source organism: Gammaproteobacteria bacterium (assembly GCA_026398715.1). The sequence goes on from JAPLSI010000070.1 coordinate 26,111, forward strand.
GCAGTCGGCTCCGATCATCCAGGCCAACATCGAAGCACTCGGATTCAAGATGAGCGACGTGAAGCTCATCCTCAACTCGCACGAACACTGGGACCACGCGGGCGGCATCGCTGCGCTGCAACGCGCCAGTGGTGCCGAAGTAGCGGCGAGTCCGGCGGCTGCGCGCGTGCTGCGGCAGGGCACGGTCGGCGAAGATGATCCGCAGTTCGAGGCAGCTGCGCCGGTGCGGATTCCGAAAGTGTCCGCAGTGACGGAAGTCGCCGACCTGCAGACCGTGAAGGTCGGCAACCTTGCCATCACGGCGTACGCCACGCCAGGCCACACGCCGGGAAGCACGACCTGGAGTTGGACTTCGTGCGAGACGGATCATTGTAGAAAGGTGGTCTACGCCGACAGCCTGAATCCGGTGTCGCTGGGCGACTTCCGTTTCAGCGGCGGCAACGGGCATCCGGACAGGTCGGAACAGTTTGCCGGCAGTATCGCCCGCGTTGCCGCGCTGCCCTGCGACATCGTGCTGTCGGTGCATCCGGGAATGACCGACACCTTCGAAAAGCTGTCGGCCAGGACGGCGGACAGGAATACCTTCATCGATGCGAAGGCTTGCGCAGCCTACGCGACCGCAGCCGGTGAAAAGTTGCGGGCGCGGCTGGAACTCGAACGCCAGCCCGAGGCTGGCGCTGCCGACAGGTAGTTCAGAGAATCTTGCGACCGCTGACCAGGCGCACGACGACCACGATCACGGCGATGACGAGCAGGATGTGGATCAGCCCGCCGCCGACTGACGTCAGCATGCCAAGCAGCCACAGGATTACGAGTATGGCGACGATGGTGTACAGCATGGAGTCTCTCCAGAGAGGGGTAAGTTACGAATGTCCGTTCAGCATAGGCTTGCCAGCCTGAACGACACCGGAGGAGACCGCGTCAGTACTTGAAGGTGGCGCCTACCGACACGTAAGCGCCAGACGGCAGCTGCGCGCGTTGCAACAAGTCACCCACCCCGAGATGCTCGAAGTTGAAGGTGAGACCGAGGTTCTTCGCGGGTGCCCATGTGGCGCCCAGGCGCAAGAGCTTTCCGAGGTCGTGACCGGAGAGATTCTCGGTACCGGCATAGGGACGCATGCCTCCCGCATAGGCCGCGTCGCCTTCATTCAATCGCCGTGCGAATCCGTATTCCAACGACAGCGCCGTCTTCGGCGAAGGCGTTAGCGCAATGCCCGGTGCCACCAGCAGCAGGTTGCTCAAGCTGACGAATTGCCCGTCGCCCAGATAGCCCGAACTTGCATAGAGCTGGTTGAAGCGCCGTAGCGTGCCCGCGCCATAGCTGCCGCCGCCCGAGGCTATATCGACATGCGAAGTAAGCCTTGGCTTCCAGCCCTTGTCGGACAGGGAAATGCTCTGCACCAGGAACACGCCCCAGGCCTCGATGTCGCGGCCCATGAACTGGCCGGACTGTCGCGCCAGCGTCCAGTCGAATTTCACGCGGCCACGGCTTCCCGAAAAGCGCAGCCCAAGCGTGTCGCGGTCATCCACGCCGACCTGGCCGCCTGAGCGGAAGTCTGGTTTTCGCGAGTGGATCCAAAACGGGTCCAGGCTCGACTTCGTCCAGCCATCGGCAGTGACGGCCAGGCTGGCATTGATGCCCCGGATGCGCTCGTCGTGATTGATGCGTTCGTCGAACGTCCCGCGCAGCGGCCGCGTCAGGCGCAGGTCGAACGCGCCCAGGCGCACGGTCTTGCCCTGCCCCGACAGCCGCATGCCATTCCAGGTGCGATGCAGGTTGGATCCGTCGCCCACGCTGAGCAGTTGCCGTGGACCGTCGGCGAATTCCTGGCGCCCGAGCGTGGCCGTCCATTCACCGTTACCCACCGGGCCGCGCAGTTCGGCGAATAACTGCTGCAGCGCCGCGGAATTCTGCATGTTGGGCGCCGCAACGCCGCGACGCCCCTGGACCTGTCCGGTGCCGACTTCACCGAACAGGCGCAGGCGCTCGTTGAAGCGAAGCTCGGCACCGACTATGCCGCGGAACAGTTCCTGCCGGAAATCATTGCCACGGACCAGCTGCGAGTTGTCGTAGCCGTCGAAACGAAGCCGCGCCTCCGCGCTTAGCTTGAGCTTCGGCGTGGCGTGCACTGCGGTCGACGACGCCAGCAATGCCAGCACAAGAAAAGATTTGGCCGTTGGCCTAGTCAAGTCCACGTTCGGTCCTGTGCGGGGCAGCCCGGCTTGCGAAAGAGATGGCGATGGCGACCCCGATCAGCAGCGTCGAAACCAGGAAGGTCATGTGCATGCCGCGGGCGACGCCGGTGGCGCTGTCCACGCTGGCATCGGCGGACTCTACCGCGAACGCAAAGACCGCGCCCATCGCAGAAGCCCCGGTAAGCAAGCCCAGGTTACGCGACAGGTTCAGCAGCCCGGAAATAACGCCGCGTTCGCCGGGCGCACCATTTGTCATGACGGCCGTATTGTTGGCCGCCTGGAATACGGCATAGCCGGCGGTGATGATGGCAAGGGGGACGAGATAGGCGGGCACGCCCCACGGCGTCGGCAGCACGGGCAGGAGCACGCAGCCAGCCATCATCCCCAGCAGTCCGGCCAACGTCATGCGTTGCGCGCCGAATCCGTCGACCAGGCGACCGGCAGGTACGCCAGCCAAGGCGGCTACGGTCGGTCCGACCGACATCACCAAGCCCATGCCAGTCGCATCGAGCGCCAGCGCACCCGACAGATAGAACGGACCCACCACCAGCGTCGCCATCACGACGGTGGTGACCAGCGCGCTCATGGCAAAGCCCACGCGCAACATTGGGTCGCGGAACAAGGACAGCGCAACAAGGGGCGACGCGGCGCGCGCCTGGGCAAACAGGAACAGTGCGGCACCGATGGCCGCCGCGATGAGCAACGCAAGGTTGGCACTGCCGAAACTTCCCCGGCCCAGCGTCAGTGCCAATGCGTAGGCGGCCAGGGCGACGACGAGCAGCAGCATGCCGATGTAGTCGAAGCGCGCGTGTGCGACGCGGGCGCCCTGCGGGTCATCGGGCAGGGCGCGCCAGGCAAGGACCAGTGACAGGATGCCCATCGGCAGGTTGATGAGGAAGATCCAGCGCCAGCCCAGGCTGGCGATCAACAGGCCGCCCAGCGAAGGACCAAGCGCGGTGCCAACCGCCGACATCGTGCCTAGCCATCCCATGGCGCTGCCGGCGCGCTCCTTCGAGACGGCCTGGCCCACGAAGGCCAACGCCAGCGCCATCATGATGGCGGCGCCGAGGCCTTGCACTGCGCGACCGGCGATCAGCATGCCGAGGGTGGGCGCAGCCGCGCACAGCATCGATGCCATGGTGAACAATGCAATGCCCAGCAACATCAACCGCCGTCGGCCGACGATGTCACCAATGCGCCCGACGCCGACGATCATCGTGGTGATGGCAAGCAGGTAGGCGAGCACGACCCATTGGGTGTGCTGGAAGGACGCATCGAAAGCCTTCGCCAGGGTTGGCAGGGCGACATTGGCGATGCTCGTGCCAAGCGAGGACAGCAGTATCGCCAGCGACAGGGCGGCTAGGGCCATGCGGGTGGAAAGCATCCGCGCCGCGCCGGAAGAGTCTTGATTTGCTAAGGAAATTGCCATGCGAGGATCGTATAGACCTGGCCCGAATGGCGGAAGACGCACGGATTGCAATTAATACCTGCATGCAACGCCATGCCACGCTCGAATCGTGATAGCTTCCGCGCATGTCGAGGCCCGACCTGAACCTGCTGGTGACCCTGGATGCGCTTTTGGCGGAAGGCAGCGTCGCGGGCGCCGCGCGGCGATTACGGCTGAGCCCCTCGGCGATGAGTCGTGCATTGTCGCGTTTACGCGAAGCCACGGGCGACCCGTTGCTGGTCAGGGCCGGTCGCGGCCTGGTGCCCACGCCACGCGCCCTCGAGCTTCGCGAACGCGTCGGCCAGCTGGTTATGGATGCGGAAGCGGCGCTGCGCCCGGCCAGGAAGCTCAACTTGAAGCGGCTGGTGCGAACTTTCACCATTCGCACCAGCGAAGGCTTCGTCGAGAACTTCGGATCGGCATTGATCGCACGCAGTACCAGGGACGCGCCCGGCGTACGGCTGCGCTTCGTTGCAAAACCCGACAAGGACAGCACGCCGTTGCGCGACGGCACGGTGGACCTGGAGACCGGCGTCATCGGGATCGAGATGGGGCCCGAGATTCGCACGCTGGGACTTTTTCGCGACCGCTACGTGGGCGCGGTCCGGCTTGGGCATCCTCTGTGCAAGGGCAAGATCACGGCTGATCGCTACGTGGAGTCCCAACACGTATTCGTATCGCGGCGCGGACTCGACAGCGACGCCGTCGATGAAGCGCTGGCGACAATGCGATTGAAGCGGGATGTGGCGACGATCGTCGGTGGGTTCTCGACGGCGCTGGCCTTGGCGCGCGACTCGGACCTGGTCGCCAGCGTGCCGGACCGGCATACGCAATCCCTGCGATCAGGCATGTTCAGCTTTCCGCTTCCCGTGGCCACGCCCGAGTTCACCGTTTCATTGTTCTGGCATCCCCGGCTGGAGGCCGATCCCGCGCATCGCTGGCTGCGCGACTGCTTTCGCGACGTGTGTCAGGCGCACTGAACGAAGCTCGCGGCTGAACACTGCCGCTACGGGTTTTTGCCGAACTTGACCTCGGTCAATACCAGCCCGGGATAGCGGGTGCCTAATCCACCCAGCACCTGACAGGAGACGCCGCCATGGACCGCACCAAAGGCAAAGTCTGCATCGTTACCGGGGCATCCCTCGGCATCGGGCGCGCCTGTGCGCTGCGCCTGGCGGCCGAGGGCGCGAGCATCGCGCTGTTCGACGTACTCGACGAGGACGGCGCGAAGTTGGTCGAGCAGTTGAACGCCATCGGGAAAAGCGCGAAGCCGGCGCGTTACTGGCATGTCGATGTCGCCAGCGAGGCCAGCGTGAAAGCAGCCGTGAACGAAGCCGCCGACTACTTCGGCGCGCTGCATGTGCTGGTGAACAATGCCGGCATCGCCGGTGCGAACAAGCCGACGCACGAGATCACCGAAGCCGAGTGGGACCGGGTGCAATCGGTGAACGTGAAGGGTGTTTTCTTCTGCACGAAACACGCCATCCCGCACATCAAGCGCGCAGGTGGCGGCAGCATCATCAATCTTTCGTCCATCTACGGCATGGTGGGCGCAGCCGATGTGCCGCCCTACCACGCATCCAAGGGCGCGGTTACCTTGATGAGCAAGACCGACGCGATGATCTACGCGGCCGACAGGATTCGCGTCAACTCCGTGCATCCGGGTTTCATCTGGACGCCGATGGTCGAGCACCACCTCCGGGACAGCGGCGCCACCGACCTGGACGCAGCGCGCGCAGAGGTTGGCAAGCTGCATGCCCTCGGCCACATGGGCGAACCGGACGACATCGCCTGGGGCGTTGTCTACCTGGCGTCGGATGAATCCAAGTTCGTGACCGGCTCGGAGTTGGTGATCGACGGCGGATACACCGCCCACTAGCCCGATTGTCGCCCTGGCCCGAACGCGAGCGATTTAGCCAGGATTTGGGCTCCGCATCTCCGTGCCACTCAAGGCCCGGGGGACGTCGAACCGATCCACAAGCAAATGGCTACACTAGGCAAACCGAGGGTGGGTCAATTCTGGTTGGAACCCCTGGGTCAGTTTTGCGTGGAAATCAAAACTCTACCCCGATCAGGAGTCCCGCGATGCCTGCCTTCCGTTTCCCGAAGCCACTTCACAACGCCCTGCGCCTTGCACTGGCAACGCTGATGCTTACCCTGGCGCTGCCGGCTGCTGCAAACGTGGTGCCGAAGCGTCCGCTCATTGCGCCCCTGCCGATCCAGCGCATCGCCGTGCCAAAGCGCAACCTGGTGACTATCGCCAACACCCGTGTCGAGGCCGAGTCCATTGCCTCGGCCAGTCCCAGCCTGCTCGAGGCCGCGAGGCGACTGAAGCAGCGTGGCATGTCGGCGGCGGTATCGCTGTCTGCGGTTCGTTCGGTATTTCGTGCCTCCGACCGGGAAAGCTTCGTGGGCCTGGTGGCGGCCGGTTATGCCAAGACCGAACTGGTGGACGCTTTCAAGCAGCTGGACAATCTCGACGCCGCCGCCATGGGCGTCAAGCTGGCCGAAGTGGGTGAGCCCACCCGCGCATCGGCATCGCACTTGGTGCGGCTCTACCCGGGCTTGACCTTCGACACACTGTTCGCCCTGCTCAAGGCGCCGTCCTCGGCCGACGCGGCGTTCACCGCGTCCGCCGAAGCCCTGTCCCTGGACATCGAACAGATCGTCAACACCGCTGCGCGCTATCACCAGAGCCGGCAGTTCGCGCTCAGCCAAAATCGTTTCTATCCCGAGGCCGGCGCCGTGGCGGCGCTTATTCGCGCCCGCCATCCCGGCACGCCGCAGGCGGTTATCTGGTCGCGCCTGCTGGCCGTGGGCTACCCGCCGGACATGGTCTTCCAGCAGGTGGCCGTGGCCGATTTCGATCGCAGCGGCCGCGCCTTGGACGCGGTGGCGGTCTGCCTGGCCCAGCACTTCCCGAATCGCGACGGCAACACCAACCCCACCGTGGACATCGCCATCGCCCTGGACGCAAGTGCCCGCCACGACGCAAGACAGGCCGGTTGCTACGCAACTTTTCTGCAGTCACTACGCGGGCAATCGGTGAACCAGGTGACCGCCGCGCAACTCGCTGAAAACTTTGTCGCCTGCGTCCCGGCCCAGGCACCCACCTGCCCGGCCGAGCGGCCGGCAGTGCTGCGCTCGATCCTCGAAGGTGCAGGTTATCGTTGATGCCCCGTCAGTCGCAGAGGCTGTTTTCGCCCCGTAGCCATTTCGTGCCATTGAGCAGGAGCGCGTCGGACGACTCGCGCACCTCGAACCGCGACTGCGCGCCATCCGAGGCAGACAGGCTCAGGATGCCCCCCGACCGATTCCCCTGCGCGGCCCAGGTTCCGACGCTGCCGCCTTCGAAAGCGCCGCTGGCAACGCCCTGGGTGAAACCACCGCCATCGACGCGGCTACGGAACTGGCCATTCGTGCACAGCCACAGCTCGTGCTTCTCGCTGTAGCCGTTGCCCGAATAAAAGCGAACCAGGTATCGCCCCTTCAAGTACGCCGCGAGTTCGCCGCCAGACGGGGCAACTGCAGCGGCGCTGATCGTGGCACTGGCGATCATCGCCGCCATCGTGGTTCGGATCATCTCGATTTGCCCAGGCTCGGCCAGGCCGATCAGGGTGAGGACACGACCCGAGTCAGCGCTGCGAGCCATCACGACGCCACGCGCCTCGGTCGGCGAGCCCTCCGCTATGAAGTCGTTGCTGTGGATGCCATTGGCCACGCGCGGCGCGCCGGTCGGACGAAGGAACACGCCCGTGCCCAAGGTGAACCCGTTCGACAACTCGGCCATGACCAGGCTGATCTGGCCCGCATCGATGCTCGCGATCACCAGGCTGTCGTTGGCGGGAGGCACCAACACGACCTTGGTTGCCTGTGGTGGCTGCACGCTCCAGTCTGCCGGCGGATGGAGCGTGAGCCCTCCCTCCAGCCGCACTGGCTTCGTGCGCACGGCTGGTGCGGTGGCGGTGGCTGGTGCGGTCGCAACGGCTGCACTCGTCGCGACGACTGGTGCGGTCGCAACGGTTGCACTTGTCGCGACGACTGGTGCGGTCGCGACGGCCGCACTCGTCGCGACAACGGGGTTGGCAGCGAGGTTCACCGCTGCAGTGCCCGGGGCTGGCGCAGTGCAACCGGCGATCGCCGCGACCGACAGCAACAGGGTTCCGATCATTCGCATGGCATACCGCTCCATTAGGTATGTGTTGGGCTCGTGACTGCCGATATCACGGGCTGATCGGCTTGGGTTTTGGCGTGACAATGGTCGACCCCGGCCGTTGCAGCGTGGGCTTTGGAAGCGGACCCGCAGGCTGCAGCTTTCCGGGGATCTTGAAGGGACCAGCGGGCACCACGTAGCGGATGGGCACGGACTTGGTAACGCCACCGCTTGTCACGTCGATATTGCGTGCGCCCGAAGTGCAGCGCCCGTCATCTCCCGGCGCTGCCTGCACGGCAAGTTCAATCGTATCTCCGTCGTCCGCTTCCCAGTTGGCATTAGTCAGCCGGGTCGTCAGACAGGCAGGCATTTGGACTAGCAGGGGCTGGCCGCCACAGGCCGGCTGGCCCGCTAGCTTCAGCCTCAGGGACACCTGCGTTCCAGCTTGGACAAAACTTGCCGACGGCACGGCGCTTTCCAGCGGCGAGGGATCTTCAGAGCTCGTGGCGGCGCAGGCGGCCCGAATCTTGAATGCAACGCTTCCTAGTGGCCAGCTAACCCTCACCTCGGAAACCTCGCCGACCGGCGTATTCCGGTCGGAATTGACCCGAACCGCAATCCCGCCCGCCGGACCCGACGTATTGCCCACCAGCGGAAGGAAAACCCGGGAAGTCTTGCCCGACACCCGCATGAACTCCTCAGCCCTGACGTGCTTGCTGTTATCCGAATAAGAAACCGGCGTCAGATCCAGTCCATGCTGATATATCCAGAAAAACGACTCGGATTGCCTGGGAACCGTGATGGTTTCTCCAGGCCGGAAAAAGACTGTCGCCGTCGTGTGGTTCTGGAAGGCAAAGGCGTTCGCGTCCGTCGCTGAACTGAAGGGTTCCATGATGATCCGCGTCTCGGCGCTTGCGGCCAGGGGCAGGTGCGCGAATGCAAGTGCGGCAATTGCGCTGTACAACCTCGATTTTCCTTTCACGCAGAACTCTCCCTATGACCGGCGGTCCCGGAAGCAGCCCGGGCTAGCCCCGCACACTAGCGGCAAAGTGGCTGGAAATCCAATGGCTGGATTTCACTGGGTTCAACTGACAAATCCTCGCGCTCCGGGGCGCGTCGCATCCGCGGCAGAGTAGAGCCTGGCTGCAAGCGTCCATGCCCACGCACCTGTCACTCAAACCCGTTGAATTCATCGCATTGGCGATGCTCTCGTGTAGTTCCATTGCAGCGGCGCAAACATCCGATTCGCTGGACGAGGCGACGGCTAAGGCGGCGAACGAACCACCCTTCCGCCCGGCGTCAGCCTGGCCAGAATGGTATGTTGGGAAACAACAAGGAAAATCCATGCTGTATCGCAAAGAGACGAGCAAGTCGGTCGACCAGGTGTTCGCCGATATCGAAGCTGCATCCAAGGCACATGGATTCGGCGTGCTGCACCACTACGACTTCAAGCAGACCCTGGCCAGCAAGGGCTTCCCGCTTGCCAACGAATGCCGCGTGATGGAAATCTGCAATCCCGCGCAAGCCAGCGCGGTCTTGTCGGTGGACATGGCGCTCAACATGGCGCTGCCGTGCAGGATCTCGATCTACGAAGACGGCGGAAAAACCATCGTCGGCATGATTCCGCCGACCGCCGTGCTGAAGCTGGTATCCGACGACCCCCGCATCGAGCCCGCCGCCCGACAGGTGGAAGAGACGATGGAAAAGATCATCGAAGCATCGATCTAGAAGCGTGACCGCGAGGGTCCCGGTGGTCGGGCAACAGGCCACGACCTACCCGCAGGCGCGCGCAGCCATGCTGACCGCCGCCACCGGTCTGTACGGCGCGGGCTCTGCAGGAAGTGCAGCGGTCGCGGCAGCCTGGAGCGCGATCGGCGTCAACCAAGCTTCAGCGATACAAGATGAAAACGGCCCGCTTCGGCTGGCCGTTTTTTTGCGCGCCTTTCGGCTACTTCGAATTCGGCGGCAGCAGGTCTTCCAGGAAAAACGCAGACAACTCCGAACGCCCGGCGAGGCCGGACTTCGTATAGACCGCGCTCGATTGCACGCGTGCAGTCTTTTCGGTGGTGTGGCGCGCAATTGCGATTTCCTTCAGGCTCAGGCCCTTCAGCAGCAGGAAGGCGACTTCCTTTTCAGCGGCCGACAACTGCCACTGGTCCAGTTGCAGGCTGATGGATTGCGACAGGCCGTCGAGGTATTTCTTCGAACCCGTGCGCCAGGCTTCGGCCTGTTTCCTGAATGCGGAAAAATCGCGGCCCTGCGCATCCAGGCGGCGGCGAAGCTGCCACGCGCCGCGCAGCAGGTAGAACGCGCCGACGCAGGCCGCCACCGCCACCGTGGCTTCGGCCAGCACGTGCCACAAGGTCACGCCTTGCCGCAGGTCCACGGCCACATCGACGCCCGCCAACAGCGCGATCAGTGCGAGCACGCCGGCAATCACAGCGCGCTCGCTGGCCTGCAGCGCGCTGCCACTCGATGCCTCGCGGTCCTGGCCTTCAGTCATCGTCGTGTTGTTCGCGTTCAGTGCCAGTCTCGTTTCCGCCATCGCTTTCGTTCTCACCCAGCTGCAGGGTAGTGCCGAACAGGTCCAGCGTGCGTGCCTGTGCATCATAGTGCTGCACCAGGTAGCCCATGAACAGGCCGGTCAGCACGATCAAGGCCCAGCCGGCGACGGGTACGGCGCTCACCGACTGCTGGTCGTCGGACAGCGCCTGCTTCCTGCCGGTAACCATGGCGCCTTCCAGATGGTCGCGGTGCTTCAGCACGTGCAACACGACGCCGGCGATATGCAGCAGGGCGACCACCAGGAAGGCGTTGGCCATCAACTCGTGCACTTCCTTGATGGCGTCGTTCTCGCCGCCGGTGGCCATCAGGTAGCCCGTGGTGCCCAGCCCCAATGCCAGGCCGATCATCACCACCGCCGCCCAGCTCGAGGCCGGGTTGTGGCCGAGCCAGCGACGGCTGCCGCCGGTGAACATACCCTTGAAGTAGGCGACCAGCTGCATGGGGTTCAGGACCAGATCCGTCAGGCGCGCATGCTGCGTCCCCACCAGCGACCAGACAATGCGCAGTACGACGACGAACACCATGCCCATGCCCGCCAGCATGTGCAGCGAGAATCGAGCCGATTCGTCATCCACCAGGTTGGAGATGGCGAACGCCGTGACGAAGAAGCCGGCAAACAGCCAATGGAAAACGCGGGTCGGAAAATCGTAGACGAGTACCTGGCGCATGGTCGTATCCTCGGTGGGGCGGTGTCTGGATTCTCGACACCGCAATCCGCGGGGGCCATAAGGCGAATGACCTAGCGCGAGAAGAATCAATGGCTTGGCGCTTCAGCTTCCACGCAGGCATTGGTGCAAACCGGCGCGGGGCTGCCACACTGCGGTCATGCGCAATCGCCCCCCCAGCATCGATGGACTCGCGGCAAGCACGCTGCAATTGCCGCCGGGGTCGTGGGCGACGGTGCTCGATTGCCTGTGCGAAAGTTTCCCGGCGGTGGCGCGCCCGCAGTGGCTCGATCGAATGGCGCGGGGGCGCGTCGTGGACGGCGAAGGCCAGTGGCTGACGCCCGATACGCCGCATCGGGTTGGTCTCGAAGTGCATTACTACCGCGAAGTACCGGATGAGCCACCGATCCCCTTCGATGAACGGGTGCTGCATGCCGACGCCGATTTGCTGGTGGCGGACAAGCCGCATTTCCTTCCCGTCATGCCGGCCGGCGCACACGTGCATGAAACCCTGCTCGGACGATTGATCCGCCAAACCGGAAACCCGTCGCTGGCGCCATTGCACCGTATTGATCGCGACACCGCCGGGCTGGTTTTGTTCTCGACCAACCCGCACTGCCGCGCCGCGTACCAGGCGCTGTTTCGCGAGCGGCGAATCGAAAAAACCTACGAGGCGATCGCACCCGCGCTGCCGGACATCGAATTTCCATGCACGCGCAGAAGTCGAATCGTCGCTGGCGATCCGTTCTTCCGCATGCAGGAAGTCGAAGGCCCGGCGAACAGCGAAACCCGGATCGACGTCATCGCCCGCGGCGACGGGCATTGGCGTTATGCACTGACGCCGATCACCGGCCGCAAGCACCAGTTGCGCGTGCACATGGCCGCGCTGGGCGCGCCGATCGCCAACGACACGATCTACCCGTCGTTGCTGCATCGCGCGCCAGGCGATTACTCGGCGCCGTTGCAGTTGCTGGCCAAGGCACTGTCGTTCATCGATCCGGTCAGTGGCGTCGAGCGCAGTTTCTCCAGCGCTTCCTGTCTGTCTAGAATGCCGGCATGAGAGCCCATCACCGAAAGGGCCATTCCCTGGCGCAGGGTGTCCGCCGGCATGCAGGCGGGCCGCCGCACGCCATCGCCCATCACAAGCGCGGCATCGCGCTGCAGTTCTCGCGCTTTCGCGCCGCCGGCGCCACCGCCTTCGTCGCCTTCATGGCCGTGCTCGGGCCGGGCCTGCTGGCCGGCCTGTCCGACGACGACCCGGCCGGCATCACTACGTATTCCATTCTCGGCGCCGAACACGGCTACCGGTTGCTGTGGATCATCCCCGTCTCGACCCTGCTGCTGGTGCAATTCCACCTCATGGCCGTGCGCATCGGCGCGGCCACCGGCAAGGGCTTCGTCGGCATCATTCGCGAACGCTGGGGCCGTGGCTGGGGATACCTCGCGGTGCTCGGCCTGCTGTTCGCCAATTTCGGAACCATCTGCGCCGAGTACGCAGGCATTTCCGCGGCCGGTTCGCTGGTCGGCATTCCATCGTGGGTCAGCGCGCCCATCGCCGCCGTGCTGATCTCGCTGGTGGTGGTGCTGGGCTCGTTCTATCGGGTCGAGCGCGTGCTGCTGTTCATCTCGTCCACGCTGGCCTTGTACATCGTCGACGGCATCCTGGCCGAGCCGGACTGGGCGCTGGTGTGGAACAACTCACTGGTGCCGCGCATGCCGCTGAGCCCGCTGGGCTGGATCGCCATCGCCGCGACGCTGGGCACCACATTGGCGCCCTGGGGCCTGGCCTTCATCCAGTCCTATGCGGTGGACAAGAAGATCACCATCGCCAACCTGCGCTGGGAACGAGTGGATGTGATCATCGGGTCGCTGCTGACCGGCGTCATCGGCATGGCCATCGCCGTCGCCTGCGCGGCCACGCTGCATCGCGCCGGTGTGCGCATCGAGGATGCGAGTGACGTGGCCGAGGCGCTGAAGCCGCTGGCGGGTTCGTTCGCCACCTTGTTGTTCGGCGTGGGACTGCTGGGCGCGTCGCTGCTGGCGGCGGCCATCGTGCCGCTGGCAACAGCCTACTCCATCGCCGAGGGCATCGGGTCGCCGGCGTCGCTGGACCTGGACTCGCGCCATTTCCAATATTTCTACGCGGCCTTCGTCGGCCTGACCGTTGCCGCCGCCAGTGTGGTCGCACTGCCGGGATTGCCGCTGATTCCATTCATCTACACCAGCCAGGTGGTGAATGCCGTGATGCTGCCGCTGCACGTGATCGCACTGCAACTGCTGGCCCGCGACCCGGCGATCATGGGCGACGCGCGTTCGACAACGGCATCGCAGGTTGCGGCCTGGGCGAGCATCGCCCTGATCATTGCCTGCGTCTGCGCGCTGGCCTGGAGCTGGGTCGGTTCGTTGTAGTCACGAGAGCTCGCGATACGTCAGGTACAGGCGCAGATCGAACTCCAGCTGGTGGTAGTCGGGCTGCATGTGCGTGCATAGCTGGTAGAAGGACTTGTTGTGCTCGGCTTCCTTCAGGTGCGCCAGTTCATGCACCACGATCATCCTCAGGAACTCGGCGGGCGCATCGCGGAAGACGGTGGCGATGCGGATCTCGCGGCTGGCTTTGAGCTTGTCGCCCTGTACGCGCGAGATGGCCGTGTGGGTGCCAAGCGCGTGCTTCATCACCTGCAGGTTGCTGTCGTAGACCACTTTGCCCAGCGGCACCGATTTTCGTAGATGCCGGTCCTTGAGTTCCTGCACGTAATCGCGCAGTTGGCCGTCGCTACGCACGGCGTGGGCTTGGCCGTATTTTTCGGCCAGTATGTCGCCCAGCCTGCCCTGTCCGATCAATTCCTGCACCCGCGCCTGCACGTGCGGTGGGTAGGCAGTGAGGTACTTCAGGTATTCCATCAGCAGAGGCAATGCAGGCGGGTGGGCTACGAGTTGGAGTCGTCTTGAAACGTGAACTTGCGTGAGCACCAGATCAGGGATGCGCCGAGAACCACCATCCACAAGGGAAGCAGCAGGTTATTGATGTCGGCGATTGGCTGCACCACCGGGGTGACATTTCGAAACGCTCCCAGCAAGAACAGGACAGCGAAACCTGCGCCACCCCAGCCAAGCCAGTTCGGGAATCGCGATTCCCTGACAAGTGACAGCCCGGACAAAAAGAAGAAGAAGCTCAGGCACAGTTCGCCCAGGAACTCGCCAATGTAGTTGCCCACATAGAGGTTGAGGCCAAGAAATACGGCAGACAGGCTGGCTTTTGCATCTGCGCCCGACTGCGCGTAGGCCTCTGCCAAGACCCAATGAATACTCGGCCAACGCATCAGGCCAAGGCACATCGCGAACGCGCCCACTGACGCAGCAACCAGCGCGAGAATCATGAGGCCCCGGTTCGACGGGCACGCGACGAAAGTCCCCACGGCGCCTGGAACCAGCAGCAGCGGCAGGAATGCATAGAGAGCCCAGACAGCCCGCATTGTCTCCCCTCCCGCGCGCAGGCGTGGAAGAACCTCGGCGGCAACGCCATCGAGTACGCCGGGATAGTCGAAGTTGGCGGCGAGATAACTGAAGACCAGCACGAACGCCAGCGCACCAACGATTAAACTCACACCCCCAGCAATGATGACCGGACGTTGCTGCATGGACGCTGCCCTCGGTGAATTCGGTACCAATCCGCCGTGAGAATATCAGGCCGAGGGCGAGGTGGTTGAGCCGGTCGCTGTGGTCAAACGTGCACCCGCGCCGGCAGCGTGGGTAGACTGCGACATGGCAAAGCTCACTCCGCTGCAGGAACAACTGATCAAGGCGGGCCTGGCGAAGAAGTCCAAGGCGGCCGCCGTGGCGCGCGAGCAGAACAAGGCCCGCGATGCCAAGGGGCCGTCCGGGCCGAGTGAAATCCAGCGGGAAGCAGAACGCGTTCGAATCGAAAAAGTCGAGCGCGATCGCGCCCTCGCTGCGGAACGCAAGGCAAAGGCGCACATCGCGGAGCTCCAGGCCCAGGCCCGGCAGATCATCAAGGACAGGAAGGTGCCGCGCTCGGGCGAAAGCGAATACCGCTTTACCGCAGACGGCGCCATCCGCACCGTGCTGGTCAACGAGGACCTGCGCAAGAAGTTGTCGTCAGGCTTCCTGGTAATCGCCCGCATGGACGAAAGCTATGAGCTGTTGCCGCGCGCGGCGGCGGAAAAAGTGCGCGAGCGCGACGCCAGCCTGATCGTGCTAGACCATGGCCAGGCCGCAGGCAGCGAGCCCGCCGCCACCACGTCCGAAGACGACGCGTATTACGCGCAGTTCAAGGTGCCCGACGACCTGGTCTGGTAAGCGCGCCGACTATGGCCTGAGCTACGACAGCCCGACCGACCT
>JAPLSI010000197.1 GCA_026398715.1 Gammaproteobacteria bacterium
ATTCGTGCCCGCCACCAGCAGGTGCAGCTTGATTCCGAGCATACACACCGGCTGGCCTTCGGCCACCAGGTCCATCGATGAAAACTCGATGCCGCTGGCGTCGATCAGCGTGATGCCGCCGCTGCCTTCGACCTCGATGACGTTGCCGGGGCTGATGAAGGCGGCCGTGTCTTCGTCCAGGCCGATGCCCACCGCGAACGGGTTGTAGGCCATTGCCGTCAGCAGGCGGCCGATGCGGTCGCGCTGGCGGAAGTGCTGGTCGATGATGACGCGGTTGGTCAGCCCCAGGCCCGGCGCAAGACGTACGCTACCGGCGATCGGCGAGGCGCCTTCCTCACCGAAGGCGATCATGTGCTCGCTGATGAAACTCGCGCCTGCGCTGGTGCCCGCCACGTGGACGCCTTGGGCATTGCGCGTGCGCACCAGCTTCGCCACTGGCGTGCCGCCAAGGATGGTGGACAAGCTGAGTTGGTTGCCGCCGGTGAAAAAGATGCCGTTTGCCTCGCCGATGCGGCGCAGGCTTTCGGGGTTGTCGCATTCGGCGCGCGAGTCGAAGTCCACGCTGGACACGCGGCCAGCACCGAGGCCGGAAAAAATCCTCTCGTAGCGCGCGCCCGTGTCGGCCAGTCGGCTGGCCGTCGGCAACACCACGATATCGGCATCGGCGCCGCCACACAGCTCGACGAAGCGCTGCAGGATCTGCGGATTGTTTTCCTTTTCCTCGCCGCCGCCGATCGGCACGATCCAGCCGCGGGTGGAACCTTCAGGAACCTGGCTCGGGCACATCAGCAACGGCCCCGGGACGTCGACCGCGAAACGCGACGACGCGCCCGCTTGCAAGCTTCACTCATCAGACCGCTCACGATAAACAATGGCGTAGTATCCCACACCGCACGGGCCGGCCGACTCCGGCTGGAGCGGCAATCAGGCCGGGGACGCGCCGATCGTGGCCATCGGCTGCAGCGCCGGATCAAGCACGACCCGCTCGTCGAAGACGAAACAGCCGCCTTCATAGCCTTCCCCGCCCACCTGCTCGAAGTAGGCCAGGATGCCGCCCTCGAGCTGTAAAACGTCGCCGTAACCGGCCTCGGCCATCCACGGCGCGGCCTTTTCGCAGCGGATGCCGCCGGTGCAAAAACTCACGACCGCCTTGTCCTTCAGCGCGTCGCGGTGCGATTCGAGCGCTTCGGGCAGCTGTGTAAAACGGTCAATCGGCAATTTAATCGCCTGCTTGAAACTGCCGAAGGCGACTTCCTGCTGGTTGCGCGTATCGAGCAGCACGAGTTCGCGTCCGGCATCGTCGTGCCCCTGCCGCAGCCAGTCGCGAAGCGTCGCGGGCGACACCGAAGGCGCCCGGGCGGCGGCTTCGGCACGGATTCGCCCGCCGAAACTGATGATTTCGCGCTTTACCTTCACCCGCAGCCGACGGAACGGACGCGAGTCGCTGTGGCTGAACTTGGGCGTCATTTCCTGGAAGCGCGGGTCGCGCCCGAGCTCGTCGATCAGGCCGTGCACGTCGTCGGCGTCACCGGCCAGGAACAGGTTGATGCCTTCCGCCGCGACCAGCACCGATCCCTTCAACTGGCGCGCCTCGGCGAGCCCGCGCAGCCACTCGGCCAGCGCGACCGGGTCGGCGATGGCCACGAAGCGATAGGCGGCGACATTGAGGATCGGGGACATGCGGATCGGCGCCAGCCAGGCCTCAGGCCGGGCCGATGTAATCCCGCTTGCCGATATCCACGCCGTTGTGGCGCAGGATTGCGTAAGCCATGGACAGATGGAAATTGAGGTTGGGGATGGCGAACCCGACCAGGTAGGCAAAGCCCGTGAATTCCAGGGTCTGCGAGCCGGCCTGGATGGTGATGTCGCGGTCTTCCGACCCGGCCAGCGCTGCTTCGGGAATGCTGTCGATGAAGGCCTGGACCTTGGCGATGCGCGCCTTCAGTTCGGGGATGCTGGTTTCCGTGTCCTCGTGCTTCGGATTCTCGATGCCGGCCAGGCGCGCCATCGGGCCCTTGCCGAAATCACAGGCGATCTGCACCTGGCGGATCAGCGGGAACATGTCCGGGGCCAGGCGCGAACCGAGCAGTACGGCGGGGTCGATCTTGCGGGCTTCGGCCGAGGCCATGGCCTTGTCGAGGATGGCGTCGAGGTTGCGCATGGCGCGCGTGGCGGTCGTGTGGGCAAGGGCGAACATCGTGATTTGCATGGAAAACTCCATCGGGACAGGGCGCCAATGATACGCACTGGGGCGTTTCTTGCGATA
This sequence comes from Gammaproteobacteria bacterium, assembly GCA_026398715.1. The sequence goes on from JAPLSI010000197.1 coordinate 2,267, forward strand.
ATTGGCCATTGGCCCCGTAGCTCAGCTGGATAGAGCGGCTTCCTCCTAAGAAGCAGGTCGTGCGTTCGAATCGCGCCGGGGTCGCCACTCGCCATTGCTGCAACCGCCGCCCCTCGCCCCTGGCGTCGGGTGCGGCGCGCAATGGCGCAACCACACGTTTCCGGAGCCGCCATGACCCACCCCGTCCTTACCGCCCTCGGCCTGTCCGACAATGAATCCGGCACCTATCTCGGCCGCGGCGAGTGGTCCGCCACCCGCGATGCCGGCGTGATCGAACCGATCAACCCGAGTACCGGCGAAATCCTTGCCCGCGTGCAGGCGTCCAGCGAAGCCGATTACGAGATCATCCTCGATCGCGCGCAGGCCGCCTTCAAGGTCTGGCGCAGCACGCCTGCGCCCAAGCGCGGCGAAGCCATCCGCCTGTGCGCCGATGCATTGCGCAAGCACAAGGACGCGCTCGGTTCGCTGGTTGCGCTGGAGATGGGCAAGATCAAGCCCGAGGGCGACGGCGAAGTCCAGGAGATGATCGACATCGGCGACTTCGCCGTGGGCCTGTCGCGCCAGCTCTACGGCCTGACCATGCACTCCGAACGTCCCGGCCATCGCATGTACGAGCAATACCAGCCGCTGGGCTTGGTCGGCATCATCAGCGCCTTCAATTTC
>JAPLSI010000265.1 GCA_026398715.1 Gammaproteobacteria bacterium
GTGGCCCCGGCTTCGGCAACGTCAACGACATTTTCGGCGACATTTTCGGCGACATCTTTGGCGGTGGTCGCCAGCAAGGCCCGCGCCGCGGCGCCGACCTGCGCTACGTGATGGAGCTCGACCTCGAGGAAGCCGTCTTCGGCGTCGAGAAGCAGATAGACATCCCGACCCTGGTCGCCTGCGAGCCGTGCAAGGGTTCGGGTTCGGAAGACGGCAAGATCGAGACCTGCCGGACCTGTGCCGGTCGCGGCCAGGTGCGCATGCAGCGCGGAATCTTTTCCGTGCAGCAACCGTGTCCGTCGTGCGCCGGTCGTGGCCAGACCATCGCCAAGCCGTGCAAGACCTGCCGCGGCAATGGTCGCGTGCAGGACGAAAAGACGCTGCAGGTGAAGATTCCCGCCGGCGTCGACAACGGTGATCGCATCCGCCTGCAGGGCGAGGGCGAAGCCGGTCCCAGCGGTGCGCCTGCCGGCGACCTGTACGTTGAAGTGAACGTGCGCGAGCACAAGATCTTCCAGCGCGATGGCGACGATTTGTACTGCGAAGTGCCGATCCGTTTCTCGCAGGCCGCGCTGGGCGCCGAAGTGGTGGTGCCGACGCTGCAAGGCGAAGCGCTGATCAAGGTGCCGCTGGAGACGCAGACCGGAAAACTTTTCCGCTTGCGCGGCAAGGGCGTCAAGTCCGTACGCAGCCACGGCCATGGCGACCTGCTGTGTCGCGTCGTGGTGGAAACACCCGTCAACCTCACCGCAAGGCAGCGAGAGTTGCTGAAGGATTTCGAGGAAACCTTCGAAGGCGAGGAGGGCGCGCGGCATTCGCCGCGATCCACGGGCTTCCTGGACGGCGTCAAATCGTTCTGGGACCGGATGACGTCCTGACGGCCGGCTGATCTCAGGCTTTCACCCGGGCCATGCCCGGGTCGTAAAGCGGCGCCAGGTGGAGGTTGCAGGCGATCCGCTCCGTGGCGACTTCCAGGGCGTAGCTCCCCGCCAGCAGGTAGTCGCGATCGACACCGTCGGCATTGCGGACGTAGCCCATGCCGATCGGTTTTCCGATCGTGTGTCCATAGCCGCCGCTGCTCAGCCAGCCGATGCGCACGCCGTCGCGGTAGATCGTTTCGCGGCCCAGCAGCACCACGGTCGGGTCATCGACCGTGAAGGTGCAGAACATCTTCCGGAGCGGGGCCTGCTTTTGCCGTTGCAGCGCCTCGCGACCCAGGAATCCGATGTCGCTTTTCAACTTCACCGCCCAGCCAAGCCCCGCTTCGTAGGGCGTGTGGTCGGGCCCGAGGTCCGAGCCCCAGGCGCGATAGCCCTTTTCCAGGCGGAGGGTTTCGATCGCACGGTAGCCGGCATTGCGGATGCCGAACGGTTCGCCCGCCCCCATCAGCGCTTCGTACAGTGCGACGCCGTGCTCGCGGGGCACGTGCAGCTCCCAGCCCAGTTCGCCGACATAGGTCACGCGCAGCGCGAGCACCGGGATCGCCCCGACCGAAATCCAGCGGGCCTGGCCGAACGGGAATCCGGCATTGGAAACATCGTCGCCGGTAATCCTTTGCAGCACGTTTCGTGCCTGCGGGCCCATGAGGGCGAATACGCAGTTCGATTCGGTGACATCGACAAGCTGCGCGTCGAGCCCGGCCGGAACCTGGCGGCTTATCCAATCGAAGTCGTGCGTCGCGAAGCCCGTGCCGGTGACAATGTAGAACTCGTCGCTTGCGAGGCGCCCGATCGTCAGGTCGCATTCGATTCCGCCACGGGCATTCAGCATCTGGGTGTACACCAGGCTGCCCACGGGCTTGTTGATATCGTTTGCGCAGATCCAGTCCAGGGCTTTTCGGGCGTCGCGCCCGGACATGCGGAATTTCGCGAAGGACGTCTGGTCGAAGACGGTCACGCCCTCGCGGGTTGCGCGGTGCTCCCGCGCCACTGCCTCGAACCAGTTTGGATGGTCCATCGTGTAGATGTCTTCGGCTGTTTCGCCAGGGGCGGCGAACCAGTTCGGACGCTCCCAACCGAGTTTCTCGCCAAAGACCGCGCCTTGCGCCTTCAGGCGGGCGTACAAGGGTGAGCAGCGCAACGGGCGCCCGCTGTGGTGCTCTTCACCGGGCCACGCGATGGTGTAGTGCTTGCCGTACATTTCCAGCGTGCGCTTGCGCACCCAGTCGATGTCGGCGTGCGGTGGTCCGAAGCGGCGGATGTCCACCGGCCACAGGTCCATCGGTGCTTCGCCGCCCACCATCCATTCGGCGAGCATCTTGCCGGCGCCACCGCCCGACGCGATGCCGAAGGCGTTGAATCCCGCACCCACGTAAAAACCATGCAGGCCCGGCGCAGGACCGAGGATGAAATTGCCATCGGGCGTAAAGCTTTCCGGCCCGTTCACCAGTTCCCTCACGCCCGCTGTCTCCAGGGCGGGCACGCGCGCCATCGCCAATTCCATCGTTGGCCCGAAGTGGTCCCAGTCGGGCTGCAGCAGCCGGAAGTTGAAGCCTTCCGGAAAGCCGTCAACGGCCCAGGGCTTTGGATTGGGCTCGTAGCCACCCATCACCAGCCCGCCGACATCTTCCTTGTAATACGTGAGTCGGTCGGGGTCGCGCAGCGTCGGCAAGCCGCGCGTGATTCCCGCGATGGCCTCGGTGATCAGGTACTGGTGCTGCACCGAGACCAACGGCACGTTCGCGCCCGCCATGCGTCCCACTTCACGAGCCCACTGGCCGGCGCAGTTCGCGATCAGTTCGCATTCGATGCGCCCCTGGTCGGTCAGCACGGCCGTCACTCGTCCGCCGCGCAACTCGATGCCGGTGACCGTGCAATCCTCGATGATCCGCACACCCTGCATTCGCGCGCCCTTGGCCAGCGATTGCGTGATGTCGGAAGGATTGACCTGGCCGTCGGTGGGCAGGAAGGCGGCGCCGACGACATCGGAAATATCCATCAGCGGCCACAGGTCGCGTGCTTCGGACGCACTGAGCAGGTGGACTTCCAGGCCGAAGGATCGGGCAGTGGTTGCCTGTCGCCTGAGTTCGATCCAGCGGGATGGATTGCAGGCCAGGCGCAGCCCACCATTCATCTTCCAGCCGCTGGCCAGCCCGGTCTCGGCTTCGAGCGAATCGTACAGGCGCACGGAATGGCCGAGCATCTGAGTGATGTTGGCGCTGGTGCGCAACTGCCCGACCAGGCCCGCGGCGTGGAAGGTGGATCCGGACGTGAGCTTGTGCCGCTCGATCAGGACGGTGTCCTTCCAGCCCAGCTTGCCCAGGTGGTAGGCAGTCGAGCAGCCGACGATGCCGCCGCCGATGATCACTGCGCGTGCCTGGGTCGGAAATGTGGCCATGCGTCGGATCAGCTCCTTGCCTTGAACGACGCCCATGCCGCGTCGAGGCGTTGCAGGTAGTCCCGCGTGTAAGTGGCGTAGTCGAAATCAATGGTCGATCGAAGTTCGGATACTGCGCCCCAGAATGTCTCCCGCATCAGCGAGGCGCACTTCATCGCTTCGAAGGCGCGCCGGCGCGCCGGGCCGGATCCACCGTGGCCGTAGAGGTCGAGCAGGGCGTCGTCGTCGGCTGGATCGAACTGGTTGTTGGACGAAAGGTTGGCAAGGTCGAACAAGGGACTGTTGAAGCCCGCGTAGTCCCAGTCGATCAGCCAGAGGCGCGAACCGTCGTCGAGGAAATTGGCCGCGAGCAGGTCGTTGTGGCCGAACACCATCTCGATCGGGCCGACGGCGGCTTCCAGTTCCACGGCGATGGCGCGCAGTCGCGCGAGTTGGGGAAACAGGCAACTGCGTGGTTCCTGGCCGAGCTGGGCGAGGTAATTGCGCACGATCTGGAACACCCAGAACGCCAGCGCCGGCCCACGGAAGAGCGGGGGAATGTCGTAATGGCAGCGACGGACCAGGTCCAGCAGTGCCGGCAGGCGCGAACGGTCGCGGATGTCGGCAGGCTCGAGGGTGCGGCTTTCGATGTGCCGAATGACCAGGAACCCATCGCTGGCGAAGACCACCTCCGGCGAAATGCCCGCAGCGAAGGCGGCGCGCGCCGCGGCAAGTTCGTTGAAGCGCATGACGCCATGCTCGGGAAGATCCCGGCCGACACGCACTACGAATTTGCCCGCAGCGGCGTCGTGCACCAGGAAATTCCTGTTGGTCATGCCACCAGCCAACGGTTCGATGGTCACACGTGCCTGCCAGCAAGGCAGGTCGGCGATTCGATCTTCGACGACGGAGTCGGGCATCGGCGGTGCCTGGGCGCGAAGCGTGAAGATTCAGCGAGATTGCACGGCTTGTCAACGGATTGCGGCGCTAGAATGTTTGCACCCGGGCGGCATTCCCGCGCACGGGCCATCAACCGGGAGTCGCCGTGACCATCGCCGCCGATCCAGCCGCGGAAGAATTCCTGCAGTTTGCGAACGAGCTTGCCGATGCGGCGCGTCCCATTGCGCGCGAGTATTTCCGGCGACCGCTGGCGGTCGAAAGCAAGTCGGACCTCAGTCCGGTGACCATCGCGGACCGCAACATCGAAATGGCGCTGAGGCAACTGATAGAGCGCCGCTATCCAGGCCACGGCATCCTGGGCGAAGAGTTTTCCGCCCGCCATGGAAACGAGCTGACCTGGGTGCTCGATCCGATCGACGGGACCCGAAGCTTCATTACCGGGATGCCGTTGTTCGGAACGCTGATCGCACTGTTGCGCCACGGTCGGCCGATCCTGGGTGTGATCGATTTTCCCGCTTTGTCCGAACGATGGACGGGCGTGGCGGGCCAGCCGACCCGGCACGACGGCCAGGTGGCGCGAACGAGCGACGTCGCGCGGCTGGCCGACGCATCTTGCTATTCCACCTCGCCGGACATGTTCATCGGCGAGGACGCAGGAAGATTCGCAAGGCTCAGCGCGCAGGTCGGCATGCGCCGGTTTGGCGGGGACTGCTATGCGTACGCGCTGCTTGCCTCCGGACATTGCGAGCTCGTCGTCGAAGCCGGGTTGCAGCCCTACGATTACCTCTCGCTGGTGCCTGTGATCGAAGGGGCGGGCGGCAGGGTCAGCGATTGGCAGGGAAGGCCGCTGACTCTGGAATCCGACGGCCGCGTACTTGCGGCCGCAAACGCATCGCTGTGGCAGCAGGCGCTGGCAACCCTGGGATGAACTGCCCGGGGAATTCGGGGATAATTTCGAGCGCCAACCAAACATTTCAGGGGAATTGAATGAAACATCGGATGATCGTGGTCCTGTCGGGCCTGTTGCTGGCTGTGTGCGGAAACGTCGCAGTGGCGCAGCAGGCGATGGGCAAGATCGTGCTCGACATCAAGCCGTTCAGCACGGAAGTGACCTTGAAGAAAAAGGTCGAGGCAACGCTGAAGACCGGTGGCCTCGAGTGGGGAGCGAAGGACGGCCAGGTCGTGATCACCATGGTCAACAAGCGCTTCGTCAATTTCGACATGCCGAACTTCACGCGCTTCGACAGCAAGACCGAAATCGACGTGCCCGCGGGCGACTACGCCATCACTGCGATCGGATTCGTCCCAAGCACGTCCTTCTCGCCGGAAAAGGCGCTGGCCAAGGGTGCGTTCTTCAACGAGCGGATCGTTTCGTTCAAGGTGGAAGCGGGCAAGGCAAGCACCATCACCATTCGTCCGGTCATCCAGAAGAACGCCACTTTCCTGCTCAACTTCTTCCAGCCGGCGTTGCTCACCACGGTGACCAGTGAAGGCGTCGATTCACCTGAGGTGAGCATTGCGGCCAAGAACGACAAGTCGATCGCGTGGCCCGCGTACACCGGTCCGCTGAAGTTCGTCGCCAAGTGAGCGTAAGCTTGGGCCAATGAACTCGAACCCGATTCGCTTGCTGGTCCACGGCGCCACCGGAAGAATGGGCAAGGCGCTGATACGGCTGGCGGCCGGCGATGCCAGGCTCGCCGTGGTCGCGGCGGTATCGAGGTCCGGCGAGCCGTCGGCCGACGCGTCGGTTCCGTCTTTCCGGGCCGACGCCATCGGTGCTTGGCCGGCTTTCGATGTGGCCGTGGATTTCAGCCTGCCCGAAGGCTTCGATCGCCTGCTCGATGCCTGCCGGCAGCGGGGGGCCGCCCTGGTCAGCGGCACGACGGGCCTGGAAGGGCGGCAGCAAATGCATCTTGCCGAAGCGTCCTCGGACATCCCCGTGCTGTGGGCCTCGAATTTCAGCCTGGGCGTGGTCGTGTTGCACGAACTCGTGCGCAAGGTATCGGCGTCGCTGCCCGACTGGGACGTCGCGATCGTCGAAACCCACCATGTGCACAAGCTCGACGCGCCTTCAGGTACTGCGTTGACGCTGGGCAAGGCCGCCAGCGAGGCGAGTGGTCGCAAGCCTGCAATCGAATCGATTCGCCAGGGCGAGGTGATCGGCGAGCATGTCGTGCGCTTTTCCGGCGCCGGAGAGACCCTGGAACTTTCGCATCGCGCCAGCGACCGCGACATCTTCGCCCGCGGCGCGCTCGAAGCAGCCCGCAGGCTGGCCCTGCAGCCGGCGGGGCAGTTCAGCCTGGCGGAGCTGCTGGCGCTGGAAAGCTGAGCCTGCGCCGAGTCGCCAGGCCCTGCGGGAAACGGCTATTTCGCCCAGCCGTTTCCTTTTGGCCGCCATCAGGCTAAAATTCTCGCTCGCCTGAACCCCTTTTTCGTATCGAACCCGGCCCTTGCCCGGTTCGCGGCCTGCCGCAGCCCGGTGGACCGAGGGTTTCACCCAGACAAGGCGAGCAACGTGACCCAATCCGCCATCCTTGCACTCGAAGACGGCACCGTATTCGAGGGCATTTCCGCAGGCGCACCCGGACTTTCGGTGGGCGAGGTCGTTTTCAATACGGCCATCACCGGCTACCAGGAAATACTCACCGATCCTTCCTACGCGCGGCAGCTGGTGACGCTCACCTCGCCGCACATCGGCAATACCGGCTGCACCAGCCAGGACGACGAGTCCAACCAGGTCTTCGCTGCGGGATTGATCGTGCGTGACGTACCGCGCCGTCCCAGCAACTGGCGCAGCCAGGTAAGCCTGCCGGAGTGGCTCAAGGCCCGGGGCGTCGTCGCCATCTCGGATATCGATACCCGCCGCTTGACCCGGCTGCTCCGCGACCGTGGGGCGCAAAACGGCGCACTGATGGCCGGGGACATCGATGCCGACAAGGCGATCGAGTGCGCCCGCAAGTTTCCGGGCCTCAAGGGCATGGATCTCGCGAAAGAGGTCTGCACGAAAACACCCTACGTCTGGACTGAAGGCCAGCTCGACCTCGACAGCCAGCAATTTGTCTCGGTGCCTTCGCGCTACCACGTGGTCGCCTACGACTTCGGCGTGAAGTACAACATCCTGCGCATGCTCGCCGAGCGCGGCTGCAAAGTGACGGTCGTGCCGGCGCAAACCAGCGCCGCCGACGTATTTGCGATGAAGCCCGATGGCGTCTTCCTGTCCAATGGGCCCGGCGATCCGGCGCCTTGCGACTACGCCATTGCTGCAACCCGCGAATTCATTGCCGCCGGCATTCCGTTGTTCGGCATCTGCCTGGGCCACCAGATCCTCGGCCTTGCCACGGGTGCGACCACATCGAAAATGAAATTCGGCCACCACGGCGCCAACCATCCGGTCATCGACCTGGCCAGCGGGCGGGTGATGATCACCTCGCAGAACCACGGTTTCGCGGTGGACGAAGCCAGCCTGCCCGCCAACGTGCGCGTCACGCACCGGTCCTTGTTCGACGGGTCCAACCAGGGCATCGCCCTGCTTGACGCGCCGGCCTTCAGTTTCCAGGGACACCCCGAGGCCAGCCCCGGGCCGCACGACGTCGCTGGCCTGTTCGACCAGTTCACAGCTTCGATGCATGGATCCAGGTAGCCAAAATGCCCAAACGAAGTGACATACGCAGCATCCTGATCATCGGCGCCGGCCCCATCGTCATCGGCCAAGCCTGCGAGTTCGATTATTCGGGTGCGCAAGCCTGCAAGGCGCTGCGGGAAGAGGGCTACCGGGTCATCCTGGTGAACTCGAACCCCGCCACGATCATGACCGACCCGGACATGGCCGATGCGGTCTATATCGAGCCGATCAATCCGGCCACGGTCGAACGCATCATCGCCAAGGAACGGCCGGACGCGCTGTTGCCGACCATGGGCGGGCAGACGGCGCTGAACTGCGCACTGGACCTGGCCGATGCCGGGACGCTCGACAAATACGGCGTCGAGTTGATCGGCGCTTCGCGCGAAGCCATCCGCATGGCCGAGGATCGCGAACTGTTCCGCCACGCGATGAAGGACATCGGCCTGGATTGCCCGAAGGCCGAGATCGCGCGTTCGCTTGAACAAGCGCTCGACATCCAGTCGCGCGTCGGCTACCCGACCATCATCCGGCCCAGCTTCACGCTGGGCGGTTCCGGCGGCGGCATCGCCTACAACCGCGAGGAGCTGATCGAGATCACCAACCGCGGCCTCGAACTCTCGCCCACCGGCGAAGTGCTGATCGAGGAATCGGTGCTGGGCTGGAAGGAATTCGAGATGGAGGTGGTGCGAGACACCGCCGACAACTGCATCATCGTCTGCTCGATCGAAAACCTCGACCCGATGGGCGTGCACACCGGTGACTCGATCACCGTCGCCCCTGCACAAACCTTGACTGACAAGGAATACCAGCGCCTGCGCGATGCGTCCATCAAGGTGCTGCGCAAGATCGGCGTGGATACCGGCGGCTCCAACGTCCAGTTCGGCATCAATGCGCAGGACGGCCGCGTGGTGGTGATCGAGATGAATCCCCGCGTCTCCCGTTCGTCGGCGCTGGCGTCCAAGGCAACCGGTTTCCCGATTGCCAAGGTCGCGGCCAAGCTGGCGGTGGGTTACACGCTGGATGAATTGCGCAACGAGATCACCGGCGGCAAGACGCCGTCGTCGTTCGAACCGACCATTGATTACGTGGTCACCAAGATTCCGCGCTTCGCATTCGAGAAATTCCCGTCCGCCGACGCCCGCCTGACCACGCAGATGAAATCCGTGGGTGAAGTGATGGCGATGGGCCGGACCTTCCAGGAGTCGCTGCAGAAGGCGTTGCGCGGCCTGGAGATCGGCAAGGTCGGCCTCGACCCGACCGGCCATGCCGGGCAGGGCGAAGACGGCTTGTTGAAGATCCGCCGCGACCTGAAGGAACCCGGGCCGGAGCGTTTGTTCCAGGTGGCCGAGGCGTTCCGCGCCGGCATGAGCGTGGACGATGTGTTCAAGCTCAGCTTCATCGACCCGTGGTTCCTCGACCAGATCGAGGAACTCGTGGCCATGGAAAAGGACGTGCATCACGACGGCCTGGATGCGCTGGATGGCAAGCGCCTGCGCCAGTTGAAGCGCAAGGGTTTTTCCGACATCCGCCTTGCCCAGCTGACCGGCACCGACGAGTCGGCGGTGCGCGCCTTGCGCCGCGCCTTCAACGTGCGCCCGGTTTACAAGCGCGTGGACTCGTGCGCGGCCGAGTTCGCAACCAATACCGCCTACCTGTACTCGACCTACGAGGACGAGTGCGAGGCCGAACCGACCAACCGCAACAAGATCATGGTGCTCGGCGGCGGCCCCAACCGCATCGGCCAGGGCATCGAGTTCGACTATTGCTGCGTACACGCGGCGCTTGCCCTGCGCGAGGATGGTTACGAAACCATCATGGTCAACTGCAATCCCGAAACCGTATCCACCGATTTCGACACCTCTGACCGCCTGTACTTCGAGCCGCTGACGCTGGAAGACGTGCTCGAGATCATCGACGTGGAAAAACCGGTCGGCGTCATCGTGCAGTACGGCGGCCAGACACCGCTGAAGCTGGCGCGCGCGCTGGAAGCCGCAGGCGCGCCGATCATCGGTACGTCGCCCGACTCGATCGACCTGGCCGAGGATCGCGAGCGTTTCCAGCAACTCGTCGAGAAACTGAACCTGGTGCAGCCGCCGAACCGCACGGCGCGCACCGCCGAGCAGGCGCTGAACCATGCCGCTGTCATCGGTTACCCGCTGGTGGTCCGGCCGAGCTACGTGCTGGGCGGCCGCGCCATGGAAATCGTCTACTCCGACGAGGACTTGTCGCGCTATATCCGCGAAGCGGTGCAGGTATCCAACGACTCGCCGGTGCTGCTCGACCGATTCCTCGACAACGCAGTCGAAGTTGACGTGGACATCATCGCCGACATGGATGGCAACGTGCTGATCGGCGGCATCATGGAGCACATCGAGGAGGCGGGCGTGCATTCGGGCGATTCGTCCTGCTCGTTGCCGCCGTACACGCTGAGCGCCGAAATCCAGGACCGCCTGCGGGTGCAGATGACGGCGATGGCGCGCGAGCTGAAGGTGATCGGACTGATGAATGCCCAGTTCGCCATCCAGTTCGACGGCGTCGGCGGCGAAACGATCTACGTGCTGGAAGTGAACCCGCGCGCCTCGCGCACCGTGCCCTTCGTGTCGAAAGCCATCGGCGTGCCACTGGCCAAGATCGCCGCGCGCTGCATGGTCGGCCAGTCGCTCATCGCCCAGGGCGCGACGCGCGAGATCATCCCGGATTACTTCTCGGTGAAGGAGGCGGTTTTCCCCTTTGCCAAGTTCCAGGGCGTTGATCCGATCCTCGGTCCCGAGATGCGTTCGACGGGTGAAGTGATGGGCGTGGGACGCACGTTCGAAGACGCGTTCGGTCGCGCCGAAGAAGCGGCGAGCATCAAGGCCCCTCCTGTGGGCAAGGCCTTTGTCTCGGTTCGCGATGGTGACAAGCCGCGCGTGCTGGACGTGGCGCGGTTGTTGATCGAGCGCGGCTTCACATTGGTGGCCACCACCGGTACTGCGCGCTACCTTGCCGAACAGGGCATCGCCTGCGAGCAGATCAACAAGGTCATCGAAGGCCGGCCGCACATCGTCGACCTGATCAAGAATGGCGAAATCGTGTATATCGTCAACACGACGGAGGGCAAGGCTGCGATCGCCGACTCCTTCTCCATCCGTCGCGAAGCGCTGCAGCATCGGGTAACGTATTCCACCACCGTTCCCGGCGCCCGCGCGCTGATCCAGGCCATCGACAGCCGCAATCATCCCCGCGTCTGGTCGCTGCAGGAATTGCACAAGGAAATCCACGGATGATTGCACCGCTGACCACCAAGGGCGCCCAGAAGCTGCGCGATGAACTCGAGCACCTGAAGTCGGTCAAGCGGCCGGCGGTGATCAACGCCATCGCCGAGGCGCGCGCCCACGGCGACCTCAAGGAAAACGCGGAGTACCATGCCGCCCGCGAACAACAGGGCTTCATCGAGGGGCGCATCCAGCAACTGGAATACACGCTGTCGCATTCCCAGTTGATTGATGTGGCGACCCTGAATGCAGGCACGCGGGTCGTGTTCGGCGCGACGGTGGAATTGGCCGAGTGCGAGTCGGGCGACGAGGTCACCTACCAGATCGTCGGCGACCTGGAATCGGACATCAAGCTGGGCATGATCTCGATTTCCTCCCCGATCTCCCGCGCGTTGATCGGCAAGCACGAGGGCGACACGATCACCATCGAGGCCCCCGGCGGCCAGCGCGAGTACGACATCATCGCGGTTCGTTACGTCGGCTGATCCCTTGCACCTGCCGGCGCCGGATACGGCATGAAAACCTCGTCACGGCTCGTGCTGCTGCTGCCCGAACGCAGGCGCTTCAGCGGCCAGGCGCTTTCGAAGGATGTCGCCATGGCGCTTGGGCGCGCCGATGCCGTGCCGCTGCAATCGCCCGGCGAACGTGCCCAGTTGCTGCGTCATTTCGACCTGTTGCCGCGCGCTTGGCCGATGGCCGCCATCACCCGCCAGGGCGATCGGGGCGACGCCGGCGGACAGGGTTGGCTGCGGGCCGATCCGGTTTTCATCCGTCCTGAAATGATGGGCGCGCGGCTGATGGCCTGGGGCAACCTGGGCCTGTCGGCGGCCGAGGCGGAGTCGTTTTTGGAGCCGCTGCGACCAGTCTTTGGCGATGCCGGTTTCCCGATCTCGGCCACCGATCCGGAACGTTGGTACCTTTCGCTGCCAGCCGACACCCGCCTGCCGGAATTCCCCTTGCCGATGGACGCGCTGGGCGGCGACATGCTCGCCTTCCTGCCCGAAGGCAACGAAGCGCGGCGGTGGCGGTCGCTGGCGAATGAAGCGCAGGTGATCCTTCACAACCATCCGCGCAACCAGGCGCGCCTTTCGGCGGGCTTGCCGCCAGTCAACTCGTTGTGGTTCTGGGGTGGCGGCCCGCTTCCCGATTCGGTGCGCTGCGATTACGCCAGCGTGACCGGTGCCGACGATGAAATGCTGGCCCTGGCGAAGCTCGCGGGTTGCCGCCTGCTGCCGACGGAAACAGGCAGCACCTTGGCCGACCTGCGACGTCTTCGCGATTGGCCGGAAGTGGAACAGGCGCACTTGTTGCCTGGCCTGGCAAAGTTGAATCGTCGCTATTCGTCCGTGCTGCTCGACTTTGCGGACGGCGGCGGTTTCAGGC
>JAPLSI010000045.1 GCA_026398715.1 Gammaproteobacteria bacterium
CCGGGCAACTTCGTGCTGGAGATGCGGGCAGCCGATGGCACGGTGCTCAACCAGGTCGCATTTTCGGTGGCCGGCGCAGCGAACCTGTCGCGGTCGCTGGAACGCAATGCCGAACTGACGCTCAGCCTGTCGAAGCCGCGCCACAAACCGGGCGAGACCATCGAGGTGAGCGTACGCGCCCCGTACGCCGGCAGCGGCCTGATCACCATCGAGCGTGATCGGGTGTATGCGCAGGCCTGGTTCCGGGCGGATACCACCAGTTCGGTACAGAAGATTCGCGTGCCGGCCGATTTCGAGGGCAACGGCTATGTGAACGTGCAGTTCCTGCGCGACCCGTCGTCGGACGAGATCTTCATGAGTCCGCTGACCTTCGGCGTGGCGCCGTTCGCGGTCGATCGCACGGCGCGCACGCAGCCGTTGTCGATCAAACTGCCGGCGGTGGTGCGCCCGGGCGCATTGATTCCCGTGGACATCAAGACCGAAGGCAAGGCGCGCGTGGTGGTGTTCGCGGTGGACGAAGGCATCCTGCAGGTGGCGCGCTATCGCGTGGGCGACCCGCTCGATTTCTTCTTCACCAAGAAGATGCTGCAGGTCGATACCGCGCAGATCCTCGATCTGTTGTTGCCGGAATTCAGCCGGCTTGCCGCGATGGCAGCGCCCGGCGGTGACGGTGGCGGCGACCTCGCCAAGAACCTCAATCCGTTCAAGCGCAAGTCCGAGAAGCCGGCGGTCTGGTGGTCGGGCATCATTGATGTCGATGGCAGCAAGAAGGTGAACTTCCGCCTGCCCGATCACTTCAACGGCCGCATCCGCGTAACCGCCGTGGCGGTGACAGCCGATCGGCTGGGCATCGCCGAAACCCAGGCCACCGTGCGTGGTGATTTCGTATTGACGCCGACGGTGCCCACGCATGTCGCTCCGGGCGATGAATTCGAGTTGCCGGTTGGCATTGCGAACACCATCGAAGGAGCGCGCACGCCTAGCCTGGTGAACGCCACGCTGGAACTGCCGCCGTCGTTGACCCTGGTAGGCGCTGCACCGCCGCCGCTGTCAATTGCTCCCGGCAGCGAAGGCACGGTGCGCTTCCGCGTGCGTGCCGGCAGTGCGCTGGGCGCAGTGGCCGTGGTGATCCGCGCGAAGTCCGGCGCCTATTCGGCGCAACGACGCATCGAGGTGTCGCTGCGTCCGGGCATCGTGGCGCGACAGGACTTGCGCGCAGGGCGTGCCGAACAACGCGTGATCCTGGAGAAACTCCGGGTGATGTACAACCCGCTGTCCACGCGGCAGCTGGCGGCATCGAGTTCACCGCTGGTGGCGATCGATGGATTGACCGCCTACCTGCGCGACTATCCGCACCTGTGCACCGAACAATTGCTGAGCCAGGCGATGCCGGCGCTGGTCTATTCGTCGCGCCCCGAACTGGGGCACAAGGTGGATCGCAGCACCGGCGATCGCGGCAACCTGGTCGACGTGCTGCGCTCGCGACAGAACAGTGAGGGCGGCCTGGGCACATGGACGGCGACACCGGATGCGGATCCGTTCGTCACCGCCTATGCCGCGCTGTACCTGCTGGAATCGCGGGAGCGCGGTATCGCGGTGCCCGAGGACATGCTGGTGTCCTTGAACGGCTACCTGGAAACGCTGGCCGCGGATGCGTCGCGCAACGACCTGCCCTTCCTGCGCCAGCGGGCGATGGCGGTCTACTTGCTGGTTCGCCAGGGCCGCACCGCCAGCAACCTGCTGAGCGCCGTGCAGGAACAACTCAAGCGCGACCAGCCCAAGGCCTGGCAGGACGATGCCGCCGGCATGCTGGTGGCGGCGAGCTACCAGTTGCTGCAACAGGACAAGGCCGCGCGCCCACTGGCCGTGAAAGGACTGGGCCGCGTGAACACGGCGAGCCCGACAACGGCTGAGCCTGACTACTACTATTACTACGACGGCGGCATCGAACAGGCGTGGACGCTGTACCTGCTGAATCGCCACTTCCCGGCGCTGGCGCGGCAAGTGAAACCGGTCGCGTTGGACAAGCTGATGGCGCCGCTGCGCGAGAATAGTTACAACACCCTGTCGTCGGCGTTGACGGTGCTCGCACTGGATGCGCAGGCAGGCGCGTTGGGCAATCCGCCGCCGCCAACCCTGCAGGCCGCGGGCAAGGAAGGGCCGGGCCGGCAGATTGGCAAGCTTCGCGGCGTGGTGACATTTGGCAACTTCACTGCCGCCGATACGCGCCTGTGGGTGACGCCCGCCAGCGCCGAGCCGGTCTGGTATGTCTTGAACCAGAGCGGTTACGACCGGCAGGCGCCGGCCACTACGCAAAGCCATGGGCTGGAAGTGATCCGCGATTACCTGGACAACCAGGGCAAGCCGATCACCACCCTGGCCCTGGGCCAGGAAGTGACGGTGCGCCTGCGCGTGCGGGCGCTGGGCGCGAAGGCGCGCGGGCAGATCGCGATCGTGGACTTGCTGCCTGGCGGATTCGAGGCGGTGCTGCAGTCTCCGCCGGTGGCAGCCGAACCGTCCGCCGGTTCTGCCGATGAAGAAGACTACGTGGAAGACAACGAAGGCGACGATGAAGGCGAGCAGCAGGCGTATGCGCCCAGCGTCTTGCCGCTGGCGTTGCCCGGTTCGAACTACGTGCCCGACCACATCGAATTGCGCGAGGATCGCGTGGTGTTCTACGGCAGCGCGCTGGAAGCGGTCGCGGAGTTCAAATACAAGCTGCGCGCCAATAACGCGGGGCTGTTCGTGGTGCCGCCGATCTATGCCGAATCGATGTACCAGCGTTCCGTCTATGCGCAGGGCGGACCGGCGGGCAGCTTGCGGGTGAACGCGCCCTCGCCATGAAACCGCCGTCGTGGTGGCGCCAGCGACTGCGCCGCTGGCGCGTCGTGGCCGGTGCGCTGTTGGTGATGCTGCTGGCGTTGGTGGCGGTTCGCTACTGGCCGCGCGACCCGCTGTCGGCATCGGTGTCGCAATCGGTCGCCGTCCTCGACCGGCACGGCAGGCTGCTTCGGCTGGGCCTGGCCGCGGACGAGCGCTATCGGTTGTGGACGCCCATCAGCGAGATGCCGCCGGAGCTGATCGATGCGGTGCTGCTGCACGAGGACGCGTGGTTTCGCTGGCATCCGGGCGTCAATCCGGCCAGCCTGCTGCGCGGTGCGTGGTCAACCTATGGCAGCGGCGAGGCGCGCATTGGTGGCTCGACCCTCACCATGCAGTTGGCGCGCCTGCGCTGGAAACTCGACACGCGTACGCCGCGCGGCAAGATCGAACAGATGGCGCGCGCGCTGCAACTGGAAGCCTGCCACGGGAAAATGGAAATCCTGGAGGCCTACCTCAACCTGGCGCCCTACGGCGGCAATATCGAGGGCGTGGGTGCGGCCAGCCGGATCTATTTCCACAAGGTTCCGGCGAAGCTGACGCTGCCCGAGGTGCTGACCCTGGCAGTGTTGCCGCAAGCGCCGTCGCGTCGTGGCCGCCTGCGCGAGGACCGCGCCGCCGGCGCTGCCTACCTCGGGCTTGGATTGGAAGCGGCACGCGCGCGACTGTATGCGCGTTGGCGCGAACGACACGCACCGGACCCGGCGCAAGATGCATTGATGCGCTTGCCCTTGCGCTTGCATGCTGCACGCGAACTGCCGTTCAAGGCGCCGCATTTCGTCGAACGCGTGCTGGCCGATCGCGGTCTGCACGGCAAGACCGGGCCGCAATTGGCCACGACACTCGACCTGCGCCTGCAAGCCCTGGTCGAGGAACGCGTGCGCAGCTACCTGCGTCGCGGACGGGCCCGCGGGCTCGACAACGCCGCGGTCCTGCTGGTGGATACGCGAGACATGGGCGTGCGCGCGCTGGTCGGTTCGGCGGATTATTTCAACGACCGGATCCACGGCCAGGTCAATGCCAGCAATGCAAAGCGATCGCCCGGCTCCACGTTGAAGCCCTTCATCTACGCACTTGCGCTGGACCAGGGCGTGCTGCATCCGGCCACGGTCCTGCGCGATGTGCCGACTGCCTTCGGGCCGTACACGCCTGAGAATTTCGACGGGCGATTCCTCGGCCCCATCACCGCGGCCGACGCACTGGTGCGCAGCCGCAACATTCCCGCCGTCAGCGTCGCCTCGCAACTCACGCGGCCCAGCTTCTATGAATTCCTGGGCCGCGCCGGCATCAGCGACATGGCCAGCGAACGCCACTACGGCCTGGCCCTGGTATTGGGCGGCGGCGAGGCCAGCATGGAAGAACTCGCGCGCCTGTATTCGATGCTGGGCGACGACGGCCGCATGCGATCGCTGCGCTGGCGCACTGATGATCGACTCGAATCCGGTGCCAGCCTGGTCAGCCCGGAAGCGGCCTTCATCACCCGCGACATGCTGCGCAAGAATCCGCGCCCCAATGGCGAGCTGATGTCGGCCGGCGCGAACCTGCCCGTGGCCTGGAAGACCGGCACGTCCTGGGGTTTCCGCGACGCCTGGAGCGTCGGCTTGGTCGGGCCCTATGCGCTGGTGGTGTGGATGGGCAATTTCGACGGCGCCGGCAATCCGGCGCTGGTGGGCGTGGATGCCGCGGCACCTTTGTTCTTCGAGATCATCGACGGCCTGCGTGCGGCGCGGGTCGATCTTTCGGAACCGCGGCGACAGGCATCGCTGGGCATCAAACGGGTGCAGGTGTGTCGGGCCAGCGGCGATTTGCCGAACGCTTGGTGCCCACAACGTGGCGAGACCTGGTTCATCCCGGGCAAGTCGCCGATCAAGGTCAGCCGCGTGCATCGCGCGGTGGCTGTGGACAATGCTACCGGCAAGCTCGCCTGCGGCGCTTTCGACCCGTCGCGCATGCGCATGCAGGTTTTCGAATACTGGCCGTCCGACCTGGCGCGTGTGTTCGCGCAGGCCGGCATCCCTCGCCAGCGGCCGCCATCGGACAGCGACTGCCCGCAGGGTCAGGACTGGCTGGGTTCGGCGCCGATGATCACCTCACCCTATCGCGCGACGACCTATGCGCTGCGCTTGTCGCATCCCGAGCAGGCGCAACTTAGCCTGGCGGCGACGGTGGATGCGGATGTATCGCGCCTGTTCTGGTTCGTCGGCGACAGCTTCATCGGATCAGCCGCGGCCGGAACCGCGCTCGCCTGGCGGCCGCAGCGCGCCGGCCATTACACGCTGTCGGTGGTGGACGACCACGGGCGGCAGGATGCGCGCGAGGTCGACGTGTCGCTGGCGCAGTGAGTTCAGCGCGCGATCAGTACCGTGCCGAACATCGCCGGCACCACCAGCGTGATGCGCCCGCCCTGGGCCTCGGTGGTCGCGCCCGTCAGCGCATCGACGAACTGCCTGGTGCGGATACCGGCAGGAAGATTTACGGTGACCGAAACTGATGCCGTTCCGTTATTGGTCGCGGTGATCGCCAGTGACTCGCCCTGCTGGCGCGCCAACACCAGCACGTGGTCGTCGATGTGCAGTGGCGCGGACAGCGAGCCGCGGCGCAGCACCTCGTGGGTCTTGCGCATCGCCACCAGTCGTTTGAAATCGGCGAGCAGCGCTTCATCGGGCACGCCGCCACGGTCGGCCCAGGGATAGGGGGCACGGTTGAATGGATCGTTGCCGCCGGTGACGCCCACTTCGTCGCCGTAATAGACGGCGGGCGCGCCCGGATAGCTCATCTGGAAGAACCAGGCCAGGCGCAGGCGCTGCTTGGCCAGCGCGACGGCGGCCGCGTCGCTGTCCGCCTCGTAGCCGAACACGTGCAGGCTGCGCGCCACGTCGTGGCTGGACAGTATGTTCATCAGCGCATGCAGCGACTGCGGCGGATAGGCTTCGCGGATGTACTCCAGGCTGGGGTACATGTCGGTCGCCTTGACGCCGTTCGCGTAGTCGAGCACCGCGTTGCGGAAGATGTAGTTCATGGTCGAGTCGAAGCTGTCGCCCAGGAAGAACTTCGAGGCATCGAACCAGGTCTCGGCAATCGTGATGGCGTCGGGTTTGTGCTTCTTGATGGCGGCGCGCCATTCGCGCCAGAAATCGTCCGGCACCCACGGCGCCACATCCATGCGCCAGCCGGCGGCGCCGCGGTCTAGCCACTGCTTCATCACCGAATCGTCGTCGCCGTAGGCGAAGCGGCGAAAACCCGGCGAGGCCTTGTTCAACTCCGGCAGGTCCAGCACGCCAACCCAGCCCTTGAACATCTTGTCGGGTTCGGCCTGCGTGGTGTCGAAGCTGTACCAGTCGGCATAAGGCGATTCGGGGTTGATCCGGCTGCCGGTGAACGCGCCCTTGCCGCCGTACTTTCCGAGACGATCGAAGTAAATGGAATCGCTGCCGGTGTGGTTGAGCGATACATCCGGAACCACGCGGATGCCGCGCTTGGCCGCTTCCGCGGTGAGGCGGCTGAAGTCGTCGTTGCTGCCGAAATGCGGATCGATGTTGCGGTAATCGGCGGTGTCGTACTTGTGGTTGCTGGACGCGGTGAACAGCGGCGTCATGTACAGCGTGTTGGCGCCGGTGCCGGCGATGTAATCGAGCTTCTCGATGATGCCGGCGATGTCGCCACCGAAAAAATCA
>JAPLSI010000020.1 GCA_026398715.1 Gammaproteobacteria bacterium
GAAGACGAAGTACGCTTCTTCGTCGCCGGCTCGGGGTTGTTCACCCTGCACGTCGGCGATCGCGTCTATGAAATCCTGTGCGAACAAGGCGACCTGATCGGCGTGCCCGACAGCACGAAGCACTGGTTCGACATGGGCCCGGCGCCCCACTTCATCGCGGTGCGGTTCTTCACCGAGCCGGACGGCTGGGTCGGGCACTTCACCGGCACCGACCTTGCGCAGAAATTCCCGCGCCTCGAAAACAGCGGCGCCAACGGGTGAAGAAAACCATCCTGACTGATATCGAGGGAACGACCAGTTCGATTTCCTTCGTGAAGGACCTGCTGTTTCCGTACGCGCGGCGCGCGCTCCCCGAGTTCGTCCGCCAGCATGGCGGTGAACCGGAAGTACGCTACTGGCTCGACCAGGCCGCTGTGGATGCCGGATCGATGTGCCAGGACGACATGATCGTCGAGCTGCTGCAGGGCTGGATCGACGAGGATCGCAAGCATCCTGCGTTGAAGGCATTGCAGGGCCTGATCTGGGCCGATGGCTATGCCAGCGGTGAATACGTCGCGCACGTGTATCCCGATGCGGTCGCCGCGCTTCGGCAATGGAAGGCCGACGGCCATCCGATTTTCGTCTACTCCTCGGGATCGGTGGCGGCTCAGAAGCTGCTGTTCGGGCATAGCAGCGCCGGCGACCTGCGCAGTTTGTTCAACGGCTATTTCGACACCGCGGTCGGCGGCAAGCGCGAGGCGCAAAGCTATCGCAACGTGCTGGGCGCGCTCGGCCTGCCTGGGGACGAGGTGGTGTTCCTGTCGGACGTGGTGGAAGAACTCGACGCCGCGCGCGAGGCCGGCATGCAGACCGTGCTGGTGGACCGGCGCGAAGACTACCCGCAGCCGCGCACCGGCGATGCCTGCCATGGCCACTGCCGGGTGGAGAGTTTCAGCAACGCGCTGGAGTGATTTGTTTCGCGCCTTACGGTGCGACGACGTCCAGCCGATAGCTGGTTTCCGCCCGGGCTTCGCCGTAGCCGTCGAGCACGGCGCGCACTTGCACCTTGTGCATGCCCGGATCGAGGTCCGTGGGCAGCGACAGGCGCCACAAATGCGTTGAAGGCACCGCCTCGGGCGCACGGTCGTAACCACGCAAGGCATCGGCGGCGTCGTCCAGCAGGTTTTGCCTGAGCATCGCGGGGTCGGCCTGCAGCACGTGCTTCATCGGCTTCCACGGGCCGTCGTCGATCCGCATCTCGACCAGCGTGCCGGCGTGGCCCATGAACACGTTCGCGAACAGACCGGTGCCCGGCCATTCACCGCGACGAAGTACCTTCGGGCCGTGCAGATTTATCTGGTAATCGAGCGGTGCGCGCGCCGCGAACCAGCGCAGGTCGACCTTGCCGTTTTCGACGCGCATGCGGGCGTAGCCGTTGGGCGTGCCGTCGTTCATCGTCGAGGCCGGGATGCCCTCGGCATCCTTCACGCCGGTCCAGTAGGTGCCGCACGCCGCGCCAACGTTGTATTCGTGCAGCGGCTTCGCGCCATGCCAACCGGTGGTCGCATCGTGGAAGACGTGCAATTGCTTGTGCGAATGGGCGCTGAGCACCAGCACGTTGGGGAATGGCTGCAGCAGTGCGAACAGCCGTTCCCGGTCGGCCTTGCGAAAGTTCTCGACGCCCGGCACGGCATCGTACAAGTGGATGTGCATGGACAGCACCAGCAGGCGGTCCTTCGGCGCAGTCGCGAGGTAAGCCTGGAGGAAAGCGAATTGCGATTCGCGCAGGCCACCGATGTACTGGGGCTGTTGGCCCGGCAGGTATATGACGTCGTCGAGCACGATGAAGTTGGCCTGCGATTCTTCCCAGGCGTAGGTGTCGGGGCCGAACGCATCGCGGAAGCTGTCGAGCGATAGCTCATCACGTGGCGCATCGAAATCGATGTCGTGGTTGCCCGGCGCATGCAGCCACGGCAGGCCCAGGCGTGCATCGGTGGCCTTCAGCGCGGGAAACAGGGACAGGTCGTCGTTGACCAGATCACCCAGGGTGATGCCCAGTCGCGCCGCCGGCTTCACCTGGAGCGGCCCGACGATGTAGCGCGCGTAGTAATCGGCATCGACGCTGGACTTCAATTGCGGGTCGCCGAACACCAGCACGTCCAGGGACCCATCGGTCGCCTTCGGGGCCGGGCGCAATGCGAAGTCGCGACAACCGGCAACTGCGGACGGCGGAACGCCGCCGTAGCGCAGCTTGGGGCCGGCCTCGGGCTGCAGGTTGATCCAGGTGTCGGGCAATCCATCGGGGCGAAGGGCCGCGACAAGACCGGCGGGCTTGATCAGGAAGACGCTGCGCGCGGGCCTTGCCGCCAGCGCGTAGCGTCCGCGGCTGTCGCTGCGCACGATGGTTTCACCGTCGGAGATGGCGACACCGGCCAGGCCCTTCTCGCGCTTGTCGCGTTTGCCGTCGTTGTCGCGATCGATGAACACGGTGCCGGTGCAAGCCAGCGTGCCCGGCGAACTTGCGTCCGCATGCGACAGGCCCGGCAGGACCAGGGACAGCGCGAGGCCAAAGCGAAACAAGGCGTGGACGGCGAGCATGGGAGGTATCCGCGGACGACGCCCCGATTATCGCGGTTATCGGTGCCTTTGTTCGAGTACCGCCACCGCATCGGCCAGGGACAGGCCGCGGGCGCGCAGCAACACCAGCAGGTGGTAAAGCAGGTCGGCCGATTCGCCGAGCAATGCGGCATCGTCCTGCGCCACGGCCGCCAGCGCGGTTTCGACGCCCTCCTCGCCCACCTTCTGTGCAATCCGGCGCGTGCCCGCCTCGAAAAGGCGGGTGCTGTAGCTGCCTTCGGGGCGATCGCGTTCCCGGGCGGCGATCACGCCGTCCAGGTCGGCCAGGAAATTGCCCGGCGCTGCCGGAAAACAACTGGCGCGGCCGAGGTGGCAGGTCGGCCCCTGCGGCAGCGCCTGCACCAGCAAGGTGTCGGCATCGCAGTCGACCTCGAACGACCGCAGTTCGAGGAAGTGACCGCTGCCCTCGCCCTTGGTCCAGAGCGTTTGCCGGCTTCGACTGAAGAAGGTGACCTGGCCCGACGCGAGGGTCTTGGCGAGGGCCGCACGGTCCATGTAGCCGAGCATCAGCACGCGGCCATTGCCGGCGTCCTGCACGATGGCGGGCAGCAGGCCGGCCTGCTTGTCCCAGGCAAGCTCCGCGATGCGCGGGTCACCGGCTTGCAGGGTCGTCGCTTCAGGAATCATCTCGCACCTCGATGCCCTGGCTGCGCAGGGAACGCTTCAAATCGGGAATGGCGAGTTCGCCACTGTGGAAGATGCTCGCCGCCAGCGTGGCGTCCACATCGGCCTGCAGGAACGCATCGGCGAAATGCGAGGCCTGCCCCGCGCCGCCGGAGGCGACCAGCGGAACCCCGCACACGGCCCGCGCCGCCCGCAATTGGGCGATGTCGAAACCGTTGCGCGCACCGTCCGAGCCCATGCAATTGAGCACGATCTCGCCGGCGCCCAGGGCCTGCACTTCCACGATCCAGTCTAGGGTCTTGCGTGCCAGCGCCACGGTGCGGCCCGGGTCGCCGCTGTATTGCCGGACATGCCACTGGCCGTCGTCGTCGCGAAGGCTGTCGATGCCGACCACCACGCATTGCACGCCGAAGGCATTGGCGAGCTCGGAAACCAATTCGGGACGTTCGAGCGCGGGCGAGTTCACCGAGATCTTGTCGGCGCCTGCAGCGAGCACCGCACGTGCCTCGGCCACCGAACGGATACCACCCGCAACGCAGAAAGGAATATCGATGATCGTGGCGATGCGTTCGATCCAGGCGCGATCCACCGAACGCCCCTCCGGGCTGGCTGTGATGTCGTAGAAGACAAGCTCGTCCGCGCCCTCGTCGCGATAGCGCAGGGCGAGGTCCTGGATGGAGCCGACCACCACGTGATCGCGGAAGCGCACGCCCTTCACGACCTGGCCGTCGCGCACGTCCAGGCAGGGAATGATCCGCCGGCTCAGCATGAGGGTCCCTCGATGCGCATCGCATCGGCCAGGGTGAATCGCTGTTCCAGCAACGCCCGGCCAAGGATCGCGCCACTCGCGCCAGCCTTGCGTGCCGCGCTGATGTCTTCGAGGCTGTTGACGCCGCCGGAGGCCTGGATGCTCAGCAGGGGCCAGCGCTCGGCAAGCAATTGATATAGCGCGATGTTGAATCCGGTCAGCATGCCGTCGCGGGAAATGTCGGTGCACAGCACGTGCTTGAGACCGACCTGCGAATAGGTGGCGAGCATGTCGTCGAGCGTGGACACGGAAGCCTCGGTCCAACCCGACACCGGCAGCCGCCAGACACCCTGGTCGTCCTGGCGGGTATCCAATGCAAGGGTCAGGTGGTCGCTGCCGTAGCGTCGCAACCACGCGGTGACCAGCGATGGCCTGCGCACGGCCTGGGTGCCGATGACCACGCGTTCGACGCCGGCATTGAGCAACTGCTCGACGTCCTGCGCTGCGCGGATCCCTCCGCCGGTCTGCAGGCGCAAGCCGGTTTCGGCCTTTAGTCTTTCGACAAGCGGCAACTGCGTGTAGCCGCCGAATCGCGCCGCATCCAGGTCGACCAGGTGCAGCCACTCGGCGCCCTCGTCAGCGTAGGCGCGCGCCACGGCGACCGGGTCGTCGCCGTAGATCGTCTCGCGCTCGTAATCGCCTTGCACGAGGCGGACGACGCGTCCGTTGCGTATGTCTATCGCGGGTATGAGGGTGAAGGACATCGGTCAGAGCGCCAGGAAGTTCTTGAGCAGGCGCGCGCCGGCGGCGGCGGATCGCTCGGGGTGGAATTGCGCGCCCATCACCGAGCCGCTGGCCACCATGGCGGCGAACGGTTCGCCGTGCGTGCAGCGGGTGATGGTGGACGCCGCATCGCGGGCGGCATAGCTGTGCACGAAGTACACCCACTGCTGGTCGAGGCCTGCGGACAACGGGTGGTCGGCAATCGTCTCGAGCCGGTTCCATCCCATGTGCGGCACGCGGATGCCCGGCGACGAGGGCAAGCGCGTCACCTTGCCCGGCAACAAGCCCAGGCATTCGGTGTCGTTTTCCTCGGACGATTCGAACAAAAGCTGCATGCCGATGCAGATGCCGATCAGCGGTTGGGTCAGTCGCGCCACCAGTTTGTCCAGGCCGTTCTCGCGCAGGCGCGCCATGGCGCTGGCCGCCGCACCGACGCCGGGCAGCACGACGTGCGTGGCCGCCTGGATGGTGTTCCAGTCCGACGTGACCGGGGCATCCACGCCGAGGCGTAAAAACGCCGCGCGCACGGAGCCGAGGTTCGCGCCGCCCGAATCGAGCAGCACCACGCGCGGCGCGCCGGTCACAGCACGCCTTTGGTGGTCGGCAGTTCGCTGCCTTCGCGGCGGATGGCCTGGCGCAAGGCGCGGGCCACGGACTTGAAGCAGGCCTCAACCATGTGGTGCGTGTTTTCTCCGCGCACCGACAAGTGCAGGTTCAGGCCCGATGTCTCGCACAGCGAGCGAAAGAAGTGCGGCACCATTTCCGTGGGCAGGTCGCCGACCCGGTCACGCGGGAACTCGCCGTCGAAGACGAAGTAAGGACGACCGGAGAAGTCGAGCACGGCGCTGGCCTGGGTCTCGTCCATGGGCAGCGTGAATCCGTAGCGGCCGATGCCGCGCTTGTCGCCCAGCGCCGTCTTCAAGGCAGCGCCCAGCGCAAGCGCGCAGTCTTCCACGGTGTGGTGTTCGTCTATGTGCAGGTCGCCGGCGCACTGCACGTCCAGCGCAAAGCCGCCGTGCTTGCCGAGTTGCTCCAGCATGTGGTCGAAGAAACCATGGCCGGTCATCACGACCGGGTCGGCCACGCGGTCAAGGTCGAGGCTGACCCGGATCTTCGTTTCCTTGGTGATGCGCTCGATGCTGGCGGTGCGCGGCGCATCAGCCAGGGCGTGGGCGATGTCGCCCCATCCCATCGATGCTGCGCCGATGCGAAAGCCGCGCACGCCCAGGTTGCGCGCGAATTCCATGTCGGTCTCGCGGTCGCCCACCATCGCGCTGGCATCGAGGTCCACGCTGCGGTCGCGCAGGTAGTGCATCACCATGCCGATGCCCGGCTTGCGGTTGGGCGAGTTGTCGGCGGGAAAGTGTTCGTCGATCAAGATTTCGCGAAACACGATGCCTTGCGATTTCAGGACCTGCAGCAGCAAGGCCTGCGGACCTTCGAAGGATTCCCGCGGATACGACGCGGTGCCCAGCCCGTCCTGGTTGGACACCATCACGAACTGGAAGCCCGCGTCGCGCAGGCGCAACAGCGCCGGGATGACGCCATCCACCAGTCGGAATTTCTCGAAGCTGTCGATCTGCTCGTCGGCGGGCTCCTCGATCAGTACGCCGTCGCGATCGATGAACAGGATCTTGCTCATGCCGCCACCTGCTGCTGCAACGCAGCCAGCAGCGCCGCGTTTTCCGCCGGCGTGCCGACCGTGATTCGCAGCGCATCGCCCAGGCCTGCCATGGCGCGCATGTCGCGCACCACGATGCCTGCCGACAGCAGGCGGTCGAACACGGCCTGGGTGTTGCTGAAGCGCACCAGCAGGTAGTTGCCCTGGGACGGATAGACGCGGGTAACGCCAGGCAGCGATAGCAGGCCGCGGCGCAGCGCTTCGCGCTCGGTGACAGCCAGCTCGCAGCGTTGGCGGGCCTGCGCCACGCCGGCGTCCGACAATGCCGCCAGGGCCAGGGCCGCCGACGGCGCCGGCACCGGATACGGCGCGGAAAGGTTGCGCAGCACGCCGATCAGTGCGGAATCGGCCAGCACGCAACCGATGCGCGCGCCGGCCAGCGCATAAGCCTTGGACATCGTCCGCAACACCACCAGCCCGGGGAATTCGGCCAGCAACGTGGAGGCGCTGGCGATGGCGCTGTATTCGCCGTAGGCCTCGTCGATCACCAGTACCGCGCGGCCGGCCAGCGAGGCGGCAAGGGTGCGGATCTGGTCCATGTCCAGTGCCTGGCCGGTCGGGTTGGCCGGGGAGCACAGGAACACGATGCGCACGTCGCGCTCGGCCACCGCGTCCAGCAGCGCAGGCAGGTTGAGCCGCCACTGCCCATCCGACTCCAGCAGCGGCACTTCCACCAGCGGTGCGCCCTGGACGCGTGCGCACACGGCGTACATGCCAAAACACGGCGGCGCGACGGCCACGCCCTCGCGGCCGGCACGACAGAAGGCGCGCACCAGCAGGTCGATGCCCTCGT
>JAPLSI010000046.1 GCA_026398715.1 Gammaproteobacteria bacterium
ACTTCGAGCTGCCACCGGCTGAAATGCCGGCGCAGTTGATTGCCTATGCGGCGCTTGCCTTCGCCAAGGCCGCATCGCGGGCAGCGGTTGCAACGCCCCATGTCACGGACGCGCTGAAGCAGATATTCCAATCGCTGCGCGGCCAGACGGGCCATGATTTTTCCCAGTACAAGCCAAGCACGATCCTTCGCCGCATCGAGCGCCGGATGGCGGTCCACCAGGTGGACGCCATCCAGGACTACGCCCGCTACCTGCAGCAGACGCCTGCCGAGGCCGAGGCGCTGTTTCGCGACCTGCTGATTGGCGTAACCAATTTCTTTCGCGACACCGACGCATTCCAGGTGCTGGAAGAACAGGTGATCCCGAAGTTGTTCGAAGACAAGCCCGCAGGCGCCACCATTCGCGTCTGGGTGGCAGGTTGCTCGACCGGCGAAGAAGCCTATTCCATCGCCATCCTGTTGCACGAGCGCATGGAAACGCTCAAGCAAAGCTACAACGTGCAGGTCTTCGCGACCGATATCGACAGCCGGGCCATTGCCACCGCGCGGGCCGGCGTCTATCCCGCGAGTATCGCGGCCGACCTTACCCCGGAACGCCTGGCGCGTTTCTTCACTGCCGAGCCCGGCGCCAGTGCGTACAGGATCCACAAGGGCATTCGCGACCTGCTGGTTTTTTCGCAGCAAGACATCATCAAGGACCCGCCGTTTTCGCGGCTGGACCTGATCAGCTGCCGCAACCTGATGATCTACCTCGGGGCGGAACTGCAGAAGAAGCTGATTCCCTTGTTCCACTACGCGCTGAACCCGGGCGGCATGCTCTTCCTGGGGACATCGGAAGGCGTGGGGGAATTCTCAGACCTGTTCGCCGTGCTGGACCGGAAGACGAAGCTGTACCGGCGCAAGGAAGTGTTCAACAACAACCAGCGCATGCTGGCCTCCCGGTTCCTGCCCACGGCCCTGGCTCCCGATGCGATCCAGCCCAGGCCGTCGGCCAGTGCTGCGGCGCCAGCGAAGATGTCGCTGCGCGAACTGACCGAGCAAGCCATCGTGCGGCAGGTGGC
This sequence comes from Gammaproteobacteria bacterium, assembly GCA_026398715.1. Next base: position 1,061 of record JAPLSI010000046.1, read on the forward strand.
GCCAGCCGCGGTGCTGGTGGATGCGCGTGGCGACGTGCTGTACATGCATGGCCGCACGGGGATGTTCCTGGAACCGGCCCCGGGCGAGGCAGGGGTAAGCAACGTGCTGAAAATGGCCCGCGAGGGCCTGCGGGCGCGCCTGACCACTGCGCTGGTCAAAGCCGCGGCCACGTTGCAGGTGGTGCGCGCCACGGGGGTGCGGGTCAAGACCAATGGCCATTACACCGCGACCAACCTGGTGGTGCATCCGATTACTTCCGGCGCAGGCGTAAGCCCGGAATCGCCGTTGTTCCTGGTCATCCTCGAGCAATCGACCGCACCCGACCCGGACCTGCCGGCACCCGTGCCGGATGCTTCGCCTGAAGCCGATGGCGCTGCCAGCGATGCACGCATCGTTGCATTGCGCCAGGAGTTGCTGGCCAAGGAAGCATCCCTGCAACAGGCCATCGAGGAACTCGAAAGCTCGACCGAAGAACTGAAGTCATCGAACGAGGAAATGCAGTCGGTGAACGAAGAACTGCAGTCCACCAACGAGGAACTGGAAACCTCGAAGGAAGAACTGCAGTCGGTGAACGAGGAACTGGCGACCGTCAATGCCGAATTGCAGGCCAAGGTGCTGGACCTGTCGCGATCCAACAACGACATGAACAACCTGCTGGCCGGCACCGGCGTGGGCACGGTTTTCGTCGACCACCAACTGCGCGTGATGCGCTTCACGCCAGCGGCGTCGCAGGTCATCAACCTGATACAGAGCGACGTGGGCCGGCCGGTGACGCATATCGTCTCCAACCTGGTCGGCTACGACCGCCTGGCCGCCGACCTGCGATCGGTGCTGGACACGCTGGTGCCGAAGGAAATGACGGTACAGACCACCGATGGCAAGTGGTACACCATGCGCGTACAGCCCTATCGGACACTGGACAACGTGATCGAAGGCGCCGTGATGTCGTTCGTGGATGTCTCTGAAATCGTGCAAGCCCGCGAATCGCTGCGCAAGGCCAACGAAAACCTGTCGCGCCTGGCCATCGTGGTCCGCGACGCCCACGATGCGATCACCGTGCAGGACCTCGAGGGCCGCGTCCGTGCCTGGAATCCGGCTGCTGAAAGGATGTACGGATGGACCGAAGCCGAAGCATTGGCGCTGGACAGCCATGCCCGCATCCCCAGCGCCCTGCAGGGTGAAGCCATCACCAAGATCCGCCAGTTGTGCGAGGCGGAACGGCTCGAGCCATTTCGCACCCAGCGGCTGACCCGAAACGGCGAGGTGATGGATGTGTGGGTTACGGTCACACCGCTGGTGGACGAAGCTGGGCAGACTTATGCCATCGCCACGACAGAACGCCTGTGTCCTGTCGCTTCACTGAAGTCCTGACCGAGCCCAGTCCATGGCCGACCGAGAAAGACCCGAGGAAAGCCCGTCACTGCAAGCACTTGCAGCGGCCGACTCGATGTCTGCCGAGCAGATGTGGCAGGCCCTGCATGAAATGCGGGTGCATCAGATCGAACTGGAGATCCAGAACGAAGAACTGCGCGTAACACAGGCGGCACTCGACGCCGCGCGGGCGCGGTATTTCGATCTGTACGAGCTGGCGCCGGTGGGCTATTGCACCGTGGCCGAAAGCGGCTTGTTGCAGGAAGCGAACCTCACCGCGTCAAACATGCTGGCGGCGCGGCGCGACGCCGTGGTTGGCCAGCCCATGTCCCGTTTCATCGACAAACGCGACCAGGACATCTATTACCTGATGCAGCGTGGTTTGTTTGCCAACGCGGGGCCCAGGGAATGCGAACTGCGCCTGATCGGCCCGTCGGGTGAACCCTTCTGGGCACACCTGACTGCCACCGCCTTTACCGGGGACGACGGCGCGACGGCGATGCGGATGGTGTTGGCCGACATCAGCGAGCGACGCCGGGCCGAACAAAAAACAGAATATGCCGCCAGTGTTTTCTCGCATTCCCGCGAGGCCATCATGATTACCGAAGCCGATGGCACCATCATGGATGTCAATGAGGCCTTTACCCGCATTACCGGCTACGCCCGGGAAGAAGTGATTGGTCGCAATCCCAATGTTCGGGAAAGATCCAGCAGTTCGTATCCCAGTTTTCCGATATATCCCTGCTGAAGGCGCACGAGCGCGAACTGGAGCGCATTGCCCATTGCGACGCCCTGACCACCCTGCCCAACCGCGTGCTGCTGGCGGATCGGCTGCGCCACGCCATGGCACAAGCCTTGCGCCGTCACTCCAAGTTGCAGGTGGTGTTCCTCGACCTGGACGGCTTCAAGGCCGTCAACGACAAGTACGGCCACGAGGCTGGCGACCAGTTGCTGGTGGCCTTGTCGTCGCGCATGAGGCATGCGCTGCGTGACGGCGATACGCTGGCGCGACTGGGCGGCGATGAGTTTGTTGCCGTGCTGGTGGACCTGGCCGACCCGGCCGACAGCGCGCCCATCCTCGACCGGCTGTTGGCGGCCGCGGCCGAACCGGTGAAGGTGGGCTACGCGAACGTACAGGTGTCGGCCAGCCTTGGCGTTACCCATTATCCGCAGTCGGTTGAAGTCGATGCCGACCAACTACTACGCCAGGCCGACCAGGCGATGTACCAGGCCAAGCTGGCCGGCAAGAACCGCTACCACATATACGACGTCGAGCAGGATCGAAGCTTTCGCGGCCAGTACGCCAGCCAGGAACGGATCCGGCGCGCACTGGCCGACGGCGAATTGGTGCTGTACTACCAGCCCACGGTAAACCTGCGCAGCGGCGAGGTGTTGGGAGCCAAGGCACTGGTCCATTGGCGGCATCCGGAGCGCGGCACCTTGCCATTGTCGGTCTTCCTGCCGGCAATCCAGGACACCACGCTGGCGCTGGAAATCGGCGAGTGGATGATAGACACGGCGCTGGCCGACCTGGGTCGCTGGCGGGCCGAGGGACTGGCTATTTCTGTCAGCGTAAACGTGGGCGTGCACCAGTTGCTGCAGCCGGAGTTCATGGACCAGTTGCGCCAGATACTGGGCCGGCACCCCGACGTGAAGCCGGAATGGCTTGAGCTGGAGATTCTTGAAAACAGCGTGCTGGAGGATGTCGGGCATGTGTCGCACGTGGTTGCGGCGTGCCGCGACATCGGCGTCCAGTGCGCGCTGGACGACTTTGGCGCCGGTTATACATCGCTGTCCTACCTGCGCCGTTTGCCGGTGGACCTGATCAAGATCGACCAGACCTTCGTGCGCGGAATGCTCGACGACCCTGAAGACCTGGCCATCCTGTCGGGAATCATCGGAATGGCGTCGGCGTTCGGCCGCCGGGTAATCGTTGAAGGCGTACAAACCCCCGAGCACGGCACCATGAATTTCCGAAGCGATAGGAAACGCCGAGTCCCAAGCCGAACGGCTTACTTCCCGGATTGAGTCTTGTCCTGCGCCGCAGCGGCATCGGTGGCCGGCTCGCCGGTAGCGGCGTCCGTTGCGGTTGCGCCCGTGGCGGCATCGGCATCAGTGGCGGCGTCACCCGTGGCAGGCGCGTCGGTTGCTGCTGCGCCCGTGGCGTCGGTCGCGGCTTCGGCGCCGTCGGCAGTCTTTTCCGCAGCGGCTTGCTTGTCTTTCTCAGCCTGCACCTGGGCAGGCGCCTCGGCAACGGCTTGGTTCGCCTGCTTGATGTATTTGCTCTGCGCAAAGGCAGGCATCGAAACGACGCCGAGCAGCACGGCAACGAGGGCAAGGTTCTTCATGGAGCCGGCTTCCTTTGGGTTCGAGGGTCTGATCAAGCTGGTGCGAACCTGCATCATGCAGCGGCACGCCGGCGGTCGCAACCGGGCCCGGCCCGCCTGCTTCCAACTGCGATGCTTCGGAAAACGGCGCGCTCTAATGTAAGGTGAAGCTGTCTAAATCCGGGCCTGGGGAACACGATCATGGACAACCTGAGTCTGCAAAACCCATTGTTCGCCACGTACGCGATTGCGGCGTGCCTGATGATATTGAAGGGCGGCTACCGCGCGCCCGAAGACCTGCGCAAGACGGCGCTGAATCCCGAACCAAACCCGGCGCAACTCGCGCCCGACGATCGCGTCGACCGCATCCGTCGCATCCAGTTGAACGACCTGGAAAACCTGCCCTACTTCCTGGTCGCCGGTTTCCTGTTCGTACTGACCGAACCTTCACTGATGCTGGCGCGCGTGCTGCTGTATGGCTATGTGCTGTCGCGACTGCTGCATTTCGTTGCGTACCTGAGCGCGCGCAACCACGAGACGCGGGCGACGTTCTGGACGGTGGGCTCGTTGATATTGATCTTCATGACGGGCTGGACCTTGGTGGCGGCGCTGACGCCGGGCCCGTAGGCATCCGACGACACAGGATAATGGCTCACCTGCGACCGCTACTCTCCATTGACCAGCTTCAACATCGCCCGGCAGTCCTGGGTCTCGAGCTTCAAGTCCCGTCCTTGCTTGTCCAGGCATCGACAGCGGTCGCCGCTGTCGATGCACGCGCTCACATAGAGCGGCGACTGGTCCGGAGTAGCCTCATCGCCCGTGCTGACTTGGGCTTTGACGGCTGGAAGGGGCGCCACAGCGGTCGGCGCCACTTGTTCGCCAGCTCCGGCTTCTGAATCGACAACTTCTTGCTCGCCAGAAACGCGTTCGTTGATCCAA
>JAPLSI010000158.1 GCA_026398715.1 Gammaproteobacteria bacterium
CTGCCATCACCCGGCACGCCGCCACCCGCCATTCCGCCCATCATGCCGCCGAAGCCGGCCTGCCCGTCGCCAAGGGTCGGCACCAGGTCGGGCGAATATTCATTGCCGCCGCCACGCGGCGGACCGCCGGACGAACCGCCCCGCACGGGCGGCCGGCCGACATAACCGGCCGATGTCAGGCGCGTGGTCATGCCTGAATAGAAAGAGGTGATGCGCGAGGCCAGCAGCGGTATCAGCCGCGCCATCAGCCAGTCGCGTTCTTCCGGCGTGCACTTGATCTGGCGGATTCCGCCACGGATTCCCTCCACCCAGGCCGACGGCCCCAGCGGGTTCGGCACGCTTTCATTGAAATTGGGACCCGACATCGACGCCAACTGCCGGTCGAGCTCGTCCAGCGGGCCGCGGTCGTTGTAGGACACGTCGTTGACGAAGCGCTCGCTCAACAGCTGCTGCAGCTGTTCTTCTTCCGGCAACAGGTCCAGCTTGCGCGGCGTGGACCGGCGCTCCGGCACGCCCTCGAAGCGCAGGCGCCAGCCTTCGGCCAGCCGGTTCTCGGTCTGGGCGATCAGTTTTTCCCAGTTGGACGTGTCCTTGAAGGCTTCCGGAACTTCTTCATCGGCCACGGCGGTGGTCAGGACTTCAGACAGCAAGCTGCGAAGTTCCTTGAAGGCCTGGAGACGGGTCTTCTCCATGGCGGACGCTGACGGGGGGATGATGTTCATGCTCACGGCGTCCGCTAGAGTAGCAAGCCCACGCGCGATTCACAGTGCCGTGGCGCGAAGTTTCGAGCCGACTGATATGCTGGCTAAAACCCTCCACTGCGAGTAGTTAAAATGTCACGCATCATGAAAACTGTGCTTGTCATCGCGTTTCTCGCCCTGTTGGCTGCGTGTTCGTCCGGCCCGAAGAAGCGCGTGAATCCGCCGCGCGCCAGCATCCAGCAATTGGCAGTGCAAGCCGATGGCAGCTGGCAGCTGAGCGTACGCCTGCAGAACTTCAGTTCGATCAGCACGACCTTCACGTCGGTGGATGCCAAATTGGTCATCGGCGGACAGGACGCCGGCCGCGTACTGTTGCAGCCGGGCATCAGCATCGGGCCGGAATCGGCCGACGTGGTGGTCGCACGGCTGACGCCGACCCTGGGCGCCAAGCTGGTGGTCGCCTCCGCCATCGCATCAAGCCAATCCACCGCCTACTCGCTGTCCGGCACCATCGTCACCAGCAAGCCCAAGGGCGAATATTCCTTCAACTACGACAGCACGCTCAATCCGGCACCCGGCTTGAACGGCGTGATGCGCTGAGGACAAACCATGATTTCCTATAAAGCCCCGCTGCAGGACATGCGCTTCGCCCTGTACGACGTAATTGGCGGTGAAGCCCTGTTCAAGAAGCTGGCCATCGGCAACGCGCAGCGCGACATCATGGATGCCGTACTGGACGAAGGCGCGCGCTTCACCGAAACCGTGCTTGCTCCGCTCAGCCCCATCGGCGACCAGATCGGATGCGTCCATGACAAATCGACAGGCGCCGTTACGACGCCACCCGGCTTCCGCGATGCGTATCTCAAGTTCGTCGACGGCGGCTGGAGTGGACTCACCGCGCCCGAGTCGATGGGCGGGCAGGACATGCCCGAGACCCTCGGCGCGATCATCAAGGAAATGCTGGACGCCTCCAACCTGGCGTGGAGCAACTATCCCCTGCTCTCGCACGGCGCCATCGAGGCGCTGAAGCACCACGGCGAACAATGGCAGAAGGATGTCTTCCTGAAGGCCATCATCGACGGCCGCTGGACCGGCACCATGTGCCTGACCGAACCGCATGCCGGATCGGACCTCGGCATGCTCAAGACCCGCGCCGAACCTGCGGCCGACGACACTTATTCCATCACCGGCACCAAGATCTTCATCACCGGCGGCGAGCACGACTTCACCGACAACATCATCCACCTGGTGCTGGCGCGCCTGCCCGATGCACCGGCAGGCACCAAGGGAATTTCCCTGTTCATCGTGCCGAAGCTGAAAACGGCGCGCGACGGCACCGTCGGGGACCGCAACGCGGTGCGCTGCGGCTCCATCGAACACAAGATGGGCATCCATGGCTCGTCCACCTGCGTGATGAATTTCGACGGCGCCCAGGGCTACCTAATCGGCAAGCCGAACAAGGGTCTGGCCGCGATGTTCACCATGATGAATACCGCACGCCTCGCGGTGGGCCTGCAAGGCCTGGGCCTGATCGATCGCGCCTACCAGGGCGCGCTGGCGTATTCGAACGACCGCGTGCAGGGCCGCTCGCTGTCGGGCGCGAAATTCCCCGACAAGCCGGCCGACCCGCTGGTGGTGCATCCGGACATCCGCCGCATGCTGCTGACCTGCAAGGCGCTGGGCGAAGGTTCGCGCGTGCTCGCGCTGCATGCCGCCACCATGGTGGACATCCTGGAACGGTCGGTGGACGACGCCGAGCGCAAGGCCGCCGACGACATGCTTGGCTTCCTGACCCCCATCGTGAAGGGCATGCTGACCGAGTGGTCCGTGGAGTGCACCTACCACGCGCTGCAATGTTTCGGCGGCCACGGCTACGTGCGCGAATGGGGCATGGAACAACTCGCCCGCGACGCGCGCATCACCACCATCTACGAAGGCACCACGCAGATCCAGGCGCTGGACTTGCTGGGCCGCAAGATCATGGTGTTGCAGGGCGCCGGCATGCGGCAGTTTTTGGGCATGATCCAGAAATTCTGCGAAGAGAACATGACCAACCCGGACATGATCGAATTCATCCTGCCGCTGGCCGAAGTGACCAAGCAGTGGGGCGAGTTGACGATGGAGGTTGGGCGCAAGGCTTCTTCCAATGCTGAAGAGATTGGCGCGGCGGCGGTGGACTACCTGTTCTACTCAGGCTACGTCGCCCTCGCCTATTGGTGGGCTCGATCGGTGGCGACGGCGGATGCTGGCAACCACGACGCGGCGTTCAAGCAAGACAAGCGGAATACGGCGAGGTTCTATTTCGCCCGCATTCTGCCGCGGGTGAATGTGCATGCGGCTGGGGTCAGGAGTGGGGTGCAGAGTCTGCCGGAGCTGCGAACCGGCGCCTGAGCATTCCATCTGGGGCCAGCCGTACCACCCGCCCGTAGTCCGGTTGTCCCAAGGCCGCCCTCCCGCCGACCTGATACGATTCCCCGGTACAGCTGGAACGGGGAGGCGCGATGTCGCAGGGCCCAGGACTTCCAATCGACCGCTTGCGCGGCTCACTCGCGCAGTCGTACATCATCGACCGTGAACTGGGCCGGGGCGGCATGTCGGCCGTCTTCCTCGCGCAGGACTGCAAGCACGACCGCTCGGTCGCCATCAAGGTGCTGCATCCCGAGCTCGCCGCCAGCCTGGGGCCAGACCGCTTCCTGCAGGAAATCCGGCTCGCCGCCCGCCTCAACCACCCGCACATCCTGCCCCTGTTCGATTCGGGCAGCGTGGACGGCCTGCTGTATTACGTGATGCCCTATGTGGAAGGCGAATCGCTGCGCGAGCGCCTGGACCGCGAGCAACACCTGTCGGTGGAAGAAGCCGTGCGCCACGGCCAGGCCATCGCCTCCGCGCTGGATTACGCCAGCCGCCAGGGCATCGTGCATCGGGACGTGAAACCCGAAAACGTGATGCTGTACGAAGGCGAGGCGATGGTGATGGACTTCGGCATCGCCAAGGCCGTCAGCGCCGCGGGGTCCGACACGCTGACGCAGACCGGCATGATGGTCGGCACGCCAGCCTATGTCAGCCCGGAACAAGCCGCCGGCGAAACCAACCTGGACGGCCGCAGCGACCAATACAGCCTTGGCTGCATGCTTTACGAGATGCTGTCCGGCGAGCGCCCCTTCGTGGGCTCCACCGCGCAGGCGGTGATGGCCAAGCGCTTCACCGAAACCGCCCGGCCGCTGCGCAACGTGCGCGCCGCCATCCCGGAAAACATCGAACGCGCCGTGGCCAAGGCGATGGAGACCAATCCGGACAAGCGCTTCACCACCACCGCGCAATTCGGGCATGCCCTGCTGTCGGGCAACACGCATACGCCCAGCGACACGATGGTGCTGCCGACGCCGGTGGTGTCCGCGGCCAAGTCCGTGGCCGTGCTGCCCTTTGCCGACATGAGCGCCGATTCCGACCAGGCCTACTTCACCGACGGCATGGCCGAGGAAATCATCAATGCGCTGTCGAAGATCCAAGCCTTGCGCGTGGCTTCGCGCACTTCGTCCTTCGCCTTCAAGGGCAAGAACGAGGACATCGGCGAGATCGGCAAGAAACTGAAAGTCTCCACCGTGCTGGAAGGCAGCGTGCGCAAGATGGGCAACAAGCTGCGCATCACCGCGCAGTTGGTGAACGTCGCGGATGGTTACCACTTGTGGTCAGAGCGATACGACCGCGACATGGAAGACGTGTTCGCCATCCAGGATGATATTTCCCAGGCGATTGCCAAGGCGCTGCGTGTCATTCTCAGCGATGATGAAAAGCGCCAGATCGAAAAACCGCGCGCACTGAATATCGAGGCCTACGACTTCTACCTGCGCGGCATCCAGCACATGCACCAGCTGCGCCGCAAAAGCCTGGAATACGCGCGGCAGATGTTCCTGCGCGCCATCGAGATCGACCCGACCTATGCGCGCGCCTATGCCGGCGTCGCGAATTGCTATTCCCTGCTGTACAGCTTCTTCGACTCGCGTGAATTCAATATGCGGCAAGCCGACCAGGCCAGCAGCAAGGCGCTGGAGCTGGAACCGAGCCTGGCCGAGTCGCACCTCGCCCGCGGCGTGGCGCTGTCGCTGGCCAAGCGCTACGACGAAGCCAAGCAGGGTTTCGAGCAGGCCATGCGCCTGGACCCGAATCTGTTCGAGGCGCCCTACTGGTATTCGCAGATGCAGTTGTCGCAAGGCAACTACGAAGACGCCGTTCGCCTGGGCGACCGCGCCAACCTGCTGCGACCCGAGGACTACCAGTGCCTGTCCTTCGTCGGCCTGGCATTGAAGTCGCTCGGCCGGCATGAAGAAGCGCTGGGCTATTTCCGCCGGCAATCGAAATTGATTGAAGCGCATCTGGAACAACATCCCGACGACGCGCGCGCCTGCATCATGGGCGCCAGCGCCACCGCGAATGTCGGCGATGAAGAAAGGTCGGCCTACTACGCAGCGCGCGCGATGGCCGTGGACCCGGAAGACCCCATGGTGCTGTACAACGTGGCCTGTTCGTTCTCGATCCTGGGCAAGACGCGCGAGGCGCTGGACGCCCTGGAGAAAGCCGTGAACTTCGGCTGGGGCGACAAGGGCTGGCTGGAACACGACAGCGACCTCGATCCACTGCGCGCGGACCCGCGCTACATTGCGTTGGTAGGAGCGATGTAAATGACGCAGGCGCCGAAGCTACCCATCGACAGCCTGCGCAACGCCCTCCAAGGCGCCTACACCATCGACCGGGAACTGGGCCGCGGCGGCATGTCCGCCGTGTTCCTGGCGCAGGACATCAAGGTGTTGCATCCGGAACTTGCCGCCAGCGTCGGGCCCGAGCGCTTCCTGCAGGAAATCCAGCTGGCCGCGCGCCTCAATCATCCGCACATCCTCGGCCTGTACGATTCCGGCAGCGTGGACGGCATGCTGTATTACGTAATGCCCTATGTGGAAGGCGAGTCGCTGCGCGAGCGCCTGGACCGGCAGCAACTGATGTCCATCGACGAAGCCGTGCACCACGGCCGCGCCATCGCCTCCGCATTGGACTACGCCAACCGCCAGGGCGTCGTGCATCGCGATGTGAAACCCGAGAACGTGATGTTGTACGAAGGCGAGGCGATGGTGATGGACTTCGGCATCGCCAAGGCCATGAGCAACGTCGGCTCGGAAACCCTTACCCAGACCGGCATGATGGTCGGCACGCCGGCCTACGTCAGCCCGGAACAAGCCGCCGGCGACCTGAACCTTGACGGCCGCAGCGATCAGTACAGCCTCGGCTGCATGATGTACGAGATGCTGACCGGCGAGCGGCCCTTCAGCGGCGCCACGCCGCAAGCGGTGATGACCAAGCGCTTCACCGAAACACCGCGGCCGGTGCGTGCGCTGCGGGCAGCGGTGCCTGAAAGCATCGAGCGCGCCGTTTCGAAAGCGATGGCGACCGAACCCAACTCGCGCTTCACCTCGACCGGGCAGTTTGGCCAGGCACTGACCTCGGGCAGCATGAGCACGCCCAACGACACGACCGTATTGCCCTCCCCGCCCGTGTCCATGGCCAAGTCGGTGGCGGTGCTGCCCTTCGCCAACCGCAGCGCCGATGAGGAAACCGAATTCTTCAGCGACGGCATGGCCGAGGAGATCATCAACGCGCTGTCCAAGATCCAGGCGCTGCGCGTGGCTTCTCGTACCTCGTCGTTCGCCTTCAAGGGCAAGAACGAGGACATCGGCGAGATCGGCAAGAAGCTGAAGGTATCCACCGTGCTGGAAGGCAGCGTGCGGCGCATGGGCAACAAGCTGCGCATCACCGCGCAATTGGTGAACGTGGCGGATGGCTACCATCTGTGGTCCGAGCGCTACGACCGCGAGATGGAAGACGTGTTCGCCATCCAGGACGATATCTCGCAGGCCATCGTCACGGCGCTTAGGGTGATCCTGAGCGACGACGAGAAGAAGCAAATCAAGAAGGAACGCTCGGTCAATGTCGAGGCGTACGACTACTACCTGCGTGGCCGGCAATATTTCCACCAGCACCGTCGTAAAAGCCTCGACTACGCCAAGCAGATGTTCAACAAGGCCATCGAGATAGACAACGACTATGCGCTGGCCTACACCGGCGTGGCCGACTGTTATTCCCTGCTTTACACCTATTTCGATGCGCGTGACTACAACCTGCGCCAGGCCGATATCGCCAGCAACAAGGCGCTGGACCTGGCGCCGGACCTGGCCGAGGCGCATCTTTCCCGTGGCATCGCCGTATCGCTGAGCAAGAATTTCGACGAGGCCAAGCGCGAGTTCGAAAACGCGATCGAGCTGGACCCGAAACTGTTCGATGCGGTGTCGTGGTATGCGCGCATGCACTTGTCGCAAGGCAATTTCGAGGAAGTGGTGCGGCTGTTCGACCGCGCCATGACCCTGCGACCGGAAGACTTCGAGATTCCCCGCCTGCAAAGCCAGGCGCTGCGTTCATTGGGACGCGAGAGTGAAGCCGAAGCTGCCAACCGACGCTCCGCCAAGCTGGTGGAACAACACCTCGAGCTTAATCCGGACGACACGCGCGCGCTGACGCTGGGCGCAACCGCGCGGGCGATGACGGGCGATACCGTGCGCGCCACGGAGTACGCCATGCGCGCCATCGCCGTGGACCCGGAAGATCCGATGCTGCTGTACAACGTAGCCTGCACCTATGGCACGCTGGGAAAGATCGATGAGTGCCTGGACGCGCTGGAACAAGCGGTCGGCAAGGGCTGGGGCGACAAGGACTGGCTGCAGCACGACAGCGACCTGGACTCGATCCGGTCGCACCCGCGTTACCTGGCCTTGATAAGGGCGATGTAAATGTCACCGACCCCCGCACTGCCGATTGATAACCTGCGCAAGGCGCTGGAAGGCGCCTACACCATCAACCGCGAACTGGGACGCGGCGGCATGTCGGCGGTGTTCCTGGCCGAGGACTGCAAGCATGGCCGCGCCGTGGCCATCAAGGTGCTGCATCCGGAACTCGCTGCCAGCGTCGGACCCGAACGCTTCCTGCAGGAAATCCGCCTCGCCGCACGATTGAATCATCCGCATATCCTCGGCCTGCACGACTCCGGCAGCGTGGACGGCATGCTGTATTACGTGATGCCCTATGTGGAGGGCGAATCGCTGCGCGAACGCCTGGACCGCGAGCAGCAGATGTCCATCGAGGAAGCCGTGCATCACGGCCGTGCGATTGCTTCCGCACTCGACTACGCCAACCGGCAAGGCATCGTGCACCGCGACGTCAAACCTGAAAACGTGATGCTGTACGAAGGCGAGGCCATGGTGATGGACTTCGGCATCGCCAAGGCCATGAGCAATGTCGGGTCCGAAACGCTGACGCAAACCGGGATGATGGTCGGCACGCCGGCCTATGTAAGCCCGGAACAAGCCGCGGGCGAACTGAACCTGGACGGCCGCAGCGACCAGTACAGCCTGGCCTGCATGATGTACGAGATGCTGACCGGCGAGCGGCCCTTCAGCGCGGCTACTGCGCAGGCGGTAATGGCCAAGCGCTTTACCGAAACCGCCAAGCCCCTGCGCACGATTCGCGCGGCTGTGCCCGAGAGCATCGAGCGCGCGGTGTCCAAGGCCATGTCCACCGACCCCGCGGGACGCTTCGCGACCACCGGCCAGTTCGGCCTGGCGCTGGCCTCTGGCAGCATGAGCACGCCCAGCGACACGATGGTGCTGCCCTCGCCCACGGTGTCCATGGCCAAGTCGGTAGCGGTGCTGCCCTTCGCCAACATGAGCGCCGACCCGGAGAACGAATACTTCACCGACGGCATGGCCGAGGAGATCATCAACGCGCTGTCCAAGATCCAGGCGCTGCGCGTGGCATCGCGCACGTCGTCGTTTTCGTACAAGGGCAAGAACGAGCACATCGGCGAAATCGGCAAGAAGCTGAAGGTATCGACGGTGCTGGAAGGCAGCGTGCGCAAGATGGGCAACAAGCTGCGCATCACCGCGCAGTTGGTGAACGTGGCGGAGGGCTACCACCTGTGGTCGGAACGCAACGACCGCGAGATGGAGGATGTGTTCGCCATCCAGGACGAGATATCGCAGGCGATCGTGACGGCGCTGCAGGTGATCCTTAGCGAAGACGA
>JAPLSI010000215.1 GCA_026398715.1 Gammaproteobacteria bacterium
ACGGTGAACAGGCGCAGGCCCGTGGACAGAGTTTCCGGCTTGGCGACCTTGAACTCCGGAATGATCACCACCGTCGCCGGCCCCACGGTCACGCGCGGGTCCTGATAGGGCGTGCGCTTCACGCCGCGCGACACCATCAGCCGCATGTGCACACCGTCGCGCATGCCGTTGGCGTCGAGCGTGTCGTACAGCGCACGGGTCAGCTGCGCGCGATCCAGGCCGATGTCCAGCGCGATCGCCTTCGCGCCTTCGTAGAGCCGGTCGAGGTGTTCGTCGAGGAAGGCCGGGTGCCCGTCGACGACCCGAAGCCCTTCCCACACCCCGTCGCCCAGCACGAAGCCGCTGTCGAAGACCGAAACGGTGGCCTCGGCCCGCGGTTTCAGCGTGCCGTTGATCCAGATCCGGATGTCCGCGTTGCGGGGATCGTCGTGGAAGTCGTGGATGCTCTGCGCCATCGGTCGTTCTCGTCGGGGATGGGCGAGTGTAGAACGTGCGCCGGGCCGCAGAGCCGCCGACGACCGTGCCGGGAAGCCGCACGGTGGCCCTGGCGCAGGCGGAAAGCCTTGGATTCATTGACTTTCGGCCTTGCGGGGCCTAACTTTGCTGCCTCAGCGAAGAACAAAGGTGGCCCCGGGAAACCGGCGCCGAGCGTGCGACATGAGCACTACCAGCAGCCCCTGACCGCCACGCCCCAGGCCCGCGACCCCGCGAAGCGCCTCAGGGCGCTTTTTTCTTGCCCCTGTCCGCATCGCGGCACCCATTCCAACGGTGCGCCAAGGCGCACCCTATCGACGACCTACCGAACCCCATGATCGCCATTACGCTCCCCGACGGCAGCCGCCGTGAATTCGAAGCCGCCCCCACCGTCGGCGAGATCGCCGCCTCCATCGGCGCCGGCCTGGCCAAGGCCGCGCTGGCCGGCAAGGTCGATGGCCAGCTCGTCGATACCAGTTTTCGCATCGAGCGCGATGCCTCGCTCGAAATCGTCACCGACAAACACCCCGATGCGCTGGACATCCTGCGCCATTCCACCGCCCACCTGCTGGCGCAGGCCGTGCAGCGGCTGTTCCCGGGGGCGCAGGTCACCATCGGCCCGGTGATCGACAACGGCTTCTACTACGACTTCGCCTACGAACGCCCGTTCACGCCCGAAGACCTGCCGGCGATCGAGGCCGAGATGCAGAAGATCGTCAAGGAAGCCCATCCGGTCAGCCGCAGCGTGAAATCGCGCGACGAGGCCGTGGCGTTCTTCAAGGGCATCGGCGAGGCCTACAAGGCCGAGATCATCGAAAGTATTCCGGTCGACCAGGATCTGTCGCTGTATTCGCAGGGCGAGTTCATCGACCTCTGTCGTGGCCCGCACGTCCCGGGCACCGACAAGCTGCGCGGCTTCAAGCTGATGAAGGTCGCCGGCGCTTACTGGCGCGGCGACAGCAACAACCAGATGCTCAGCCGCATCTACGGCACCGCCTGGCTCAACGACAAGGACCTCAAGGCATATCTGCATCAGATCGAAGAAGCCGAGAAGCGCGACCATCGCAAGATCGCCAAGCAGCAGGACCTGTTCCACCTGCAGGAAGAAGGCCCCGGCCTGATCTTCTGGCATCCCAAGGGCTGGGCGATCTGGCAGGTGGTCGAGCAGTACATGCGCCAGGTCTACCGCGACAGCGGTTATCAGGAAGTGCGCTGCCCGCAGATCCTCGACGTGACCCTGTGGCAGAAGTCCGGCCACTGGGACAACTACAAGGACAACATGTTTTTCACCGAATCGGAGAAGCGCACCTACGCGCTGAAGCCGATGAACTGCCCTGGCCACGTACAGATATTCAATCAAGGCCTGCACAGCTACCGCGACCTGCCGATCCGCTACGGCGAGTTCGGCGCCTGCCATCGCAACGAACCCTCCGGTGCGCTGCACGGCATCCTGCGCGTGCGCGGCTTCACCCAGGACGACGGCCACGTGTTCTGCACCGAGGGTCAGATCGAGGACGAGGTGCGCGCCTTCCATCAGCAGGCGCTGGCGGTTTACGGCCACTTCGGTTTCAGCGACATCCAGATCAAGATCGCGCTGCGCCCCGAGTTGCGCCTCGGCGACGACGCCTTCTGGGACATGGCCGAAGATGCCCTTCGTTCCGCGCTGCGCTCGGCCGGCGTGGCATGGGAGGAACTGCAGGGCGAGGGTGCCTTCTACGTCCCGAAGATCGAATACCACCTCAAGTACGCCATCGGCCGCACCTGGCTGCTGGGCACCATGCTGGTCGTTTTCATGGTTCCGGAGCGCCTCGGCGCCTAGTACGTGGACGAGCACAGCCAGCGCCGCCACCCGGTGATGCTGCACCGCGCGATCGTCGGTTCGATGGAGCGTTTCATCGGCATTCTGATCGAACACCACGCCGGCCATTTCCCGGCCTGGCTGGCTCCGATCCAGGCCGTGGTCATGAATATCACCGATGCGCAGGCCGATTACGTCGACGAAATTCGCAAAACCCTTATGAATCAAGGGCTCCGGGTTTCGGCCGATTTGCGGAACGAGAAAATCGGCTATAAGATTCGCGAGCACACGCTGCAACGGGTGCCGTTCCTGCTGGTGGTCGGCGACCGCGAAAAGGAAAACGGCCTTGTCGCGGTGCGCACGCGGGGCGGGGAAGACCTGGGTTCCATGTCTGTCGCCGACTTCGTCGAGCGCCTCCGCAACGCGCCCGCAGCAGCGTGATGTCGATGCCGTCCGGCGCGATCGTCGGACGGAACCACCCCCTTTGGAGATCGAGATATCAGTACCCCCCAGGAAAAGCAGAACCGTAAGAATCAAGAGATTCGCGTTCCGCGCGTCCGCGTGATCGGCAGCGACGGCGAGATGATCGGCGTGCTGACGCGCGACGAAGCATTGGCCAAGGCCGAAGACGAGGGCCTCGATCTTGTCGAAATCCAGCCGAATGCGGACCCGCCGGTGTGCCGCATCATGGACTTCGGCAAGTTCAAGTTCGAGACGCAGAAAAAAGCGGCCGCTGCGAAAAAGAAGCAGAAAATCGTCGAGATCAAGGAAGTCAAATTCCGTCCGGTCACCGACGAAGGCGATTACGCGATCAAGCTGCGCAAGATGCGCGAGTTCCTGGAAGAGGGCGACAAGATCAAGGTCAACATCCGCTTCCGCGGCCGCGAGATGAGCCATATGGAGCTCGGACGCGCGATGGCGAACCGGATCGAGGCCGACCTGGGCGAAGACATCGTCATCGAATCCCGCCCGCGCCTTGAAGGCCGGCAGATGGTGATGATGATCGCGCCGAAGAAAAAGTAAGCCACCGCGACCCGTTTCGTCGCATGCGCAAAAGAAGGGTGCCCATGGGCGCCCTTCTTTTTTGCGGCTGGCAGGCTTGGCGTCGATGCCTGTCGCCGGGTTAAAATTGTCTGCAGGCATGCGGCGCATGCCCGTCCAGGGGCTGCGGATCGGAGCGGCCCATCCTGCTTCCAAGGAGCCTCGCATGCCGAAACTCACAATGCCGACCCTTTCGCCCGAAGACCAGACGCCCGCACAGATCGGCATCGAAACCTTCGCCGAGCGTCACCTGGACAAGCAACGGGAGAAGCCGCGGGAAGGCGAAGGCCCGGCACCTCCACTCGAGCGTCAACTGGCGCCGGAACTGCCGCAACTGTCCCCGCAGGAGCGGATGCAGGCGCATCACGGCATAGTGCGCGAAGCCATCCAGTTCTACCGCGACGAAACCGGCCAGCAGCGCTTGCACTCGCATCAACGCGATGAGAGTGGCGTGCCGACGGCCAATCAGCAGGCGTCGCAGCTCGAGCAGACCAGGTTCAAGAACATCGACGACCAGTTGCGCTTCATGGAAGTGCTGATGAACGGTCAGACAAAGATTTCGCACGACAATGTCGAGCAACACCGCAAGATCTTCAATTCGATCAACGAACGGCTCGACGATGTGATGCAGCTCTACGGCGCACCGCCGCGCCCGGACATGGAGCGCATCCGCAACGTCGACGATCTGCGCCCGCGCATGCCGCACCAGACCCTGGGGATGGGTCAGGATGGCCTCTACCGTCTGGCCGAACCCGACGGCCACGGCGAGCCGAAGGTCGCCAACGGCGGCTACGTCTTCGTGGTGCCGGTCACCAACCCGTCCGAGATCTGGATCGGCGCACGGGCGAACGGTGGCCACACCGCCATCAGCCGCGGCGCCGACGTCTATTTTGCCGGCGAGATCGAGTTCGATCAGGGCCGGCTGGTGCGCTGGGACAACAACAGCGGCCACTATCGCCCGGAGGCGCGGCTGCACAACCAGCTCGGCAACAGCGCCATCGGCACGCTGGAAACGCTGCTGCCGCGGGACCGCTTCGAGCCCAAACATATCTAGTCCCTCCGCGGAGCGTCCCGGTACGCCGGAGGCCGTGGGTCGCCGATGATTCAGTGCACGTCACCATCGGCGAGGATGGGCGCACCTGTTTCGCGCCCAGGGTTGCGTTGTGTGTACCGATAGGCTGGACCGCCATGATCGATGTGGAGAAGGCCAGGGCCCTGTTCCGGCAGCAGGCCCGGCAGCAGGCAACGGCCTTGCGCGAACTGGCTTGGCACGAACCGGCTTCGCAGCGGGTATCCCAACGGCTGTGATCGCGTGTAGCATCGGCTGGTCTTCGGCGACAGGCGACAAGAACGTCACCCTGCTGCAGTGGGCGTTGCTGAACAAGCGCCTCGACAGCATGAAAGCCCTGCTGGATGCCGGCGCCGATCCGCTGCAGGCGGGCATGGACAACGACACCGTGGTGCATATGGCCGCGATGGCCAACGACGACGCTTATCTGTCCGAACTGCTGGCGCGCAAGGTCAACCCGAACGTCGCCAATCCGGTCTCCGGCGCCGGCCCGCTGCGCGCCGCGCTGATGGGCGAACGCGACGAACAGTTCCGCGCCCTGCTAGCGGCGGGCGCCGATCCCGACATGGCCGACCGCATGGGCAATACGCCGCTGCACGTGGCCGGCCAGATCAACGAGCCCGCGCGCGCACTGGACCTGCTCAACGCTGGTGCCGACCCGATGGCGCGCAACGCCCAGGGCGTGACCTTCCAGCGATATCTGTTCATGACCCGCGCCGCGCTGCTCAACGCCGACACCCGTCGCGATC
>JAPLSI010000189.1 GCA_026398715.1 Gammaproteobacteria bacterium
TGCGCGATTTCGCCCATTCGCGCAGCGATTCCACTTGTTCGGCCATCAGCACCGACAGCGGGCGAGTGCCGCGGATTTCGCCAAGCAATCGCGTTTCATCGACGATGAGTTTGTCGGCGTGCGCGGCATACAGCGCGCTGACGATGGCCTGCTCGATCTCGGCGCCGGAGAAACCGGCGCTGGCGTCCGACAGCGTGGTGAGGGAGAACTCGCTCCAGTCCACGCGGCGTTTTTCCAGGTGCAGGCGGAAGATGTCGGCGCGCGCGCTGTCGTCGGGCAGGTCGACGAAGAAGATTTCGTCGAAGCGGCCCTTGCGCAGCAGTTCCGGCGGCAATTCGTGCACGGCATTGGCGGTGGCGACCAAAAAGACGCGCGACTTGCGCTCGGCCATCCAGGTCAGGAAGTAGCCGAGCACGCGGCGCGAGACGCCGCCGTCCTCGCTACCGGTGGAGGCCGACAGGCCTTTTTCCAGTTCGTCGATCCACAACACGCAGGGCTGCAGCTGTTCGGCCGAGGCCAGCGCATCGCGCAGGTTCTTTTCGGTTTCGCCGTGGAACTTGTTGTACAGGGTGCCGAAGTCCAGCCGCACCAGCGGCACGTTGAAGGCGCCGGCCACGGCCTTGGCGGCGAGGCTCTTGCCGCAGCCCTGCACGCCCAGCAACAGGATGCCCTTGGGTGGGTCGAGCCCGACCGGCAGCTCGCCGCTGGAAAATACTTCGCGGCGGTGGCCAAGCCACTTCTTCAATCGGTCGAGGCCGGCCACGTCGGAAAAACGCGCGGTGTCGTATTCAAAATGCAGGTGGCCGCTCTTGTTGAGCAGCTCGAACTTCAGCTTGGCCAGTTCGGGCAGGTCGGCCGGACCGATGGCGCCGTCGGCGAAGATGAGATGGCGCGCGATGCGCCGCGCTTCGGTCAGCGACAGGCCGCGCAGGTTGCGCACGATCACCGCCAATACTTCCTTGTCGATCTCGACGCGGCGGCCGCCGTTTTCCTTCTGGTAGAGGCCCGCTTCGTCCTTCACCATCTTCAGCAGCGCGTTTTCGTCCGGCAGTTGCAGTTCGAAACGCACGGCCAGGGCTTCGAGCTCCGGCGGCAGTTCGATCTTGTTGCCGACCAGCACGATGGTGTGGTCCAGGCTGCCGCGGCGCTCCAGGATCTCGCGCAGCATGCGTTGCGTGCTGGCGTAGCCCAGGTAGGGCACGACGTCCAGCAGCAGGTAGATGCCGCGCTGGTCGTGGCCCTTGATGGCCAGCAGCGTGGTGGTCATGTCGGGCGCGGTTTCGGCCGGGTCCTCGCGGTCCATGTCCACCCGGCGCATGCCTTCGGTGATGGACCAGCGAAACAGCGCACGCCAGACATTGGCCAGCACATGCCGGAACAGGTCCACCACGCGGGCTTCATCGGGGGTTTCGATCACGATCAACGGGGTGTTGGATCGCACCAGGGACGACAGGTCTTGCAGTTCGCTCATGCCGACAGCTTAAGGCATCAGGTACCTGGCGATGGCAAGCCCAGCGTCCCGGCCGTCGAGGACGGCGGTAACCACCAGGTCGGCGCCGCGCACGTTGTCGCCACCGGCGAAGACTTTCGGGTTGGAGGTCTGGTACGGCAGGACCGACGGGTGCTTCGAAGACGCATGTCCGGCCA
>JAPLSI010000087.1 GCA_026398715.1 Gammaproteobacteria bacterium
ATCGCTCGCGGCGACTTCATCACGCCACCCGGCGCGAGCGCCTGGGACAAGCTGCGGGTCGCCGCTGCCATTTCGCCGCGATCGAAGGACCTGGCCCGGCTCGAGCGTGAACTCACCGCCGCCAGTCGCAAGTGCTTCGACCAGGCACTGGACCAGGGTCAATTGAAGCGCGCGCAGTCGTGCCTGGAAGCCTACGTCGTGCAGGAGGCTTCGCCCGAAGCGGACCAGGCGCGGCGCCGCATGGCGGAGCGATGGCTCGCTTATGCGGACGAGCGCATTGGCGCGAGTGACTTCAACGAGGCGGAAGCCGCGCTGGAGCGCGTGCGGCAGTGGCAACCGTCCCATCCGGGCCTGGCCGGCGCCACGAAGCGCTTGCGCACGGCGCGCGGCGCACGTCCGCAGCGCTAGCGGCTAGTCCGCGGCGCCGTCCATCCGCGGCGGAAGGTTGGCGATCCATTCCTTCAATGCGCGGCGCGCCGTCTCGCGCGAAAAATACGTGCGTGTGTTGGCGAGCCCGCCTTCGCGCAAAGTGTTCCACAAGGCTTCGTCGCCGTACAGGCGAACCACGGCGTCGGCGAAGTCGGCCGCCGCGTCGGCTTCCAGCACATCCTGGCCGTCCACCAGGAACATCCCTTCCGCAGCGCATCGGGTCGCCACGACCGGCAAACCGCGCGACAAGGCCTGGTTGATCTTGCCCTTGATGCCCGCGCCGTAGCGCAGCGGCGCCAGGCTGATCCGCGTCTGGTCGAGCAAGGGGTCGAGGTCGGGCACATGACCGCGAACTTCCACGCCGGGGATGGAGGCCAGGCCGGTGATGGTTTCCGGTGCATCTGCGCCTACCAGGTGCAGCCTGACTTCGGGCAGGCGCGAGTGGATGAGGGGAAAGATCTCCCGCGCCAGCCAGAGCGCCGCGTCCACGTTGGGCGGGTGTCGGAAGCTGCCGACGAAAACCAGATCGCGTCGCGAGTCGAAGCCTGGCGTGTGTTCGGTGCAGCGGTGGATGTTGGACACGATGCCGACCTGGCACTCGGGTGCGATGGTCGCCAGCAGGTCGCGCTCGACCGCGCTGACCACCCAGGTCAGGTCGGACTTGCGGATCAGCCCCAACTCGTTGGCCAGCGTGCGCGCCGCAGTGACGCGCGCGGCGGGATTGTCCGACTGCGCGGCCTCGCGTTGTTCGCGCAGGAAATGCAGGTCCACCGTGTCGAATACAACCTGCGCTTGCGGTGCGAGTTCGCGCAGCATGGGCAGCAGGGGCTTCAGCACGTAGTGGCGCGAAACGATGACGGCATCGAATCGGCCACCATGCACGCCCAGCCAGGTCGGCAGGTAGCCGACCCATGGCTGCCACCACACTTCCACGCCCAATTGCTGCAGCGCCTCGGTGTATTTTCCGTCGTGGGTGATGTTCTGGCAGAAGAACACCACCGAACATCCTTCCTCCACCAGCAGCGCAAGCATCTCGAGCATGCGCAGCGATCCGGAGTCGCGATCGGGCGTGGGCGTGTACGAATCGATCACCAGTACCCGCCGACCGCAGCGGTGGATGGACGCAAGCACGGCGGCCTGGTCGCCGGTATCGCTGGGTTCGGGATCGGCAGGCTGCGCCGGCAGGCGCGCGGCCCAGCGATCACGGAACTTGCCTTCGTTCACCAACTGGTAGGCCTTGATGCCCGTGCGCGTATCGGTGCCCGAACTCGCGCCCTCCAGGTGCACCACGACCGACGCCGGCTGGAAGCGCACGCGCAGTCCGCGTTCGCGCACGCGCATCGCCAAGTCGGTGTCTTCGTAATAGGCCGGGGCGTAGTGCGGATCGAATCCGCCGAGTTCGGTGAACAGGGACGTCGGCACCATGATCGCCGCCAGTGCATCCAGCCAGCCCGGCTGCACGAGAGTGTCATTGTTGAGGAACACGACGAACTCGCCGCGCGCGAGCGCCGCCCCGGCGTTGCAGGTGCCGATGAAGCCGAGATTTTCCGGGTTGCGCCGATAGCGGAGGCCTTCGATGCCTGGCAGCACGTCGCCCGATTCATCCGGCGACGCATCGTCCATGACGATCACCTCGAAGCTCGCTGCATCGCTGCTCAGCGCCAGCGACTTCAGGCAGCGCAAGGTCAGGGCCAACTGGCCGTGCACGGGCACGACGATGCTGGCGCGCGGACTGGCTGCCCGGAAGAACCGGACATCCGCGGCTTGCACCGCGTCCCGGTACAGCAGCAGCGGGTAGGGCTGCCTGCGCGGCGGGAAAAGACGCTTGGCCACGATCCGCAGCGTCGGCACGAGACCCCGCAACTTCAGGCTGTTGATGCCCCGGTGCGACAGGGAGCTCAGTTCGCTGTAGCGGTATTCGAGCAACAGGCGCTGCCGGAACAGCCAATGCCGCCACGAGTGCAGCGGCGGCTCGGGCCGCGCGCCTCGCCTGGGCCTGGGCGTGTCCTTCGGATTTGCATTCATCATCTGGGGTTCGATGGTCCCGGCTTGCGCCTGATAAACTGGCGAAAACCGGAATTATCCCTGTCCTTGAGCAAATCCGCTTCCCTATCTGATTCAGGTACCCCGGGCATGGCCCCCTGGAAGCGCTGGCTGCTGCGCGCCGTGCTGGCCGGCTCCGGCCTTTTCCTCGGCCTGGCGGTGCCTTACGTCTGGTACCTGGACAAGCAGGTCCGCACCGAATTCGCCCAATTGCAGTGGCAGGTGCCGACGCGCGTGTATGCCCGGCCGCTGTTGCTGAAGCCTGGCGTCCGGCTGGATGCCGCCGCGCTGGAGCTCGAACTGGCCGCAGCGACCTATCGCAACGACGGCGTCGGTCAGCTCCCGGGTACCTACTCCCACAAGGGCAACCGATTCCAGATCGGCACGCGCGCCTTCATCGACATGGACGGCCCGGTGCCGGAGCGGCGCCTGGACGTGGCGCTGGCCGGTGGACGCGTCGCCCAGTTGCGCGACGGACGTACCCGCAAGCGGCTCGACAGCGCTCGCGTCGATCCCGCGCGCATCGCGACCCTGTACGGAATAGACGAGGAAGAACGCCGCCTGGTCCGCATGGAAGAAGTGCCCGCGCTTTTCATCACCGGCCTGCAGGCGGTGGAAGATCGCAACTTCAAGAACCACCACGGCATCGATCCCTGGGGCGTGGCGCGCGCGATCTGGGTGAACATGCGCGAGGCGGGCTTCGAACAAGGCGCCAGCACGCTCACCCAGCAGATGGTGCGCAGCCTGTTCCTCAGCAACACCAAGACGGTGACGCGCAAGGTGCGCGAGGCCCTGTACGCATTGATCATCGAGGCGCGCTTCGACAAGCGCAGCATCATGGAGGCCTACCTCAACCAGGTGTACCTGGGGCAACAGGGCAAGCAGTCCATCCGCGGCGTGGGCGCGGGTGCGGAATTCTGGTTCGGCCGCGAACTGTCCACCTTGCGCACCGAAGACATCGCGCTGCTGATCGGCGTCATCCAGGGTCCGGGCTTCTGGGATCCGCGACGGTTCCCCGAGCGTGCGCTGAAGCGTCGCGCGGTCGTACTCGATGTGTTCGTCGAAACCGGATTGATCAGCCCCGAGGAAGCGACGCGCGCCAAGGCCTCGCCGCTGGGCGTCAGCACCAAGCCCGGCGTTGCGCGCAACAACGCGCCTGCCTTCCTTGACCTGGTTCGTCGCCAGCTTGCGCGCGACTATCCGGCCGATGCGTTGCGCGGCGCGGGCCTGTCGGTGATGAGCACGCTGGCGCCGTCGGTGCAGACACTGAGCGAACGTTCGGTCGCCGCGACCCTGCCCAAGGTCGAGCGCAAGCAAGGCCCGGCCTTGCAGGCGGGCATGGTGGTGACCGACACCCATACCGGCGAAGTGCTGGCGGTGGTCGGCAACCGCAAGACCAACGATCCGGGGTTCAATCGCGCCATCGAGGCGCAGCGACCGGTCGGTTCCCTGCTGAAGCCTTTCGTGTACCTGCTCGCCCTGGCGCAGCCGGATCGTTATTCCCTGGCCAGTTGGGTGGACGACAGTCCGGTGGAAGTGACCCAGCCCAACGGCAAGCCCTGGCGCCCGAAGAATTCGGATGGCAAGTCGCACGGCACCGTGACCCTGACTTCGGCGCTGGCGCGGTCCTACAACCAGGCGACGGTGCGGGTCGGCATGGAAGTGGGCCCGGACCGACTCGCGGAATTGATGAAGGTATTGGGCGGCCTCAAGGCAAAACCGAATCCTTCGCTGATATTGGGCTCGGTGGACCTGTCGGTTTTCTCGATGACGCAGATGTACCAGTTCCTCGCGTCGGGCGGCCGCATCCAGCCCTTGCGCGCGGTGCGCGGCGTGCTCGACACGCAGGGCAAGGCGATCAGCCGTTACGACGACAAGACCGATCCGGCGCAGGAAGGCGACGCCATCGCGGCGCGACTGGTCACGTTGGCCCTGCAATCTGCCGTGACCAACGGTACCGGCAGTCCGCTGCTGCGTGACGGCCTGGGCCCGCTGCAATCGGCCGGCAAGACCGGCACCAGCAACGACAGCCGCGACAGCTGGTTTGCCGGCTACACCGGCGACCACCTTGCCGTGGTGTGGGTTGGCAACGACAAGAACGAACCGACCGGGTTGTACGGCGCCACGGGCGCGATGCGGGTATGGTCGGGACTGTTCACCAAACTTCCCACCGAACCCCTGCGCGTAACCGGGCAGGGCATCGAGTGGGCCTGGCTGGACGGCGCGGAATACGCGACGACCGAAGCCGATTGCCCGGGCGCCCGTCGCGCGGCATTCGTTTCCGGATACCTGCCGACCGAACACAAGACCTGCCAGCAAAGCAGCTGGCTGGACTGGTTCCATCTGGGTGGCGACGGCGAACAGCCGGCAACGCCCGAAGCGCCGCCGGCGCAGGAGAATCTGCAGTGACCGCTTGCGATTTCGGCGCCAACGTCGCGACGCGCGGGACCCGCCTGCGTTGGACGCGCCTGGCTGCCTGCGCCTGCTTCGCGCTGATGGGCCTGGTCGGTTGCACGGGCAGCACCAGTTCGGGACGGGCGGAACCGGGTGCGGTCATCCGACCTGGCAGCGGCGCCAACCTGCTGCAACAAGTGCGCACGGCCGGCCAGATGGGCGACGAGCTCGACGTGCAGCCGCTGCGCGACCCGCGCGTGGAAGACATTCGCGCCAGCGCCACCCAGGCCGAGGCGCGCGGCGATTATGCGGGTGCGGGCAGGTTGCTTGACCAGGCCGCCGTACTGACGCCGGACGATCCCGACCTGCTGCAGTGGCAAGCCGAACTGGCGCTGGTCGCACGCGACTGGAACCAGGCCGAACAACTGGCGACGCGGTCCTTCGACAAGGGTCCGAAACTGGGCGGCCTGTGCCGTCGCAACTGGACCACGCTGCAACTTGCCGCCGAAGCGCGTGGCAATGCGGCGGTAGCCACGCAAGCGCAGCAGCGCGTTGCCGGTTGCACGGTCGCGCCGCCGATCCGGATGTAGCGATGTCCGACCTGTCGGATCGCACCCGCGCGGCATTGGCGGCCGACGGCCCGCTTGCAGAGAAACTGTCGGGCTACGTCGTGCGCGCGGCACAAGGCGCACTGGCCGAATCGGTGGCCGACGCCATCGATGCGCGCGCCACGCTGATTGCCGAAGCCGGCACCGGCACCGGCAAGACCTATGCCTACCTGGTGCCTGCTTTGCTGTCGGGCCAGCGGGTCATCATCTCGACCGGAACGCGCGCGCTACAGGACCAGCTCTATCATCGCGACCTGCCGCGCGTGCGCGCCGCGCTGGGCGCCAGCGTGAAGATGGCTTTGCTCAAGGGCCGGTCCAATTACCTGTGCCTGTATCGCATGGAACAGGCCAAGGGCGAGCGCTTCGCAAGCCGTGACGTGGTGGCATCGTTCCAGCGCGTGGTCGCCTGGAGCGGCCGCACGCAACGCGGCGACCTGGCTGAATTGCCGGAACTGCCCGACGACAGTCCGTTGCTGCCGCAGGTCACG
>JAPLSI010000275.1 GCA_026398715.1 Gammaproteobacteria bacterium
CATGCCCGAGTCGGATCGTCCGGCGCTGTTGCAGGTATTGCGCGAACTTGATGAGCAATCGCGCGCCGACCTGGCGACGCTTGCGCCGCGGCTGACCGAAGCGCGACGGCAAGCCTTGCGTCGCGACCTGCTGGCGGCGCCGGCGGACGGTCGCGCGCAATTGATTCGCGAGCGACTTCAGCAGTAGGTCGGTCAGTATTCGGCGCCAGCGGCCAGCACGCGCCGATCGGCGCGAAAGGAATCGCCGAACCTCGCCACGCCATCGCCGCGCAACCGCGGCGCGTGATCCCGAAGATAGGACGCCAGTGCCGCGGCGTCGGTGAGGCGGTACTGCGTGCACACCACGAATTCATCGGCTGCGCCGGGTGGTTCGATGCGGTCGAATACCGACGCGCCGGTGAAACCGGGTAATCCCACGATCTCGTGCACGTGCCCATCGAGCCAGGCGCGGAATGCGGCCTCGATGTCGCGCTTCACGAACAGGTTGACCTCGTAGACGATCACAGGGTCAACAGGCCGATCAGCATTGCCGCGGCCAGGCCAAAGCCGAGCAGGATCGAATAGCACAAGCCGAGCACGCAGAATTTCACCAGCGTCATCGGCCAGCCCTGGCCGTATACGCGCTTCTGCATCAGCAACAGGTAAACCGGGATCCATGCCGCGCTCAGTCCCATGCCCCAACCGAACACGCCCTGCCAGAACCCGGGGTTGGGCGTCAGCCAGTCCTGCAGCCACGAAAAGGTGAGCACCAATGTCAGCGCCAGGGCGATGAAGGCGTGGCTGTGCAGGGCGACGATCAGGTGTTCCATGAACAATCGTCGCTTGAACCAGTAGATCAGCTTCAGCATCAGCGCGAACAAGGGCATCAGCACGATCAATGTCTGCGGCAATACATTGAACAGCGCTTCCACCACCGGCTTCTCGCTGTTGCTTGCCTTCAACACGTCGCTGGCGTGCGCGACGCGCTTGTTGAGGTTCTGGTTGACCGGTTGCGGCAGCCAGCCGAACGCGATCGGGTTGGTCACCGGGTCCCAGGGCTTGCCATTGGCGTTGAAACTGAAGCCCTTGTTCCTGCCCTGCATGGATGGTGCAGGCGGCGGTGGCTTGCCGGCTTTCCTGTTGGCCTCGGCAAGTTTCAGGTAGGCGATTCTTTCGTCAGCGGCTTCGCGGATACTTTCTTCGGCCATCTCGATGCCGGCGATGCCGGCGGCGCCGCCGGGCACGTCGTCGAGATTCTTGCGCGCGTCGGCAAGTTGCTTCAGCACACCGGCCCGCGCTGCCTCCACTTGCGCAACGGTGGTCGCCGCTTCGATCTCGGCGGAGCGGGCATCGACGTTCTTGCCTGGCTCGCTGACCGAAACGCCGGGTTCCGGATCATTGAAATCGATGCTGCCCTGGATGGCGAAGAACGCGAGCAAGGTCAGGAACAGGAACAGGCGCATCGGCGTCACGTAGCGCACGCGGCGGCCGGCGAAATATTCCATCGACAGGAAACCGGGCCGGGTCAGCAGTGGGCCCAGCGTGCGCAATACGCGCGAATCGATGTTGAGCACCGTGTCGAAGAAGTCGCCAAGGATGCTGGAAAAATGCCGGACCAGGCCCTTGGTAGGTTGCCCGCAGGCGTGGCAATGATCGCCTTGCAGCGGCACGCCGCAGTTCTCGCAGCGGCGCGCCGACGGCGGCGTTGCGGGGATGGGCGCAGCGGGGCTCGGGTCGGTGCTGGCCATGCGGCCTCCAGTTCGGATGCGGCTACTATAGCGACAGAAATTTCCTTCGCATCAGCCCATGACCCATTCCTCAAGCCGCGTGGCGCGCCTGTTGCGCGAAATGCGGGTCAGCTTCGTGCTTGCCCTGCCGTTGGCGCTGGGCCAACTGGCGGCCATGTTGATGAGCGTGGTCGACTCCCTGCTGGCCGGTCGCCATGGCTTGCGAACTCTCGCCGCGGTGACGGTCGGCAGTTCGATCTGGACGGTGGCGCTGCTGTTGTGCGTCGGCGTGCTGATGGCCATCCCGCCGTCGGTGGCGCAGCTCAACGGCGCCGGCCGTCGCGACGAGATTGCGCCCTTGTGGCGCCAGTCGCTGTGGATCGCGCTGATGATGGGCCTGGCGCTGACCGCCGCGGTCTGGTGGTCGCCGTGGCTTCTCGAGGCGATTGGCATCGTCGAGGACGTGCGACCCCAGGCCACCCAATTCCTGCGCGCGATCGCGTTCGGCGCGCCAGCCATGTCTTTGTATTTCAGCTTTCGTTACCTCAGCGAAGGCCTGGCGTGGACGCCGCCGACCATGGTGTTCGGCATCGCCGGCCTGGTATTGCTCGCGCCGCTGGGCTATGGACTGATGTTCGGCATGGGCCCGATTCCCGAGCTGGGCGCCGCGGGCCTCGGCATCGCCACGGCCATCGTGTTGTGGCTGCAGGCGATCGGCTTTGCGATCTACCTGGCGACGTCGAGCCGCTTCGACGACCTGGGGCTGTTCGAACGCTTCGATGCGCCTGACTGGAAACAGATTGGCGCGCTGCTCGCGCTCGGCCTGCCGATGGGCGTGTCCATCTTCATGGAAGGCAGCCTGTTCGTCGCCACCGCCTTGCTGATCGGCCGGCTGGGCGCAGTGGACGTGGCGGCGCACCAGATCGCGCTGAACGTGGCCAGCGTCTGCTTCATGTTGCCGCTGGGCATCGCGATGGCGACCACGGTGCGCGTGGGCCATGCGGCGGGCGCCGGGGACCGGTCCGCCGTGCGTTGGGCGGCGGGTGCGGGATTCGCGCTGGGCGGCGTTACCCAGGCGGCGGCAGCGGGCATCCTGATCTTCGGCGGGGCCTGGATCAGCGGCCTGTACACCAGCGACCCGGCCGTGGCGGCGCTGGCTGTCCTGCTTATGCGATATGCGGCGGTATTCCAGTTGCCCGATGGCGTGCAGGTGCTGTCATCGGGCGCCTTGCGCGGCCTCAAGGACACCCGCGTGCCCATGCTGATCACCATCCTCGCCTACTGGGGCATCGGCCTGCCGCTGGGCGCCTGGTTCGGCCTGCATCTTCACGGCCGCGCGCCGGGCCTGTGGGTAGGCTTGATCCTGGGCCTTAGCGTCGCCGGTTCATTGTTGGCCTGGCGTTTGTGGGCGCAATGCCGCGATCCCAAGCCGATGGTCCCCGTGACCTAAGGCGCATACCCCCGGCACGCAGGGCGGGTATCCTAGAGCCATGTTTTTCCGGAGTTTTTCATGAGCGAGTCCTCGGGCAACCCTTTCTGGCGCTTCCTTGTCGGCGTCGGCCGGTTCATCAACTTCGCCAACCACCTGGTCTTCAACCTGATCATGTTGTTGTTCCTGTTCCTGGTGTTCGGCCTGATCGTGATTGCCTCGGCCGCGAAGTCTGGAAGCGGCGCCATCAGCCCGGTGCAGGACAAGACCGCGCTGGTGATCGACCTGGACGCCACGCTGGTCGAGCAATACACCAGCGCGCCGATCCAGCGTGCGATTGCACAGGCGACGGGTGGCGACCCGGCCATCGAGATCCAGTTGCGCGACGTGGTGCAGGCGCTGAAGTTGGCCAAGGACGATCCGAAGATCGCGCGCGTGGTGTTGCTGACCGACGGCTTCCAGGTCGCCGGCTTTGCCTCGATGCGCGAACTCGGCGCGGCGCTGCGTGATTTCCGCAGCGGCGGCAAGAAGATCCTCGCCTATGGCGCCGGCATGGAACAAAAGGGTTACTACCTGGCCGCGCAAGCCGACGAAGTCTTCCTTGATCCCGATGGCGCGGTATTGCTCGAAGGCCTCGGTCGCTACCGCCTCTACTATCGCCAGGCATTGCAGGACAAGTTGGGCGTGGACGTGAAATTGTTCCGCGTCGGCGAATACAAGTCCGCCGCCGAACCCTACATCCTGGATGCGGCATCGCCCGAATCGCGCGAAGCCGACCTGTTCTGGATGAGCGACCTGTGGCAGCGCCACGTGGCGGACATCGCCAGCGCGCGCAAGATCAAGGTCGATGACCTCAACGCGATGATCACCAACCTGCCCGAGCGCGTGCAGGCGGCGCGCGGCGACCTGGCGAAGCTGGCCGTCGACAACAAGCTCGTTGATGGACTCAAGACCCAGGACGAACTGGAAAAACTGCTGGCCGAACGCGGCGCGTACGACAAGGAAGAACATACCTTCCGCCAGGTCGGCATGTATCCGTACCTGGTGCAGCGCAAGGCGCGCAGCGGCTTGCTCGACCGCCATGGCGAAGTCGCCGTGGTAGTGGCGCAGGGCGAGATTACCGATGGCGACCAGCCGCAGGGCGTGGTTGGCGGCGAATCAACGTCCATGCTGATCCGCCAGGCGCGCGAGGACGACGAAGTGAAGGCGCTGGTGCTGCGCGTGGATTCTCCCGGCGGCGCGGTGTTTCCGTCGGAACAGATCCGTCGCGAGATCGAATTGACCCGCAAGGCCGGCAAGCCGGTCGTGGTGTCGATGGGCAACGTGGCCGCTTCGGGTGGCTACTGGATCTCGATGAATGCGGACCGCATCTACGCCGACCCATCCACCATCACCGGCTCGATCGGCATCTTCGGCCTGTGGATGAGCGCGCCGCGCGCGCTGGACAAGATCGGCGTACACAGCGACGGCATCGGCACCACGCCGCTTGCCGGCGCGTTCGACATCACCCGTCCGCTCGACCCGGGCGCGGGCATGCTGATCCAGTCGGTCATCGACCATGGCTACGCGCAGTTCATCGGCAAGGTCGCGGTTGCCCGCGGCAGCGCGCCGGCGAAGATCGACGAAGTCGCGCGCGGTCGTGTCTGGAGTGGATCGCAGGCCAAGGAACGCGGTCTGGTGGACGCCCTCGGCGGCCTGGCGGAAGCGCAGGCGGAAGCGGCGAAGCTGGCCAAGCTGGGCGCGAAGTACGACGTGCAATATGTCGAGAAGCCGATGTCGGCCTTCGAACAGATCTTCCTGGACATGAGCCGCAGCGCGCGTCTTTCGGTGCTGGTGCGCAACCTCGGCCCGTTGCCGTCCGTGCTGGGCGCCGACACCGCCGAGCGCCTGCAGGGCGAACTGGCCTGGCTGCAACCGCGCAAGGGCGCCAGCCCGATCCGCGCGGTGGCGCATTGCCTGTGCGATTTCTGATTACTGTGGGAGCGGCCTTGGCCGCGATCTTCGTCCAATAAAGACGCCGGGCATCGCCCGGCGTCTTGTTTCAGCCGCCGGATTCTTCCAGCGCTTTTTCGCGGTCCTTGTCGGCTTGCTCGATCGGCGCGCCGGCGTCCTTGGCCTTCTCGATCGGCTGGTTGATCGCATCGCGCAACTGGTTGTGTTCCTGGGCCTTCTGGGCCTCCGCACTCTGCTGGTCGATCGGCCCTTGAAGGTCGCAGGCGATGAGCAGCGACGCGCTCAGCGCCAGGACGGCCAGGTTGAAGACGGTGGTGGTTCGCATCGGCGCACTCCTCGCGGTGTCGGCTTGCAGGCTATCCTACGCCCGAAGCGGGCCGACCGGACCGCGACAGGGCAGGAACCATGGACGCTAACCGCTGGCGATTGCACGGGCAGACCGCGCTGGTAACCGGCGCCAGCGTGGGCATCGGCCGCGCCATTGCCGACGAGTTGCTGGGCCTGGGCGCCGACGTGCTGCTGGTCGCCCGCGACGAAGCCCAACTCACCGCCACCGCGACGGAGCTTTCCGAAGAACATCCCGATCGCGAGGTGCGCACCTTTGCCGCAGATGTCGGCGATGTCGAACAACGGCGCGAAATCTTCGACTGGGTCGAGGACCTGGGCGCTGGCCTCAACATCCTGGTCAACAACGCCGGCAACAATATCCGCCGCGCCGCCATCGACTACAGCGAGACCGAATGGCGCGCCTTGTTCGAGACCAACCTGTTCTCGGCCTTCGAACTGTCGCGCTTCGCGTTTCCATTGCTCAGCCAGCACGCGGCGTCGAGCATCGTCAATGTCGGCAGCGTCTCGGGCCTGACCCACGTCCGCACGGGCGCGGTCTACGGCATGAGCAAGGCCGCGCTGCACCAGATGACCCGCAACCTGGCCTGCGAGTGGGCCGAGGACGGCGTGCGCGTCAACGCGGTCGCACCCTGGTATATCCGTACGCGGCGCACGTCGGATGCGTTGTCGCAACCCGAGTACTACGAAGAAGTCATCTCACGCACGCCCATGCGGCGGATTGGCGAGCCCGAAGAGGTTGCATCCGCGGTCGCATTTCTCTGCCTGCCCGCGTCGAGTTACGTCACTGGCGAGTGCATCGCTATCGATGGTGGATTTCTTCGATACGGGTTTTAGGGAAGCGGTTCTGGGTGGGGTGGTGGCCGGTGATCATTTTGAGTCGCCACACGGAATCGGCTTGGTCAAAATAATCCCCGGCCACCACCCTCGCGCACCTGCGCCCAACATCGCATCAGTGCAACACCCTGCCGCACCCTCGCCAACGCAGGTCGCCCGGCGCCGTCAGTCGCACTTCGTGCTTGGTGAGGCCGCCCGTCGATCCTGCGTTTTCTCACCAGCTTGCGTGGGCGTCGCTGCGCTCGCCGGAGGTTGTCTGGCGACAGAACGCAGGATCGCCCGGTGGCCCCACCGAGCAAGCCTGCGAATGGGGCAGCGGGCGACCTGCGTTGGCGGGAGTACCGCAGGGTGTTGCCGTGAAGACTCAGACCGCGCAGGAAGTTGCGGGCGAGCGCCGGATTTTATTTTGACAAAGCCGGTATCGTGCGGCGACTCAAAATGAAAGCCGGCGCTCGCCAGTGGCGACAAGCATCTGCTCTTAAATCCTACGGACAACTTTCTTCGGTGATCTGCGTCAACCGCTCAAGCTCGGACTTGCGATACGCCGCCGTGTCGCTGAAGGAACGCGCAACCGCTGATACGGCATCCTTGCGCATGACCTTCCAGCGCGCGCAGGCCGCGCTGTCCGACAGGCGCACGCAGCTGTCTTCCACCCAGCGGCAACTCAGCGCCTGCGCCGGCGTCAGGTTGTTCGGGTAGGGGTAATAGATCACCATCGGCTCGCAGCGCGGATTCGGGTCGTAGCTTTCACTGAAGCGCTCAATGCCGTCGTAGCTGGTGCAGCGATACATCGGCGGCGGCGGGATCAGTTCGCGGCGGGCGAATGGTGCGGGTTCGTCGGGCAGCGCGTCGATCGGCGGCGCCAGCACGGGCACTGGCCTGGACTTGGGCGGATCCTTCGGGCGGGTCATTTCCCGCGACTCGGATTGGCTGCCCTTCGGACAGGGTTCGTCCTGCAATGTAATGCGGCCCTTGGCGTCCGTGCAGCGATGCACGACCACGGTTTCGACCGGTGCCGCCGGCGTGGCGACAGGTGTTTTCGGTGCAGAGCCAGCGGTCGATAAAAACGCTAAGCTGAGGGCAATCCACGTCTTCATGCCGGGCATTGTGCGACTGCCCGGGCGTCACCGCCAGTTGGAGGCGGCACTGATCCATTTGGCGTTCATTGTTGTGACGAAGCCGCCCCACCGACCCTTGCCGGAGCCTGTCCACCGATGATCAATATCGCCAGCAACCTCGTCCGCAACGCCCATCGGTTTCCGGACAAGATCGCGGTGCATGCCGGGGCGCAGTCGTTGACCTACGCACAACTCGAAGCCGCCGCCAACCAGTTGGCCAACGGCTTGCGCGGCCTGGGCATCCGGCCCGGCGACAAAGTGGCGTTGAGTTGCCCGAACCTGGCCTATTTCCCCATCGCCTACTACGGCATCCTGAAAGCCGCCGCCGTGGTGGTGCCGATCAACATCCTGCTCAAGGCGCCGGAAATCGCCTACCACCTCGACGATTCGGACGCGCGCGTGTACCTGTGCTTCGAGGGCAGCGCCGAGTTGCCGATGGGCCAGGAAGGCTGGGATGCCTTCAACCGCACCGACGCCTGCGAACACTTTTTCCTGATGACGGCCAACCCGTCCGCGCCGCCGCCCATCGAAGGCAGCAAGACGCTGGTGCAGTTGATGCACGGCCAGCCGACCACGGGCGAGACCGCGCAGACGGCTGCCGACGACACGGCGGTCATCCTCTACACCTCGGGCACCACCGGCACGCCCAAAGGCGCCGAGCTGTCGCATTCCAACCTGGCGATGAACACCATGTGTTGCGTGGCGCTGACCAAGCTCGACAGCAGCGACGTGCAATTGATCGCCTTGCCCTTGTTCCATACCTTCGGCCAGACGGTGCAGATGAATGCCGTCGTGGCGACCGGCGCGGCGATGGTGCTGATGCTCCGCTTCGAGCCCGATGCGGTATTCGAGGCGATGTCGCGCTACGGCGTAACCGTATTCTGCGGCGTGCCGACCATGTTCATCGGCCTGGTCAATTCACCCAATGCGGCGGAAAAGCATGACCTGAAGGCGATTGCATCGTGCCTGCGGCTCGGCGTATCGGGCGGTGCGCCGATGCCGGTGGCGGTGTTGCGCCAGTTCGAGAAGAACTTCGGCGTCATCATCCTGGAAGGTTTCGGCTTGTCGGAAACCAGCCCGGTCGCGACCTTCAACCACCTCGATTCAGAACGCATCCCGGGCAGCATCGGCCAGGCCATCGTCGGCGTGGAAGTCGCCATCTTCAACGATGCGGACGAAGCGGTGGCCGATGGCGTGGACGGCGAGATCGTGGTGCGCGGGCATAACGTGATGAAGGGTTATTACAAGCGGCCCGAAGCGACAGCCCAGGCGATTCGCAATGGCTGGTTCCACACCGGCGACATCGGCCGGCGCGACGAGGAGGGCAATTTCTTCGTGGTGGACCGGATCAAGGACATGGTGATCCGCGGCGGGTTCAACGTCTATCCGCGCGAAATCGAGGAAGTGCTGATGACCCACCCGGCGATTGCGCTGGTGGCGGTGATCGGCGTGCCGCACCCGGTGCATGGCGAGGAGATCAAGGCGGTGGTAGTGCTGCGGCCGGGCCATTCGC
The DNA here is from genome assembly GCA_026398715.1 of Gammaproteobacteria bacterium. The sequence continues at coordinate 8,902 of JAPLSI010000275.1, forward strand.
TGGCGCCCGACGAACTGGTGGACTGGTGCCGCGAGCGCATGGCGGCCTTCAAGTATCCGCGTATCGTCGAGATCGTCGATGCATTGCCGATGACGGCAACGGGCAAGATCCTCAAGCGCGCCTTGCGCGTCTAGTCCGGCGTCGTGCCGGTGATCGCCAGCGCGACGGCTTCGGCAACCTTGATGCCATCCACGCCTGCGGACAGGATTCCGCCGGCATAACCGGCGCCTTCGCCGGCCGGGTACAGGCCGCGCACGTTGATGCTCTGGCAATCGTCGCCGCGCCGGATGCGCAGGGGCGAAGACGTGCGCGTCTCGACGCCGGTCAGCAGCGCGTCGTCCATCGAGAAGCCACGGATCTGCTTGTCGAAAGCGGGCAGGGCTTCGCGGATTGCTTCGATGGCATAGGCAGGCAGGCAGCTGTCCAGCTCGCCGAGGCGAACACCCGGCGTGTAGGAATTTAGCACCGTGCCCAGTTGCGACGATGGCCGGTGCGCGAGGAAGTCACCCACCCGTTGCGCGGGCGCATCGTAGTTGGAGCCGCCCACTTCGTAGGCCCGCGATTCCCAGAATCGTTGCAGCGCGATGCCCGCCAGCGGCCCGCCTTCCGGCGCATGCGCGAGGTAGTCTTCAGGCGAGATGCCGACCACGATGCCGGCATTGGCATTGCGCTCGTTGCGCGAATACTGGCTCATGCCGTTGGTCACCACGCGGCCGGCTTCCGACGCCGCCGCGACCACGGTGCCGCCGGGGCACATGCAGAAACTGTAGACCGAACGGCCGTTGCGGCAGTGGTGCACCAGCTTGTAGTCGGCCGCGCCCAGCAGCGGGTGCCCGGCCTGCGGCCCGAACCGGCGCTCGTCGATCAGCGACTGCGGGTGCTCGATGCGGAAACCGATCGAGAACGGCTTGGCCTCCATGAACACGCCGCGCGCATGCAACATCTCGAACGTGTCGCGGGCGCTGTGCCCGACTGCCAGCACCACGTGGTCGGCGCGGATGGTTTCGCCGCTGGCCAGGGTAAGGCCGCGCACGTGTCCATCCTCGATGCGGATATCGTCAACGCGGCTGCCGAAGCGGATCTCACCGCCCAGTCCCTGGATGGTCGCGCGCATGTGCTCGACCATCGTCACCAGCCGGAAGGTGCCGATGTGCGGCTTGCTTACCGTCAGGATTTCCTCGGGTGCGCCGGCCTTCACGAATTCGGTCAGCACCTTGCGGCCGTGGTGCTTCGGATCCTTGATCTGGCTGTACAGCTTGCCGTCCGAAAACGTGCCGGCGCCGCCTTCGCCGAACTGCACGTTCGACTCCGGGTCCAGCACGCGCTTGCGCCACAGGCCGAAGGTGTCGACGGTACGTTCGCGCACGGCCTTGCCGCGCTCCAGGATGATGGGCCGGAAGCCCATCTGCGCCAGCAGCAACCCGGCGAAAAGTCCGCACGGGCCGGTGCCGATGACGACCGGGCGCAAGGCCAGGTCCGCCGGTGCACGGGCGACGGGGCGGTAGCTGGTGTCGGGGCGGGGGATGACGTGCAGATCGCCGTCGAAGCGCTTGAGGACCGCCGCGATGTTCAGTACATCGACGTCCAGCGCATAGACCAGCAAGATGGCGCCACGCTTGCGCGCGTCGTAACTGCGCTTGTAGAGGGTGAATCCGCGCAGTTCCGGCTCGGCGATGCCCAGGCGCGCAAGGACCGCCGCCCGAAGTGCTTCGGGCGGATGGTCCAGCGGCAGTTTCAGATCGGTGAGTCGCAGCAAGCGATGTCGGCGCTAGCCGCCCCGTGGCAGGTCAGGCGACGCTTCGAGACGCCGCGCCGGGCTTCTTCGTTGCGGGCTTGGCGGCCGGGCTCTTGCCGGCAGCGACTTTCTTCGTGGCCTTGCGCGCAGCGACTTTTTTCGGCGCGGCGCTGCCTGCCACCTTGCTGGCGACCTGCTTAGCCGGCGCCTTGCCGGTGGCAGCTTTCTTCGCAACCGACTTGTTCGTGGCTTTCTTCTTCGCTTTCCTGGTGGCCTTCTTCGCGGCAGCCTTCTTCGTCGGCGCCGCGGCGCCGTTGCCTTCAGCCGACTTGGCGGCCTTCTTCGCAGGCGCCTTCTTCGCCACGACCTTCTTGCCGAACCGGCCGCGCTGCGGACGCACGGGCGCGGCCAGCAGGATCGCTTCGCATTCTTCCTGGGTCAGCGTCTTGGGATCGCGATCCTTCGGAATCTTGCCGTTCTTCTCGCCGTCGGTGATGTAGGCGCCGTACTTGCCGTTGAGCACCTGTATCTCGGTGCCCGGGAACGTCTTGATCAGGCGATTGGCGATCATTTCCTCACGGGCGCGAATCAGTTCAGCGGCGCGCTCGTATTCGATCTTGTACGGATCGTCTTCCTTGCCCAGCGAGGCATAGGTCTCGCCGCGCTTGGCGAACGGGCCGAAGCGACCGATCGCAACGGTCAGGTCCTTGCCGTCCAGCTGGCCGACGACGCGCGGCAGCGTGAACAGCTTCAGCGCCTCGTCGAGTGAAATCGTGTAGATGCTTTGCCCGGCACGCAGCGAGGCGAAGCGTGGTTTGATCTCGTCGTCGGGGCCGCCGATCTGCGCGATCGGTCCGAACTTGCCCAGGCGCACGATGACCGGCCGACCGGAGTCCGGGTCGGTGCCGAGCGGACGATCGCCACCCGGGCGCTCGACGTCGCCGGCATCCCCGATGGCCTTCTTGAACGGGCCCCAGAATCGTTCCAGCAGCGGCACCCAGTCTTCCTCGCCGCGCGACACCGCATCGAGTTCATCCTCGAGCTTGGCGGTGAAGTCGTAATCGACGTAGCGCATGAACTGGCCGGTCAGGAAGTTGATGACCGCACGGCCCACGTCGCTGGGACGGAAGCGCTTGTTGTCGAGCTGCACGTAGTCGCGGAACAACAGCACCTGGATGATGCTGGCATACGTGGACGGGCGGCCGATGCCGAATTCTTCCAGCGCCTTCACCAGGGATGCTTCCGAGAAGCGCGGCGGCGGCTCGGTGAAATGCTGGTCGGTGTGGATGGCGGTCAGCGGGATGTTCTGGCCGAGCTTCATCAGCGGCAGCTTGCGGCCTTCGTCTTCGTCATCGCTGGTCTTGGTGTCCTTGCCTTCTTCATAGACGGCCAGGAAGCCCGGATCGAGCACGGTGGTGCCGCTGGCGCGGAAGCTGTGCTCGCTGCCGGCGGCCAATTCGACCGACACCGTATTCAATGTGGCCGGCACCATCTGCGATGCCACGGCGCGCTTCCATACCAACTCGTACAAGCGGCGCTCATCGTCGCCGAGGAACTTGGCCACACTCGCCGGCGTGCGCAATGCGGAGGTCGGACGAATCGCCTCATGCGCTTCCTGCGCATTCTTGGACTTGGTCTTGTACACGTTCGGCTTGTCCGGCACCGCATGCGTGCCAAAGTCGCGCGCGATCACGTCGCGCAATTCCGCCAGTGCTTCATCGGAAATGTGCGTGGAGTCGGTACGCATGTAGCTGATCAGGCCGACCGTGCCTTCATCGCCCAGCGCGAAACCTTCATACAGCTTCTGCGCGATGCGCATGGTGCGGCTGGTGGTGAAACCGAGCTTGCGCGCGGCTTCCTGCTGCAGCGTGGATGTGATGAAGGGCGGCGAGGGGCGGCGCTTGCGTTCCTTGCTGGTGACATCGGTGACGTGCAGTGCATCGCCGGCGGCCTTGGTGACGCGGGCGCGGGCAGCTTCGGCCGACTTGCCGTCGGTCACGGTGAACTGTTCGAACTTCTGCCCGTCGAGTTTGACCAGGCGTGCGGTGAAGGCCTGCTGCGGATGGGCCAGTTCGGCTTCCATCGACCAGTATTCGCGCGGGATGAAGGCTTCGATCTCTTCCTCGCGCTCGACGATCATGCGCAGTGCCGGCGATTGCACGCGGCCCGCGGACAGGCCGCGCTGCACCTTGCGCCACAGAACCGGCGACAGGTTGAAGCCGACCAGGTAGTCCAGCGCGCGTCGCGCCTGCTGGGCATCGACCAGGTTGCCGGCGATCTTGCGCGGATGGTCCACGGCCTCGCGGATGGCGCGCGGCGTGATTTCCGTGAACACGACCCGGTGCACCGCCTTGTCCTTGAGCAGCCCGCGTTCCTTCAGGATCTCGGCGATATGCCAGCTGATCGCCTCGCCTTCGCGGTCCGGGTCGGTCGCCAGGTAGATGGCCTCCGCACCCTTGGCCGCCTTGGACAGGGCCTCGACATGCTTTTCATTCTTCTCGATCAGCTCGTAGCGCATCGCGAAGTTGTGGTCGGGATCGACCGCCCCCTCCTTGGGCACCAGGTCGCGGACGTGGCCATAGGACGCCAGGACGGTGAAGTCCTTGCCCAGGTACTTGTTGATCGTCTTGGCCTTGGCGGGCGATTCGACGATAAGCAGGTTCTTGGCCATGTACTGCGGATGCTCCAGCGGGGGATGTGAACAGGGGGCGTAGAAGGAAAAGCCCGCGAGTGCGCGGGCTTCCCTTTTTTATTAAGTGGGCCTGATGGCCGAGGCTGTCAAGCGTTGTTGCTTAACCGGGCGTATCAGAAGCGGATGAGATTACGGCAAGTTCTCAAGGCGGTTTGCGTGGCGCGAGGGGGCTTGGAGCGCTATTTCAAATACTCTTGAGGCTAATTAATGGGCTCCGGGTCATCCCCGAACATCTGGTTTTCCATCCAGGCAAAGGCCGCCTCGGCCCCGGGCTGGTTGAACAGCACCATCAGCACGACCCATTTCAGATCGTCCAGGTCCACCTCTTCCTGGTCCAGGGCCATGGCCCGGTCCAGCGCCAGCTCGCGCTGGTCGGCATCCAGCACGCCGTGTTGTTCCAGGAACATCAGGAAGCCCAGGCATTCGCGGTCCAGCCGGTCCAGCTCCGCTTCCACATAGACGCGGACCGGTCCGTTGGCCCGCGGATTGGCCAGCGTCGGGCGCTGGTTGGACAGCTCTTCGAGCCAGTCGAAGGCTTTGCTGATTTCCGTGGGACTGAAGCCGGCCTGGATCAGGCCATGCTGGAGAGAGTCGCGATCGCGGACGGCGTCGGGGTCGTCGTAGAAGTAGTTTTCGAACAGGTAGAGCAGGACGTCGAGTATGGTTTCTTTCATCACCCTTCCGCTTGCGCCGAACGTCGGCGCGCCGAGAAAAGTTCAGGAACGACGGCTGTAGCGACCGTGTGCGGCACTGATCTTCCCGTCGAGTTCCATGGCCAGCAGCATGGCCGACAGGGGTCCGAGCGTCAATCCCGTACGTTGTGACAGTTGGTCCAGATTCACAGGGTCGTGGCCGATGGCTGAGAGGAGTCGTTGTGTCTCACCGGCGGTTATGGAGGCGTCACCGCGCCCGAACAAGGCGCCCTGACTGCCGGGCCTTGCCGCCAGCGACCCGGGCATCTGCTCCGGTTCACGCAGGCGGCCGCGAAGTTGCCCCGCCAAGGTGTCCGCGAGCGGCGCCAGCGCCTCGATCACTTCCTGGGCGGTTTCGGCCAGGCCGGCGCCCTGGCGGATCAGGCGATGGCAGCCCCGCGCCATCGGATTGTGGATGGAGCCGGGCAGGGCAAAGACTTCGCGGCCGGAATCCGCAGCCAGGCGCGCAGTGATGAGCGCGCCCGAGCGCAGCGCGGCCTCGATGACCACGGTGCCCAGCGACAGGCCAGCGACCAGCCGGTTGCGGGAAGGGAAGTGTTGCCTGAGTCCGGCGGTGCCCGGTGGATGCTCGGTGACCGCCACGCCGGTTTCGACGATACGAGCGAGCAGGTCGGCATTGCCGGGTGGGTAACACTGGTCGGGTCCGGTCCCCAGGACGGCAATCGTGCGCGAGGTTTCCATTGCGCCCAGGTGGGCGGCGCTGTCCACGCCCTTGGCCAGGCCACTGGTAACCGCGAACCCGGCCCGGCCGAAGGCGCGGGCGAACAGCCGGGCGTTGTCCCGGCCCCCTTCGCTCGGCCGGCGGCTGCCGACCACGGCCACCTGCGGATGCCAGAGCAAATCCGGATCGCCGGCGACGAACAGCACGGCCGGAGGATGCACCCCGCTTCGCAGCAACCCGGGATAGTCGGGGCTGTGCCAGCCGACGAGATGGTGGCGCGGCGAGGCATGAAGCCAGGACAGGTCGGCGTCCAGCGCGCGCGCGTCGGGTGAGAGGATTGCGGCGCAGGCGGCCGGACCCAGGCCCGCTCCGAGCCAGGCGTCCGGCCGGCATCCAGCGCGCCGCGGGGCCCGCCTGCGCTGTCTAGCAGCAGGCGCAGGGCTGCGGCCGGGGCGCCGCTTCGAATCAGGATGAACAGGGCGGGCGCGTCTTCCATGGCACGCAAATGATCGCGGCGCCCGAAGGCGCCGCGAAGTCATCAAAAACTGGAATCGACCGTAGGAAAACCCGTCAGGCGGATCCTTACTGTGCGGCGTCCGGATGCTTGAGCTTGTCGCCGACACGGGCCGGGCGAATTGCATCCATCACCAGGCCATAGCTGACCTTGTCGAAGGTGCGGAACACCATCACGTGGCCGAGGAAATCGTCCGGCATCTGCACCCGGTCGCCGTTTTGCGCGATCGGATTGCGGTTGCGCACGATGTCCGGGCGGTTCGCACCGCCATGCCACATCGAGAACACCGTTCCGTTGTCCACGCCGCTGCTGCTACCCACGTTCAGGGCAACGACCATGCGAGGACCGGAGAACTTCAGGCCGTCGGCCACCGCGAGGATTTGCGCGCCTTCGGCAATCGACGGGGCGGCATGCGGCTGGAAGCAATTGCAGTACGGACGGTCTTCAACCGGCAGCACGCGATCACCGACGTGGACTTCGCGGTTCTCGTCGCGCAACAGCACGACCGTCACTTCGCCTTGCACGCGGGTCACTTCGCCGATGGAGTGAAGCATCATTTCGTAGCCAAGCTTGTCGCTGCCGTAGCCTTCGAACGGCGCATCGCCGTAGCCCCAGTGCGAATGCAGCTTGTCGGCGCGGAAGTCGACCGGCGTGGAACCGCCGAGGCGGCGACCGTTCTTCATCCCGCCCATGGCGTAGTAGCTGACCGGGCGCGCGATCTGCACCATCTGCCCGGGCGTGGCGCCGGACATGCCGCGGACATAGACGACCTGGCCGGAGCTGGTGAGCAGGCGATCCTCTTCAAGGCCGACTACGTACGGGAAGGACTTCGGGTCCTGCACGACGGTCAGTTGCTTGAGCCAGGGCTCGATCTGCGAAAGCGGAATCGTCTCGACCGCCGGGCCGGTACGGACCTGCGGTTCCGGGCCGGTGTCGGTGGTGATGCGCGGCTCGCCGTTTACATAGACCAGGCTGAGCACGTCACCGGGATAGATCAGGTGCGGGTTCTTGACCTGCGGGTTCGCCTGCCAGATTTCCGGCCACAGCCAGGGCTTGGACAGGAATCGCGCCGAGATATCCCAGAGCGTGTCGCCCTTTTGCACGGTGTAAGTGGACGGATGGTCCTCGCGCAGCTCTGCCGCGAAGGCAAAGGTGGCGAGGGTGAGAAACATGGCAGTCGTAACTGCAAGAAGCCGTTTAAGCATGGCTGCTATCCACCTGATTCCCCAAGACAAGTAGGGTCAATATAGCCCAAATCCGGGAGCAGATTGCAAGCGGTGGGGATACAATGCGGTCCAGACCCCTGTATCCCGCATTGCGGCCCCGATATCCACCATGGCCAAACTACCCATTATCGAGTTCCCCGACCCGCGCCTGCGCACGATCGCAAAGCCCGTGGCCAAGGTCGACGGAACCATCCGCAAGCTCATCGACGACATGTTCGAAACCATGTACGACGCCCCGGGCATCGGCCTGGCGGCCACCCAGGTGGACGTCCACCAGCGCCTGCTGGTGCTGGACGTAAGCGAGGACAAGTCGAATCCGATGGTCTTCATCAATCCCGAGATCCTGGCCAGCGAAGGCAGCCAGGTCTACCAGGAAGGCTGCCTGTCCGTGCCCGGCATCTATGCCGACGTGAAGCGCGCCGATTCCGTGACGGTGCGCGCACTTGACCGCCATGGCGACTCGTTAGAGCTGACCGCCGACGGCCTGCTGGCCGTTTGCATCCAGCACGAAATGGACCACCTGGCCGGCAAGGTGTTCGTGGATTACCTCTCCCCGCTCAAGCGCGAACAGGTGCGCAAGAAGCTGGCCAAGCAGCAGCGCGATTCCGACGCGGCGGCCTGAGGTGGCGCTGCGCATCGTCTTCGCCGGCACGCCCGGCTTTGCCTTGCTCATCGTGGTGGCGTACGGCCTGATCCTGCCAGCATCGGTGCTGGCTATACCCACGCACGGTTGCTGGAACGTGCACGCCTCGTTGTTGCCGCGCTGGCGTGGTGCAGCGCCGATCCAGCGCGCGATCGAAGCCGGTGATTCGCGCACCGGCGTGTGCCTGATGCAGATGGAGAAGGGGCTCGATACCGGCCCGGTGCTGTTGTCGCTGGAAACGCCGATCACCGACGAGGACACCGGCGGCAGCTTGCATGACCGCCTGGCCTCGCTGGGTGCGCAAGTGCTGGGCGAAGGCCTGGGCCTGCTGCGCGCAGGCACGCCGCCCATGGCGCGCGCGCAACCGGTCGAAGGCGTCACCTACGCCAGCAAACTGGACAAGGCCGAAGCACGGCTCGACTGGACGCAGCCCGCCGACTTGCTCGCGCGGCGCGTGCGCGCCTTCAATCCCTGGCCGATCTGCGAGGCGCAAGTCGCTGGCGAGCGCCTGCGCATCCATGCCGCGCGCGCCTTGCCGCTCGACCACCATCAAGCGCCCGGCACGGTTCTGCTGGCCAACCGCGCGGGCCTCGACATCGCCTGCGGCGAAGGTGCATTGCGCCTGTTGCAGGTGCAACGCGAAGGCGGAAGGCCCGTCGCGATCGCCGATTACATCAACGCGCGACCGCGCCTGGACGTGTTGTGACTGCAGCACCTGGCGCCGCCTTGCGGGCGCTGGCCGCGCGCAGCGTGCTCGCCGTGCTGGCCGAAGGCCGTTCGCTGAAGGCAGAACTGGCGGAAGTCCTGCCGCAGATCGCCGATCCGCGCGACCGGTCTCTGTTCGAGGCAATCTGCTTCGCGACCCTGCGCCATCGCTATCGCTACGAATATGTATTGTCGCTTTGGCTCGCGCGGCCGATGCGCGACCGCGACTACATCATCCACTGCCTGCTGCTGTGCGGCCTGGCGCAACTGGACGAATTGAAGTTGTCGCCGTATGCCGCGGTCGGCGCCACCGCCGAAGCGGCGCGCGACCTGGGCCGCACCGCCCTGGTCGGCCTGGTGAATGCGCTGCTGCGTCGCGCCACGCGCGAGCCGCTGCCAAGCTCGGACGAAACCGCGGTGCGCACCTCGCATCCCGACTGGCTGGTCGAATCCCTGGGTCGCGACTGGCCGGACCAGGTCGATTCGATACTCGCCAACAACAACGTGGCCGCGCCGCTGTGGTTGCGCGCCAACACCCGCCAGGTGTCACGCGATGCCTACCAGGCCTTGCTGCGCAATGCGGGCATCGAGGCCAGCGCGCCGCCGTTTCCGCAACACGCACTGCGCGTGGACATTCGCCTGCCGCCCGAATCGCTGCCCGGCTGGCGCGCCGGCTCGGTGTCGGTGCAGGACGGCGCGGCGCAACTTGCGGTCGAGGCGATGGAACTGCAGCCGGATGAAAACGTGCTCGACGCCTGCGCAGCGCCCGGCGGCAAGTGTGCGCAGATTGCCAGCGTGCTCGACGCGACGGGATCGCTGCTGGCGCTGGACGTGGACGAGCGCCGCCTGCGGCGCGTGCGCGCCACGCTCAAGCGCCTGCAACTGGAAGCCCCCAACATCGCGCTGGTGGCAGGCGATGCGATGCGGCCCGAGGCTTGGGCCGATGGCAAGAAATTCGACGCGATACTGCTTGACGCGCCATGTTCGGCCACCGGCATCATCCGTCGGCAACCCGACGTGAAATGGCATCGCCGCGCGGAAGACATTCCCGCGCTGGTCGCCCAACAAGGGCAGATGCTCGATGCGCTGTGGTCCGTGCTCGCGCCTAGCGGCCGGCTGCTTTACGCCACGTGCTCGGTGCTGAAGGACGAGAATGAGCGCCAGGTGGATGCATTTCTTGCGCGTACGCCGGACGCACGACCGCAGCCCCTCGACGATCGCTTCGGCCATGCCAGCGGCGCAGGCCGGCAACGCCTTCCTGGCGAGGACGGCATGGATGGGTTCTTCTACGCACTGATCCGCAAAGCGCCCTGACATGCCCACGCCCGCCGCCCTCGACGCCACGCAACGCCGCCAGTTGTACTGGTTGTTCGGGCTTGCGCTGCTGGTGCTCGGCGCCGGTTATGGAATGCGCGATCCCTGGCCGGCCGACGAGCCGCGCTTCGTGCTGGTGGCCAAGCAGATGTTCGAAGGCGGCAGCTGGTGGTTTCCGCATCGCGGCCAGGAGTTGTATCCGGACAAGCCGCCCTTGTTCTTCTGGCTGCTGGCTGCCGCACGCGGCCTGGTCGGAAGCTGGCGCTGGAGTTTCCTGTTGCCGTCCCTGTTGTCGGGCATCGGCACGCTCTGGCTGACCTACGACCTCGGCCGTCGCCTGTGGAATCACCGTGCCGGCCTGTGGTCGGCGATTGCCGTGCTGTCCTGCCTGCAGTTCGTCTACCAGTTCAAGCGCGCGCAGATCGACCCGACGCTGGTGCTGTTCACCACGTTCGCGCTGTACGGATTGTTTCGGCACCTGTTGCTCGGCCCGAACTGGCGCTGGTTCTGGATGGGTTGTTTCGCGGCCGGCGCGGGCGTGGTCCTGAAAGGCGTCGGCTTCCTGCCCCTGCTGGCGTTGATTCCCTATGCGCTGATGCGTCGCCAGCGTTGGCTGGGCATCGCCGACCCGGGCAATGGCAATGGGTGGCGATGGGTGGGCGGTGGATTGCTGTTCCTTGTCGCCATCGCGGCCTGGTTGGTGCCGATGGTGACCATGGCGCTGGCCGATGGCGATCCAGTGCATCGCGCCTACCTGGACAACCTGTTGTACAAGCAGACGGCAACGCGTTACGCCGATGCCTGGCACCACCACAAGCCGTTCTGGTATTTCGGGCAAGTCATCGCGCTTTTCTGGTTGCCGTTCTCGCTGGCGCTGGCGTGGATTTGGCGCGACTGGCGCGACGCGTTGCGCAGCCGCGATGCCCGCATCTGGCTGCCGCTGGCCTGGGCTGGCCTGGTGTTGCTGTTCTTCAGCGCCAGTCCGGGCAAACGCGACATGTACATCCTGCCGGCGTTGCCGGCGGTAGCCCTGGCTGCAGGTCCCTATCTCGCGGCGCTGATGCAACGCAGGAACTTCCAGCGCGCCCTGCTCGCCTTCTGCATCGCGCTGGCGCTGGTGCTGCTGGGCGTTGGCGTCGCTGCGCTGGTGCAGCCACCTGCCTTCATCCAGAAGCTGGTGACCGATCGTGGACTCGAGGGCGGTGCCGAGCCGCTGTGGTGGATGCTGGTTTTCGTCGGCGCAAGCGCATTGCTGGTGGCGACCTGGAAGCGCCGGGCCGGCGCGGGTATCGCAGTGGCCTGGTTGCTGGTGACCTTGTGGTGCGGTTACGGGTGGGTCGCCCATCCGGTGCTGGACCCGAGCAGTTCGGCCCGCGCCTTGATGGAGCGTGCGCGCGCCGTGGCAGGTCCCGACGTCGCCATCGGCCTGGTCGAGTGGAAGGAACAAAACCTGTTGCAGGCCGTCGGCCCGGTCCATGAGTTCGGCTTTCGCCGGCCCGCGCCGGAACAATTGCGCATGGCGGTCGAATGGCTCGACCAGGCGCCGGAGCAACGCCGCGTGCTGTTTTCGCAGCCACGGGCGGAAGCGCCCTGTTTTTCCGCAGCCGACCTGGAAACGCCGGCGGTGCGCAGCGTCGGCTCGGCCAACCGCCGCAACTGGTTCCTGGTGACCCGGGCCGGCATCACGCCGGCGTGTTTCGGAGCCGGGCTGAGCGACCCCGACTAAGCGCCGCCGGACGGGCGGCCCGTGCCCGGCAGCGGCTGGGCTATCATATCGGCCGCAACCGCCGGCCATTCGCCGTTCAAGGTGATCATGAAGATTCTGATTCTTGGTGCGGGACAAGTCGGTTCGTCGGTGGCCGCATCGCTGGCAGGGGAAAACAACGACATCACCGTGGTCGATACCGACCACCAGAGGCTGCGCGAGCTGGCCGAGAAGCTCGACATCCGCACCGTCGTCGGCCATGCCTCGCTGCCCAGCGTGATGGCGCAGGCAGGTGCCGACGAAGCGAGCCTGCTGGTCGCGGTGACTTCCAGCGACGAGGTCAACCTGATCGCCTGCCAGGTGGCCCAGCGCTTGTTCAAGACCGCCACCCGCGTCGCGCGCCTGCGCGAATCCGAATACATGGGCATTGCCGACGCGGTCAAC
>JAPLSI010000096.1 GCA_026398715.1 Gammaproteobacteria bacterium
GCGGGTCAGCGAGACGCGCCTGTCCTTCCTGGTGCGTACGGCGCCCGATGAAGTGCGGCAAGGGTTGGAGCCCTTCGGTTACTACGATGCGGTGGTGACGCCGGAAGTCATCCGCGACGGCGACAAGGTAACGGTGCGCCTGGCCGTGGTGCCGGGCGAGCCGGTGCGGGTGCGCACGCTGGATGTCGGCGTGTCCGCGCCCGGCGCCGAGGACGAGGCGGTAGTGCAGCGCCTGGCCAACTTCAGCCCGCGGGTCGGCGATGTCTTCCACTCGGGCGTGTACGAGATCAACAAGGCCGGCATCGCGCGCGCGCTGGGCGAGCATGGCTACTTCGACACCGAATTGCGCACGCATCGCGTCAACGTTTCCCGCGCGGACCGCGCCGCCGACATCGCGTTGTCCTGGGACACTGGCGAGCGTTATCGCCTGGGCCCAGTGACCTTCGAAGGCCAGCAATTGCGCGCCGGCGTGATCGATCCGCTGGTGCCCTGGGAATCGGGCGAACCGTTCGAGCAACGGCGCCTGCTGGAATTGCAGCAGTCGCTGCTGGATACCGATTTCTTCAGCAGCATCAGCCTGCAGCCTGAGCCCGAAAAGGCGATCGACCACGTGGTGCCGATCACCGTGACGCTGGTGCCGGCCAAGCGCAGTGTCTACAACCTCGGCCTGCGCTACGGCACCGACAGCGGCGCGGGTATCAACGCGCGGCTGGAGCGGCGCTGGTTGAACAATCGCGGCCACAAGTTGCTGCTCGACCTGAACATTGCGCAGTACAAGAGCAACTTCACCGCGCAGTACAAGATTCCGGCCTTCCGCTGGCTGGATGGCTGGCTGACCTACCAGGCCAGCCTGCGCGAGGAACAGATCCAGGACCTGACCACGCAAACGGTGGACGTGTCGGTGAACCGCAGCGGGCGCTGGCGCGGCTGGAACCTGCTGGCCGGGCTGAACTACACGCGCGAGCGCGCCGATTCCATCATCAACGACCGGCACGACTATTACACCGTGGTGTATCCGTCGGTGTGGGGCCAGTGGAAGACCAGCGACGAGGTGAACTCGCCGCGCCGCGCGCTGGGCCTGACCGTGGAAGTACGTGGTGGCAGCGCGTCGCTGGGGTCGGACGTGGATTTTTTGCAGATGCGCGCGGAAGGCCGCTGGATTCGCGGCTTCGGCGCGACCAATCGCGTGTTGCTGCGCGGCGAGTTGGGTACGACGGTGGTGGATGACTTCACCCGCCTGCCGCCGTCGCTGCGTTTCTACGCCGGCGGCGACCACAGCGTGCGCGGTTACGGCTACAAGGAAATCGGCACGGTGGACGGCGAGTTGTTCGGCGGCAAGCACCTGGCGGTGGCCAGTGCGGAGTTCGAACACATGTTCACGCCGGTCTGGGGCGCGGCGGTCTTCGTGGATGCCGGTGATGCGTTCGACGACAACTTCGATGCGCACATCGGATTCGGCGCGGGCCTGCGCTGGCGCTCGCCCGTGGGGCCGGTGCGCGTGGACATCGCCAGCGATGTCAGCGAGGACGACCCGGGCTTGCGTTTGCATATCAGCGTGGGGCCGGACTTGTGACCGGGTCGCGGCGCTGGAAGACCGTATTGATCGGCCTGGCCGCGGGCCTGCTGGTTGCGGTGCTGTGGTCCGCGTGGTTGTTGCGCAGCACCGGCGGCCGCGACTTCGTGTTGGCGCGCGCCATGGCCGTGTTGCCTGCCGGTTCCACGCTTACCTGGCAATCGATGGACGGGTCGTTGTCGGGCCCGCTGGAAATCCGCGGCCTGCATTACGCCTACCAGGCGCATCGCTTCGATGCGGCACGCCTGCGCATCGACCACGGACTGTGGCCGTTGCTGTCGGGTCGCCTGGATATCAATTCGCTGACCATCGAGGGCGCCAACTGGGTTATCCCGCGTGATGAATCGCCGACCGAATTGCCGAAATGGCCGGACGTGCTGCCGGTGCTGGACATGCCGATCACCGTCAACGTGCGCCAGTTGCAGGTGCGCGGCCTGCAGGTGAAACACGGCCCCGATCCGCTGCTGCGCTTCAGCCGCATCGATGGCGCGGTGCTGGTCGGCCCCGGGCGACTGCAGGTGAAGGACACGACGCTGGTAAGCGACCGCGGCGTATTGCGCATCCACGGCGACTACCTGCCCGTGGACAATTTCCGCAGCACGCTGGAAGGACGCGTGGTGTTTCCCGCGGTAGCGGGCGCGCCGCCGGCGCTGCTGACGTTTGCCACGCGCGGCGACCTGGATGATTTCGGATTGTCGCTGGGCGGCCGCGCGCCGGCGCCGTTGTCGCTGACGCTGGCGCTGCGCGATGGCGGCAGCGATCGCCCGCGCTGGAAGCTCGATGCCGCCACCACGCAATGGTCGCCTGCGCAAACGGGATTGGCGGATGCGGTGCCGATGGCGGTGGACCTGCATGTGGTCGGCGACGGCGGCCGCGCGAACCTGCGCGGCTCGCTGTCGCGCGATGGCCTGGCGGTGAAGCTGGCGCCGTCGAGATTGATATTGAACGACGGCGTCGTTGCTTTCTCGCCTTTGGCCGTGCGACTGGAACAAGGCGACGTCGCACTGACCGGCGCGGCCGCACTTCGTGGCGACGAGCCGTATTTCAACCTGCGCCTGCGCTCGCGCGCATTGCGGCTGACGCCCGCCGTCACCGACGTGGACGCGCTGCCCGTAACGGCAAGCGGCCAGTTGCGGA
>JAPLSI010000118.1 GCA_026398715.1 Gammaproteobacteria bacterium
CGGGGGATGGGTTCGCACAGGAGGCCGGCCAGGGATGGCCAACCGGTCGACTCTGAGTCCGCAGGAGCGGCTACGCCGAGGCGACCAGGGCGGACCCACCCCCCGGCGCCGTCAAGCGGCTGCGCCAGATTACATGTCGAATTTTTGGACTTCTAGCCCGCGGTCTTTGTAGGCTTTCCACCGCGCCCGCAACGGCTCGCGCGCGCTTTCATCGGCGGGGACGACTTCCAGTACCCGCGCAAAGTCGCCGGTTACCGGTTCGTTGCGAAGGTTGATCACCAGCGGTCGCATCGGAGGTTGCATTTCCGGCGGCACGATCAGCACCGGTGTGATGTCGTCGTCTTCGTCGGTGCCGGCGACCTGGTGCGGGATGTAGGCGTCGGGATCGAATTCCCACAGCAATTCATCCAGCACTTCGGCCTGGATGGCCGACGACACCAGGATCAGCAGGGGCTGGCCGCTGTCGTTGGCCTTGCGTGCGAGTTCGCACACCAGCAACAGCGGCTTCTCCAGGAAGCGCGGTTTCGCGATCAGGTAGAAATCGGCGCGCGCCATGGCGGGGTCAACCGATGACCGTGATCAGGCGCAACGATCGATCAGCCATTGGCTCAGCAGGCCGACCGGGCGGCCGTTGGCCATGCCCTTGCGGCCCTCGTCCCACGACGTGCCGGCGATGTCCAGGTGGGCCCAGCGCTGGCCTTCGGTGAAGCGCGCGAGGAAGCAGCCCGCGGTAATCGCGCCGGCACCCTTGCCACCGATGTTGTACACATCCGCGAAGGCCGATTCGATCATCGTCTGGTATTCATCCCACAGCGGCAGGCGCCAAGCGCGGTCGAACACCATCTCGCCGGCGCCGGACAGTTCCGCCGCCAGGTCGTCGTGCTTGCTCATCAAGCCGTGCGCGTACTTGCCCAGCGCAACCACGCAGGCGCCGGTCAGGGTCGCGACATCCACCGTGGCCTGCGGTTCGAAGCGTTGCGTGTAGGTCAGCGCATCGCACAGCACCAGGCGGCCTTCGGCGTCGGTGTTGCCCACTTCGATGGTCTTGCCGCTCATGGAGGTCAGCACGTCGCTCGGGCGATAGGCGTCGGCGTCGGGCATGTTCTCCACCGCGGCCACCACGGTGACCAGGTTCAGCGGCAATTTCATGCGGGTGCAGGCCAGGAAGGTACCGATCACGCTGGCGGCGCCAAGCATGTCGAACTTCATTTCCTCGATACCGCCCTGGGTCTTGAGGTTAATGCCGCCGGTGTCGAAGGTGATGCCCTTGCCGACCAGCGCGAAGGGCTTGGCATCGCCCGCGCCGGTGTAGCGCAGCACGATCAGGCGCGGCGGATTGGCCGAGCCGCGGCCGACCGCGAGCAGCGAACCCATGCCCAGCTTTTCCATCTCGGCGCGCTCGAGCACCTCGCAGCTCACCTCGTCGAACTGCGTGGCGAGCTTGATGCTTTGCTCGGCGATGTAGCCCGGGTTGCAGACGTTCGGCGGCAGGTTGCCCAGCTCGCGCGACAGCTGCACGCCGGCGGCAATGGCGACGCCCCGCTGCAGTTCCGTCGCGAGGGCCTGGTCGCCGGCCAGCACGATGGATGCCAGCGTCACTTCGGCCGGCTTGGTGCGCGTGGCGGTGTATTCGTAGGCGGCGTTGTCGGCGGTGATGACGGCCTGGCGGACATTCCATCCCGCGTCACGGCCCTTCACTTCCAATTCGGTCAGCGTGATGGTGGCGGTCTTCACCGGGCCGATGCGCAGTGCGCGCACCGCATCGGCGATGGCCTTGAGGTACTGCGGCACGGCGAACTTGGCGCGATCGCCCAGGCCGATCACCAGCACGCGCGGGCTGGTCACGCCCGGCAGGTCCTGCAGCAGGGTGGTGCGGCCGGTCTTGCCCGACAGGTCGCCACGCGTGGCCAGGGTCGCCAGGCGGCCGCCAGAGGCCTCGTCCACGGCCTTTGCGGCCGGGCTGAGGGCGCCGTCGGCGTAGATCGCGACCACCAGGCAGTCAGTCTGGGCGGTGGCCGGTACAACCGGGTTCATCTGAAATTCGAGGGCCATGCGTCTAATTCCGTACAATTGGGGGGATAGGCGGCGCTGATCGGCACCGCGTCAGACCCGACAGTGTAATTCAAGCGACCCCCTTCCGATGTCAAAGCGCCCTGCATGCTCCTGATTGAAAGGCACCTTACGCGGCAATTCGCCGAAAGCGTGTTCGCCGTAGCGGTCGTGCTGCTGCTGGTCACGCTGGGCGCGCTGTTCGCCGACCTGATTTCCGAAATCGCCAAGGGCAAGGTGCCGGCGGGCTTGTTGTTGTCGCAGCTGGGCCTTCGCTCGATCCGCTTCCTGACCCTGGTCTTGCCGCTGGCCCTTTTCCTGGGCCTGCTCATTTCCATCAGCCGCATGTACGCCGAAAGCGAGATGGCCGTGCTCGCCTCGGTCGGCATGGGCCCGCAACGGCTGTGGAAGCCGCTGCTGCTGGTCAGCCTGCCGATCATGGTCGTGGTCGGCCTGGCTTCGTTGTGGCTGGCGCCGCTGTCGGCATCGCGCGCCAAGGAAATGATCGAGGTCGCCAACCGATCCTTCCTGATCGCCGGGCTCGAGCCCGGTCGCTTCGTCGAGCTGCCCGGCAAGGGCGGCGTGTTGTATGTCACCGAACTCACGCCCGACGGCACCCGCTTCAAGCAGTTGTTCGTGCAGCGCGAAAACGAAGGCCGCGTGGACATCATCACCGCGCATGAAGGCAGCCTCAACCTGATCGGCGACACCGAACGCTACCTGCGCCTGAAGGATGGCTTCCGTGTGGAAGGCGCCATCGGCTCGCGTGATTTCCGCATGATGCGTTTCGAAACCAACGACGTGCGCGTGCCCGATCGCGAAAACGCCAACAAGGCCGACGACCTCGCCGCCGATTCCACGGCAGATCTCGCCCGGTCCGGCAAACCGATGGCCATCGCGGAAGTAAACTGGCGGTTCGCCATGCCCTTGTTTGTCGGCATCCTCGCGGTGTTCGCGATGCCGCTGGCGCGCAGCGAACCACGGCAACCGCAGTACGGCCTGATCCTGTTCGCGCTGCTGGTCTACCTGGTCGGCATGATCCTGCTGCTGCTGGGCACCAGCCTGATCGGAAGCGGCAAGCTGCCGGCGTGGCTGGGGCTGTGGTGGGTGCACTTGCCGATGCTGGCGTTCGCGGCCTGGTTGTTCCTGCGTGACGGCTCGTTGCCCAAGCCCGCGAAGGTGCGGAAATGACCCTGTTCCCGCGCCGCCTGGCTGGCTACCTCGCAAAAAGCGTCATGCTGTCCACGCTGATGGCCTGGGCGGTGTTGCTGGGCTTCGTCACCATCATCGACTTCGTCAGCGAACTGCGCGACGTCGGCAAGGAAAGCTACACGCTCAGCCATGCCGTGCTGTACATGATGCTGACCACGCCGCGGCGGCTTTACGAACTGTTCCCGACCATCGCCGTCATCGGCAGCCTGCTGGGCCTGGGCGGACTGGCCGCGCGCTCGGAACTCACTGTGATGCGCGCGGTGGGCCTGTCCAAGCTGCAGATGGGACTGGCCGCATTGATTCCCCTGATGCTGCTCACCGGCCTGATGGTACTGAACATCGAAACGCTCGGCCCCGCCGGCGAGCAGCGCGCGCAGGAGCTGGCCAACAGCAAGTCGCGGCAGCTCATCATGGCGCGCTATTCCGGCCTGTGGGCGCGCGAGGGCGACCTGTTCCTGAATGCGCGCGGCAACAGCGCCCCGCATACCGACGAGAACGGCCAGAGCTGGGTCGAGCTCGAGGACGTGCGCCTCTACCAGTTCGACGACAAGGGCAAGCTGCTGTCGCTGGCGCATGCGCGCACAGCCATCCATCGCAAGGACGGCTGGACCTTGAACAACGTCGAGCGCACCTGGTTCGATGCGCGTTCCGTGCGCGTGGAAAAGATTCCGAGCGAACGCTGGGACACCGAGCTCGACGACAGCACGCTCGCAGCGCAGCTGGCGCGCCCGCGTTACCTCAGCAGCGCCGAACTGCGCAGCAACATCAGCTACCTGCGCCGCAACCAGCTCGACTCGCTCAAGTTCGAAAGCGCCTACTGGGCGCGCTGGTTCTATCCCTTCAATGTCATCGTGCTGTGCCTGGCGACCTTGCCCTTCGCCTTTGGCTCGCTGCGCAGCGGCGGCTTCGGCAAGCGCCTGTTCATCGGCATCCTGATCGGTATCGGCGCCTTGCTGGTGCAGCGCATGTTCGTCGGCCTGGCCGACGTGTATCGCTTCGACGTGCGCTGGGCCTATCTGCTCCCGCCGCTGATCATCATGGGCGTGTGCTGGGGCTGGCTGGCGAAACGGATCTAGCCGGCGGGCTTGGCCGGCGGCTGCAGCCGCACGAACATCGTCTTCGCCGCCAGGTCGTGCAAGCCGCGGCGTTCGGCATCCACCAGCGTCCACAACAGGCAGATGCCCGGCGTCAGCCAGGCCACCAGATAGCGCAACCACAATGCGCCCCAGGTTGCCGGCTTGCCATCCGCCGCCAGCACCATCAGGCGCCAGGGCCGCATGCCCACCGTCTGCCCGCCGCGTCGCCACGATACCGTGAAGTAAGCGCCGGCCAGCAGCCACATCACCGCCAGTTCCAGCAGGCCCAGGCCCGGCGATTGCTCCACGGTGCGGCCGCCATTGATCCACAGGAAGAAGGCACTGGTGATCATCGCCAGCGGAATCATCGGCAGGCAGTCGTAGGTCAGCGCCAGCAGGCGCCAGCCGATGGCCGCAGGTTGCGCAACCGCACGTGCGGCGGGGGTCGGGGCAGTGTCCATGCGACAAGCATAGCCGGGGCAGGGGCGCATCGCTAAGCTGCAGTCATGTGTCCCCCCACGCCCAGCGATCGCCGACAGGAAAGCCTGGCCCTGCCTGAAGCCTCTCCTGCCGACGCCGCGCTCATCGCTGCCTATCTGGAACGTGCGTGGGCCGAGCAGGGGCTGGCGCGGCAGACGCTCGATTCCTATCGCCGCGACCTGGATGGCCTGGCCCGCTGGCTGCGTGCGCAGGACCGGGGGCTGCTCGCCGTGCAACGCGAACACCTGTTCGCCTACTTGTCCGAGCGCAGCCGCCGCCAATACGCCACCCGAAGCAATGCGCGCCTGCTCTCCACATTGCGTGGTTTTTACGCGCAGCAACTGCGCCTGGGCGCCATCAGCGAAGACCCGACGGCCCTGCTTGAAGCCCCCAAGCTCGGTCGATCCTTGCCGAAGGCGTTGTCGGAAAGCGAGGTCGAGGCATTGATGAAAGCGCCCGACGTCAGCACGCCCGCCGGACTTCGCGATCGCGCCATGGTGGAGGTGATGTATGCCGCGGGCCTGCGCGTCAGCGAGTTGGTCAACCTTCCTGCAGTCGCGGTGAACCTTCGCCAGGGCGTGTTGCGCGTGATGGGCAAGGGCAGCAAGGAACGCCTCGTACCGATGGGCGAGGAGGCGCAGCACTGGCTGGAAAAATATCTTGCCGAAGCGCGGCCTGCACTGGCCGGCAAGCGCAACGCCGCGTCCTTGTTCCTGGACCGCAATGGCGAGGCGCTCAGCCGCCAGCAATTCTGGAACACGGTCAAGAAGCTCGCGGTCGATGCCGGCATCGAATCCAGGCGGGTCAGCCCGCATGGCCTGCGTCACAGTTTTGCCACGCACTTGCTAAACCATGGCGCCGACCTGCGTGCATTGCAGATGCTGCTGGGCCACGCCAGCCTGTCCACCACGCAGATCTACACGCTGGTCGCGCGCGAGGGCCTCAAGCGCCTGCACCAGCAACACCATCCCCGCGGATAGTTGCCCGGCTCCCGCAACAGGTCTAGCCTTGGCAATATGAACAAAATCCTCCGCAAGTCCCTGGTCCCGGCCCTGGTCGGCGCGTTCCTGATGGCAGCCGCACCGTCGGCATTCGCTGGCGGCGCCGTCGCGCTGGATGGCGTCAACGACCATGTCACCTTCGGGTCCGCGCCCGCACTCGGCGCGTCCACCGTCACCCTGGAAACCTGGTTCAAGCGCAGCGCCGCAGGCGTGGCTACCAGCACCGGTACCGGTGGCGTCAGTGCCGTGCCCCTGGTCACCAAGGGCCGGTCGGAAGGCGACAACAGCAACGTGGACATGAATTATTTCCTCGGCATCCGCGGCACGGACAACGTGCTCGTCGCGGATTTCGAAGAAGGGGCCGGCGGCGCATCCCCGGGCCTCAACCACCCGATCGCCGGCGTCACGCCACTGGCCATCGGTGTCTGGTATCACGCCGCCGCCACCTACGACGGCAACAAGTGGCAACTGTTTCTCAACGGCGCGCTGGAAGCCGAACTCGTCGTCGGTCGCCCGCTGCGCAGCGACAGCATCCAGCATGCGGCGCTTGGCACCGCGATCAATTCGACCGGCGTCGCCTCGGGCTATTTCGCCGGCACGCTCGATGAGGCGCGCATCTGGAACGTCGCACGCAGCGCTGCGCAAATCCTCGCGGGCCGCGATGTGGACATCAACAGCGCAACCGGCCTGGTCGGTCGCTGGGGCCTGGATGAAACCAGCGGCACGTCTGCCGCCGACACCTCCGGCAACAATGTCACCGGCACCCTGGTCAATGGCCCGGTCTGGGTTGGCGACCGCCAGACCGTCAGCCAGCCCATCGTGACGCGGGGTCCGTACCTGCAGGTGGGCACCGCGACCAGCATCATCGTCCGCTGGCGCACCGATACCGCCACCGACAGTCGCGTCCGCTTCGGCACCAGCGCCGGTTCGCTAACCTCCAGTGCGGGCAATGCCACGCTCACCACCGAACACGAAGTGCTGGTCTCGGGCCTGTTGCCCGTCATGCGCTATTACTATTCGGTGGGCAGCAGCACGGCCACCCTGGCCAGCGGCGCCGATTACAGCTTCTATACGGCGCCGCCCATCGGCACCGCGCAGCCCACCCGCATCTGGGTGCTCGGCGACTCCGGCACCAAGGGCGCGATCGCCGCTGGTGTGCGCGATGGTTACACCGCCTTCGGCGCAGGCCGCTACACCGACGTCTGGCTGATGCTCGGCGACAATGCGTACGACAACGGCACCGACGCCGAATTCCAGTCGGCCGTGTTCAACATGTATCCGTCCTACCTGCGCCAGGCGCCGCTGTGGTCCACCATCGGCAACCACGACACCGGCCAGACCACCAATCCGTCGCTGTCCATTCCGTATTTCCAGATTTTCAACAGCCCGACCGACGGGGCTGCGGGCGGCGTGCCGTCGGGCACCGAACGCTATTACTCGTTCGACTACGGGCGCATCCATTTCATCTCGCTCGATTCCATGACCTCCAGCCGCGCGCCGGGCAGCCCCATGCTGACCTGGCTGGAAGCGGACCTCGGTTCGACCACGCAGGACTGGATCATCGTGTTCTTCCACCATCCGCCCTACACCAAGGGTTCGCACGACTCCGACACCGAGTCCCAACTCATCGAGATGCGCGCCAACGTGCTGCCCATCCTCGAGGCGGGCGGCGTGGACCTGGTGCTGACCGGCCATAGCCACAGCTACGAGCGCAGTTTCTTCATCAACGGTCATTACGGCCTGTCGGGCACCTTTACCAATGCGATGAAGGTCGAGACGGGGTCCGGCCGCGAAAACGAAAGTGGCGGTGCCTACGACAAGCCTGCCGACCTCGTGGCCAATGCGGGCGCGGTGTATGTCGTTGCCGGCAACGGCGGCCACGTCACCAACTGGGTTGGCGGCAGCACGGCGGAATTCAATCCGGCGCCGCACCCGGCGATGTATCGCTCGGTCCTGCACGTCGGTTCGCTGGTGCTGGACGTGGACGGTAACCGGCTCGACGCGAGGATGATTCGCGAAACCGGCGCAGTGGACGACTACTTCACGCTGATCAAGACACCGTCGCAGCCGCAGGTTCCGCCGGCGCCGGCATCGCTTGCCGCAACGGCCGGCAACGCCCAGGTTTCGTTGTCGTGGGCGGCCAGCAGCGGGGCGACCAGTTATACGGTCAAGCGTTCCACCAGCAACGGCGGCCCGTATTCGGTGCTGGCGTCGGGCCTTGCCACCACGGCCTATACCGATGCCACCGCAAGCAACGGCACCACCTATTACTACGTGGTCAGCGCCAGCAACGGCACCGGCGAAAGCGCCAATTCCAGCCAGGCCAGTGCCACCCCGGTGGCGCCGCCTGCCGTGCCCGCCGCACCGACGGGGCTGACGGCGACCGCCATTTCCAAGACGCAGATCAACCTGTCCTGGGCTGACCAATCCAACAACGAATCGGGTTTCCGCATCGAGCGGTCCACCGTCATTGGCAGCGGCTACACGGTCATCGCCACGGTCGGCGCGAATGTCACCAGCTACGCCAGCACGGGCCTGAAGGCGAGGAAGACTTACTACTACCGGGTGCGCGCCTACAACGGCAGCGGTGATTCCACGTACTCCAACACGGCCACCGCCAAGACCTTCAAGTGATCGTCTCATTCGGGCGCAGGCCGGGTCCTTCGGGGCCCGGCCGCCGCCTCGCCCTCGTTTCCCTGCTGCTGTTGGCCCTTGCGCCGCCGATCGCACTCGCGCATGGCGACCTGCACGAACAAATCGTCGCCATCAGCCAGCGCATCGCGGCAGATCCTTCCAATGCCGGACTGATCCTGCGCCGTGCCGAGTTGTATCGCGAACACGGGCAATGGCCGCAGGCCGATGCCGATTACGATCGTGCCGGAAGACTGGCGCCCGATAATCCTGCCATCGGCCTGGGGCGCGGAAAGTTGTACCTGGCCATGGGCAAGCCCGATGCCGCCCGCGCCTCGCTCGATCGCGTGCTGGACGCGCAACCCGCCCACGTGGACGCCCTGGCTACGCGGGCGCAAGTGTTGCAGGCACTGGGCGAACACGACGCGGCGGCAGCCGACTTCGCCCAGGCGATCGCCATCGCTTCATCGCCGGAGCCGGACTTCTACCTGGGCCGCGCGCGTGCGCTGTCGGCGGCAAGGCCTGCGCGTGACGACGAGGCACTCGCCAGCCTGGACGAGGGCCTCGCGCGCCTGGGCAAGTTACCGACGCTTTCGCTGGCGGCCATCGATTTACAGGTCAGGCGCGGCAAGTTCGACGACGCACTGCGGCGCCTGGACACATTGCGTGAATCACAGCCGCGCCAGGAGGCTTGGCTGGAGCGCCGTGGCGACATCCTGAAGGCCGCGGGGCGGCCCGATGACGCGATGCAGGCCTGGCGCGATGCCATGGCCGCACTGGACGCCTTGCCGCCGCGATTGCGCGGTACCGGCGCCATGCTGGCCCTGCGCGAACGCCTTACGCAGCGACTCCGAACAGAGCGCCCACACCCGCAGTAATCGCCATCGCCAGGGCGCCCCAGAAGCCCATGCGCAATGCACCTGCCGCCATTCCCGCGCCGCCTGTCCGCGCCGCCAGTGCGCCCAGTGCCACCAGGAATACCAGCGATGCGATGGACACGCTCCACATCAAACCGGCAGCCGGCGCCAGCCAGACAACCAGCAAGGGCAGGGCGGCGCCCGCGGCAAATGTCCCGGCCGACGCCATCGCCGCCTGGATCGGCTTTGCCGTCATCATTTCGGTAATGCCCAGTTCGTCGCGCGCATGCGCACCCAGCGCGTCGTGCGACATCAACTGGGTAGCCACCTGCGTGGCCAATTCCTTGTCCAGCCCGCGGCCCATGTAGATGTTGGTCATTTCCTCGTGCTCGTGCACGGGGTCGGTGGCAAGCTCGCGTCGCTCGCGGTCCAGGTCGGCGTTCTCGGTGTCCTTTTGCGAACTCACCGATACGTATTCACCGGCCGCCATCGACATCGCGCCGGCCACCAGCCCGGCAACACCCGTCACCAGGATGGATTTCTCGTCCGCGCCTGCGGCGGTCACGCCCACCACCAGGCTGGCAGTGGAAATGATGCCGTCGTTGGCGCCCAGCACCGCGGCGCGAAGCCAGCCAATGCGATGCGAGCGGTGGCTTTCGACATGTCTCATGGCGTCATCACTCCTGTTGCCGCGTTCCGATCAGGTCCCACTTGTTGCCGAAGGCGTCCTTGAAGACGACGACCTTGCCGTAGTCCTCGTGCCGCGGTTCTTCCATGAACTCGACGTCGTGCTTCCGAAGATGCTCATGAAAGCCGTCGAAGTCATCGGTTTCCAGGAACATGAAGACCCGCCCGCCGGTCTGGTTGCCCACGCGCGCCTGCTGGTCCGCCGTTGCCGCCTTGGCGAGCAACAAGCCGCCGCCGCGTCCGCCCGCAGGCGCCACCACCACCCAGCGCTTGCCGCCGCCGCGATCACTGTCCTCGCGCAACTCGAATCGCATCACGCGCGTGAAGAAATCGATCGCCTTGTCGTAATCGTCCACGACAATGCTGGTCAGCGTGATGGCCTCGGCCATGTCGGCGATTCCCGGCTTGGCCCCTTGGAATCAGCGCTTGCCGCCGGTGGCCAGCAACACGCCGCCCAACACGATGGCGCCGATGCCAGCCCACATGGGCACGTTCACCGTCTTCTTTTCCTTCACCGTCATCTCGATCGGCCCGAGTTTTACTGCCGTCGTGTCCTTGGTATAGCTGAAGCCTCCGTACACCAGCGCAAGCACGCCGGCGACCAACAATACGATTGCGGCTAATTTGACGGGATTCATGGGACTTCCTCGTGACGACAGTTCGAATGCCGGCGGCATCGATGCTGGAACCCTATTGAAGCACAGGCATGCTGCATGGAGTAGGAGCGGGGCTCAGTCGGCTGACTGCAGCGCGCGCCTGATCGCCCGACGCGCTCCCACGTAACAGGCGAGCAGCATGGCCAGGTAGACGGCGAAGAAACACCAGATGGCAGGGCCGGAATGACCCATGGCCTCGATGCCCGTTCGCGCTTCGAACCAGCTCCAGAACGGATACAGCAGCAACGTCGCCACGAAGGCCAGCGGGATGCCCAGCAGCACCAGCGATCCCGTGGCGACGATCGCCTGGGTCTTCGGGGTCATCCGGCCATCTTGTGCAGCATATGGTCTATGACTTCGCTGTGTTCGTGCTGCGGGCTGAACAGGATGACTTCGGCGTCTGCGCCCACTTTCACCGAATGGCCCGGCGGCCAGTAGAACAGGTCCCCGCCGCGAATCACTTCGATCGTTCCGTCCCCGTAGCTCACCGTCAGTTCGCCCTGGATCACATAGCCCCAGTGCGGCGACTGGCACATGTCGCCCTTCAGCCCCTGCAACAGCGGCGCGATGTCGGTGCCGGCGCCCAGCGAAAAATACTCGCCGCTCATCATTCCGAAACCCGCCGCGCTGCCGAATTCGGTCTTCTGGCGGGCGACTGCGCCGGGTACGTCGATCCTGACTGGTACGTCCTGCTTTGCGATGCGCATAACCTTCTCCCTTGTGGTTGGACGATGCCGCTAGGCCTTCTTCACGAACTCGGATTTCAGTTGCATGGCGCCAATGCCATCGATCTTGCAGTCTATGTCGTGGTCGCCTTCCACCAGGCGGATGTTGCGCACCTTGGTGCCGACCTTCACCACCGACGACGTGCCCTTGACCTTCAGGTCCTTGATCACCGTGACGCTGTCTCCGTCCTGCAACACGTTTCCATAGGCATCACGCACCACGGCGACCTGATCGGCCACCGCCACCGCTGCGACCACAGGCCATTCATGGGCGCACTCGGGGCAGACGTAGTTCCCGCCATCTTCGTAGGTGTATTCGGAATTGCAGGCAGGGCAGCGGGGCAGGTTGGGCATGGTTCTATGATTCCATATTTCAGCTGACGGAAAATTTCCGGCCCCAGCGCAGCGGCCAGATCACCTTGAACTGCAGGCCGCCGACATAGCGGTGTGCCGCGACCACCCGGTCCAGCACCTGCATCTGTTCGAGCACGGGCTTGCAGCGCCTGAAGGTGGATGCCGGATCCCCGGTGACGATGAAGACATCGATGTCGCGCACGCCCTCGTTGTGTCCATCCATCTCGACGCTGTCGCCCAGGGTGTCGCGCAGATGGGCCTCGAGCGTGGCGACGCCGGCAGCATCGAGCACCGGGCGGCGGAATTTCAGGACGAGCTGGCTTTGCATCGCATGATTCTAGGCCCAATGGCCCACCGATGCCCTTATCGGTAGCGGCGAAACACCACGATGCGCACCAGCGCGGCCAGCAACAGCACGCTGCTGCCCGAAGCGACAGCGCCGATAGTCGCCAGATAGGGCGAGACACCCGCAGTTGCGCCCTGCGCCGCACCCTGCGTGAGGTAGATCCAGGCCGACGCGCCGGCGAACAACACCAGGAACCAGGTAAAGGCGTTGAATCGTCGTAGAAGGTCCACGCGACTGGTGGCGGGTTTGGTCCGCGCAAAGAGCCACACGGCCGGCAAGGCCATGACTACGATGAATACGAGAAACAGGATCATTGCGCCTTCATTTCCTGGTCGTCGCCCCTGCCAAGGTAGGCGCGAATTGATTTTATCTTTCCATCCGGGTCAAAGCTGATGACATCGACCACGTACAACTCGATCTTGCCATCCACCACGATATGCAGCTCGCCCGCCACTGTGTCGCCACCTTCGAAAATGCCGAGTGCCTGGATCTGGATGGATTGGCAGGACTCGAAGTTTCGCGAGGTCTCCGCCACCGCTGCCGCCTTGCCGACTACCGAAATATTCCAGTCGCGCAAGGTTACGTCGTCGCTGAACATGTCCGACACACGATCGAGGTCCCGGTGCGAATAGTGCCGCAGATAGGCCAGGAAGTGTTCCTGGAACATGTTGCATCTACTCCCTGGTCGATGGCGCTGCGATGTCCCCGGCCTTCGATTGCAGCATCGCCGCCATCTTCTGGTGGATCAGGTTGATGGCCTTCAACGGCCGTACCATCACCTTGAAGTCGACGATCTGGCCGGCCTCGTTCCACCGGATGATATCCACGCCATTCACCAGAACCCCGTCGATCTCGGTCTCGAACTCCAGCATGGCATCCGACTGTCCGCGGATCTCGCGAACGTAGCGGAAGCTGGGGTTGAAGAACACGTGGAAGGCGGCGCCCAGATAGCCAGCAGCCAACTTCTTTCCGCGCTGTGGCGTATGCACCACCGGCGAATGGAATACCACGTCGTCTGCCAGCAGCGTCGCCAGGCCGGAGGCATCGTGCGTGCGAACCAGGTGATGCCACGTGTCAATCGGGTGTTCGGTCACCAGGCGTCTCCTGCATGTCGGATTAGAATGCCAGCACGGCAGCCTTGATGGCCAGCACAAACAACACCAGCGACGAGATGAAGAACAGCGCGAACCGCGTCGGGATGTGATTCGACAGCGTCTGCCACAGGCTGTGCACGATGCGCAGCACGACATAGCCCCAGGCGAGGTACACGCTGCTTGCCGAGGGGTCGCCAAGCAGCGCCAGGGCCAACACCGTCGCGTAGAAGATCGGCGGTTGTTCCAGCAAATGGTTGTAGTTGTCGGCCTTCCATCGCACGCGCGCAGGCAGCTGCGCCATCTGATCGCCGCGCGGCGCCATCGGGTCCAGCACCATTCTCGCCTTCATGATGGCGGGGATGCGCGTCGCGTACATCCAGCCCCAGATGACTCCGGTCCACAGCACAAGCGCAATGACGGGTGCGATCAGCGGTGCGGCATTCGACATGGCTTGCTCCCTTGCTGGCGAAAAACTATCCGGCCAGACGGCGCCCCATGCGGTCCGGCGTCGGCTTCACGTTTCGGTGGAGTCTGATGCCGAGAACGAGCAGTGTCAAAACGATGATCAGCACCATCAAGCCCTTCGTCATGCTGTCGCTCGCCGGCCGGATGAAGATCGGACCACTCGCAACGACCCACGCCATCACGGCGCACGTGGCGAGGCTTCCTGCCGTCTGCACGCGTTGCAGCACGGCCGTCCAGCGGCCCATCACGATCGCGGCAGCCAGCAGGGGAATGTTCAGTGCGACCAGCAGCCACAACAACAGGCCCTCGCGCTGTCGAAACGCTTCGCTGTAGGTAAGGGCCTCGTACGCCGCTGGCGCGGCCCGGCCGCCCCAAAAGGCGTCAAGCACCCAGCGCGGATCGCCCAGGATAAAAAGTCCGAGGACGACGCCGGCCAGTCCCATCACCATCGCCGCACGGCCACCAGGAATGTGGTCCGCAGCCACCGGCTTCCACGTCTTCGCTTGCGGCCATCGGCGGCGCGTCCATGCGGCCATGGCGAAATACACGGCCAGCACGCCCGGCCACCACAGCGAAGCAATCACCGTCCTGGTCCACCACTGGCCTAGCGCCAGCAGGAATTCATCGGCCGACTGGATCGGCTCGCCGAACTGCGCGATCAGGCCAAGCGTCCAGACGACCAGCAGGCCGATCACGGTCAGTCGGACGAATGCGTAGCCGTCCGCCGGGTCGATGACGACCAGCGTCGGCCTGTAGCGCGCCGCGACGTCTGCCGGGTGGCCAAACGCACGCAGCAATTCGACGGCCATGTCGGCATCCGCCGCGCGACCACTCTCGTCTGCACGCGCCTGCAACTCCTCGTTCAACAGCGCTCGCAGTTCAAACGCCACGTCGTTGCGTTGCTTGCGCGGCAGTTGCATGGCCACGTCGTTGACATAGGCCTCGATCACGTCGTTCGCATTCATTCCTCAGTCCTCTTCCAGAAGTCGATCCATCGCGCCGTTCATGCCTTGCCATGATTCGGTCAGCTTCTTCAGCAACTTGCGGCCGTCCGCATTCAGCGAGTAGTAGCGACGGGGCGGGCCGTCCTCGATCTTCCATTCGCTGGTCAGCACGCCCTGGGCTTCCAGTCGCCGCAGCAACGGATACAGCGTGCCTTCCTCGATCGGCATGCCCTTGTCGGCCAGCGCCTGGCGAAGCTCGTAGCCGTAGCGTTGCCCGCGCAACTGCGACAGCGTGGCCAGCACCAGCACCCCGCGCCGCAGCTCGAGCTCCAATTTTCCGAAAGCGTCCGATTCACCCATGGGGCGCACAGTACTGTACGCCACACAGTATGTCAACAGACCCAAGGTCGTGGGCTGGCCCCGCCGCGGTCAATCAGGAAAGGGATTGGTCCAGAACCATTCCCCGGACCGGCGCAATCCGCCGAGGTTGGCGAATGGAACGTAGTAGTGCCGCTGTCGCGCGTCCTGCAATCGCAGGTCCAGGCCGGGGCAAATCACG
>JAPLSI010000186.1 GCA_026398715.1 Gammaproteobacteria bacterium
GCCGGCAAGACCGGCACGGCGCGCACCGCCAGCGGCGGCGGTTACACCAAGCGCTACGTGTCGGTGTTCGCCGGCGTGGTGCCGCTGGACCGTCCGAAGTTTGCGACGGTGGTGGTCATCAACAATCCGCGCGGCCGCGATTATTACGGCGGCCTGGTGTCGGCGCCGGTATTCCACAACATCATGGACGGTTCGCTGCGCCTGATGGACGTGCCGCCCGACCACGTCGAGCAGTGGTACGCATCCAACGCGCCCAAGCCGGCCGCCGTTGCAGCGGGTGTGGTCGCGCCGGGCGTTGGCGTACCCTCGCCGGCGATTGCAGCGCCGGCCGCTGCGGTCGCGACGCCTGGTGCAAGTGCTGATGCGCAAGCAACCGCCGAGGCGGAAAGCCTGTGACCACGCGCCCCGAAACCATGACCATGCCACTGCAGGAACTGCTGGCAGGCGAGGCATCGCCGCCGCCGGGTTTCAATCCGGTGTTGCACGGCCTGTCCGCCGACAGCCGCGAGCTGCATGAAGGCGACGCCTTCATCGCACTGGCCGGCGCCAGCACGCACGGCCTGCGCTTCATTGATGCCGCGCGTGCCGCGAAAGTCGCCGCCATCCTCTACGAAACGCCTGCGCCGGAAGGCAGCGAGCTTCCCGACTACGCGATCGGCGTGGAAAACCTGCGCGCGAAGCAGGGCAGGCTGACCGATCGCTTTTACCAGTCGCCGTCGCGCGCACTGGCGATGACGGGCGTAACCGGCACCAACGGCAAGACGTCCACCGTGCAGCTGATCGCCCAGGCGCTCAGCCTGCAGGGACAGACCGTCGGCACCATCGGCACGCTGGGTTCGGGCCTGTACGGCCAGCACGTGGCTGGCGAGCGCACCACGCCGGATGTCATCGCGGTGCATCGCCTGCTGGCGCGCATGCGCGCGCAAGGCGCGAGCCACGTGGCCATGGAAGTTTCCTCGCACGCGCTGGAACAAGGCCGCGTGGACGAAGTTGCCTTCCGCGTGGCGGTGTTCACCAATCTCACGCGCGATCACCTTGATTACCACGGCACCATGGCCGAATACGGCAAGGCCAAGGCGAAACTGTTCCAGTGGCCGACGCTGCAGGCGGTGGTGGTCAACCTCGACGATGCCTTCGGCGCGGAATTGATGGACACCGTCGCCAGCGACGTGCGCCGGATCGGCGTCAGCTCGCGCGGCGCGGCCGGCGCGGTGCTGAGTGCGGAAAAACTCGAGCTGTCGCCGAAAGGCCTGCGCTTCGACCTGGTGGAAGGCAACGAGTCCCACGCCATCGCCTCGCCGCTGCTCGGCCGATTCAATATAGACAACCTGCTGGCCGTCGCCGGCAGCCTGCGCGCGCTCGGCTGGTCGCTGGCCTACGTGGCGAAGGTATTGCCGAACCTGTCGCCGGTGGATGGCCGCATGAGTCGCGTCGGCGGCCGCCGCGGCCAGCCGCTGGTGGTTGTTGATTACGCGCATACGCCCGACGCCCTCGAGCAGGCGCTGACCAGCCTGCGTGAACACACCCCCGGCCACCTGACCTGCGTGTTCGGTTGCGGCGGTGATCGCGATCGCGGCAAGCGGCCGCAGATGGCCGCCATCGCCGAAGCCAACGCCGACCGCATCATCGTCACCGACGACAATCCGCGCAGCGAAGACGGCGACGTCATCGTGTCGGACATCGTGGCCGGCTTCAGCGCTTCGGCAACCTTCGAAGTGCAGCGCGACCGCGCCGCCGCCATCGCCCAGGCGCTGAAGGGCGCCGGCCCGAACGACATCCTGCTGATTGCCGGCAAGGGACACGAGGCCTACCAGGAAATCGCCGGCGTGAAATACGCCTTCGACGACCTTGCGGTTGCGCGCGCAGCCCTTGCGGACTTCGACATGCACCTGAAACCCAAGTCGAACGGGGCAGGGCGATGAGGCCAACTCCGCTTTCACTAATTGCGAATTGGTGCGAGGGTCGCCACCTCGGCGACGACGTCACCATCGAATCGGTCAGCACCGATTCCCGCACCATTGCGCCTGGCGCCTTGTTCGTTGCGCTGCGCGGTGAAAACTTCGACGCGCACGACATGGTGGCGCAGGCGCAGTCGCGCGGCGCCGTCGCCCTGCTGCTGCATCGCGACGTGGACACCGACCTGCCGCGAGTGTTGTGCGCCGACACCCAGGAAGCCCTGGGCGAGTTCGCCGCCGGCATGCAGAAGGAACGCCCCGCCGTCGTCGTCGCACTTACCGGCAGCAACGGCAAGACCTCGGTGAAGATGCTTACCCAGGGCATCCTGGCGCGCGTCGGTCGCACCTATTTCAACCCCGGCAACCGCAACAACGAGATCGGCCTGCCGCTGGCCGTCATCGATGCGCCGGAAGACGCGCAATTCGCCATCTATGAAATGGGCGCCGGCAAGCCCGGCGACATCGCCTACCTGGCCAGCATCGTGCCGCCGCAAGTGGCGCTGGTGAACAACATCGCGCCGGCGCACATGGAGCGCATGGGTAGCCTGCTCGGCATCGCCGAGACCAAGGGCGCCATCTACGAGGCCCTGCCCGACGACGGCGTGGCCGTGATCAATGCCGACGACACGTTTGCTCCATTTTTTGCGCAGATCGTCGGTAGTCGCCGTACTTTCCGCTTCGGTATCGAGAACGACGCCGACGTGTACGCCAGCCGCATCCGCATCGATGCGCAGGGCTCGCGCTTCTTCCTGCACACGCCGGCCGGCAGCGCCGACATCGTGTTGCCGTTGCCCGGCGCGCACAACGTGATGAACGCGCTGGCCGCCAGTACCCTGGCGCTGGCTGCAGGCGCCGATTTCGACGCCATCGTGCATGGGCTGGAGAACGCGGAACCGGTGAAGGGCCGCCAGATTTCGCATGCGCTGGCCAACGGCGCGACCATCATCGACGACAGCTACAACGCCAACCCTGGCTCCGTGCTCGCCGCCATCGCCACGCTGGCGCAATCCGGCGGCGACGCCTGGCTGGTGCTGGGCGACATGGCCGAACTGGGCGAGGGCGCCTCGCGCCTGCATGCCGAAATAGGCGAGCAAGCCAAGGCCGCCGGCATCAAGCGCCTGTGGACGGTCGGAAAGATCAGTCGCTCCGCCAGCAGCGCCTTTGGCGCGGGCGCAGAACATTTCAATTCGCAACAAGACCTCGTGGACGCGCTCGAAGAAGGGCTGCGCATTCGCGGGGGCAGGGGACTGCGCGTGCTGATCAAGGGCTCGCGCTCGAGCGCGATGGACAAGGTCGTAACTGCTTTGCTTCACATCAACCCAGGGGAAACCGGGCATGCTGCTTGAACTGGCGCGCATCATGCAGGAATTCGCGAGCTTCTTCGCGTTGTTCAACTACATCACGATGCGGGCGATCCTCAGCGCGCTCACCGCGCTGGCGCTGACCCTGATGCTGGGGCCATGGGTCATCGATCGTCTTGCCCGCCTGAAGGGCGGCGGCCAGCCGATCCGCAGCGACGGCCCGGCCACGCACTTCGTCAAGGCCGGCACGCCAACCATGGGTGGCGCGCTGATCCTGCTCACCATCACCCTTGCCACCTTGCTGTGGGGCGACCTGCGCAACCGCTATGTGTGGGTGCTGCTGTTCGTGTTGATCAGCTTCGGCGCCATCGGCTGGTACGACGACTGGATCAAGATCGTCAAGCGCGATCCCAACGGCCTGAAATCCCGGCACAAGTACGCACTGCAGTCGCTGTTCGGCCTGGCCGCCGCGCTGTTCCTGTATTACACCGCCGACGTTGCCGCCGCGACCACGCTGTACCTGCCGCTGCTGAAGAACGTCGCCATCCCGATGGGCCTGGGCTTCGTGGTTCTGGCCTATTTCTGGATCGTCGGCTTCTCCAACGCCGTCAACCTGACCGACGGCCTCGACGGCCTGGCCATCATGCCCACCGTGCTGGTCGCCGCCGCGCTGGGCGTGTTCGCGTACGCATCGGGCAATGCGGTGTTCTCGCAGTACCTGCAGATTCCGGCCGTGCCCGGCGCCGGTGAGTTGAGCATCTTCTGCGCGGCCATCGCCGGCGCGGGCCTCGGCTTCCTGTGGTTCAACACGTATCCCGCCATGGTTTTCATGGGCGACATCGGCGCGCTGGCGCTGGGCGCGGCGCTCGGTTGCATCGCCGTAATCGTCCGGCAGGAAGCCATCCTGCTGGTGATGGGCGGCATCTTCGTCATCGAAACGCTGTCGGTGATGATCCAGGTCGCCTCGTTCAAGCTCACCGGCAAGCGCATCTTCCGGATGGCGCCGATCCACCACCATTTCGAATTGAAGGGCTGGCCGGAGCCGCGCGTCATCGTGCGTTTCTGGATCGTGTCGGTGATCCTCGTGCTGGTGGGCCTCGCCACCTTGAAGGTGCGCTGATGGGATTCCTCGGTGACCGGGCAACGCAAGCGCTGCGCTTCGACGAGCTCGAAGGCCGCTTCGACGCGTGGCTGCTGTGCATCGCGTTGGCGCTGACCGGCCTGGGCGTAGTGATGGTCGCTTCGGCTTCCATGCCCTATGCGATGAGCAACGGCGCCAGCCCGTTCTACTACCTCACCAAACACCTGATCTTCCTGGCCATGGGCATCGCCATCGCCTCGGTGCTGATGCGCGTGGAGATGAAGCGCATCGAACAACATTCGCAACTGCTGTTGCTGCTGTGCTTCATCGGCCTGATCGCGGTGTTCCTGCCCGGCATCGGCAAGACGGTGAATGGCGCGCGTCGCTGGCTGAACCTGGGCCTGGCCAACTTCCAGATGGTGGAAGCGGTGAAGCTGATGCTGATCGTGTGGCTGGCGAGCTACCTGGTGCGCCATCGCGACGCGATCGGCGACAGCTGGAAAGCGCTGCTGAAGCCCCTGATGGTTGCCGGCGGACTGGTCGGCCTGCTGTTGATCCAGCCCGATTTCGGCTCGGCGATGCTGTTGTTCGCCATCACCGGCGGCATGGTCTGGCTGGGCGGCGCACGCATCCGCAACCTGGCCATCCCGGCGCTTGCCGGCCTGGCCGTCATGTCCTTCGTGGTGATGCTGGAGCCGTATCGCGTTCGCCGCCTTACCTCCTTCAGCAATCCGTGGGCCGATGCGCTCGACAGTGGTTACCAGCTGGTGCAGGCGCTGATCGCCATCGGCCGCGGCGACATGACCGGCGTTGGCCTGGGCGGCAGCATTCTCAAGCTCGACTACCTGCCCGAGGCGCATACCGACTTCATCTTCGCCGTTACGGCCGAAGAGCTCGGCTTCCTCGGCGTGTGCGTGGTCATCACCCTGTTTGCCTTGTTCACCTGGCGCGCTTTGCGCATCGGCATGCGCTGCATGGAATTGCGCCTGCCCTTCGGTGGCTACTGCGCCTTCGGCATCGGCCTGTGGATCAGCCTGCAGGCCTTCGTGTCCATGGGCGTGAACATGGGCATCCTGCCGACCAAGGGCCTGACCCTGCCGCTGATTTCATCCGGCGGCTCCAGCGTGTTGATGACTTGCGCCGCAGTCGGCCTGTTGCTGCGCATCAGCTGCGAGCTCGACCGCGCCGAACGCCGCCATGCGGCGCGTGTGCGCGGTGATGCGCCGCGCAGCGATGCCGTCGCTGAAGGCGAAGACCTCGACATCGCCCGCCCATCGAATACTTCCACGCGCCACGTGCCGCCGCCGATGACGGCGGTGATGCCGGTCTCGCGTGGCAGCGGCGGCCGCAGCCGCATCGAGCCGCGCTTCGGGGCGCAGCGATGAGCGCCGTGCTCGCCACCACCCTGGAATCACCGGTGATGATCCTCGCCGGCGGCACCGGCGGCCACATCTTCCCGGGCCTCGCCGTGGCGCGCGCATTGCGCGACCGTCACGTGCCGGTGCTGTGGCTGGGTGCCGACGGCGGCATGGAAACGCGGCTCGTGCCCGCCAACCAGTTCCCGATCGAAACCATCGCCGTGCGCGGCCTGCGCGGCAAGGGCTTCATTTCGAAACTGGGCGCGCCGTTCGTGGTCGTGCGTTCGGTGCTGCAGGCCATTGGCGTGCTGCGCCGGGCCAAGCCACGCGCAGTCATCAGCTTCGGCGGCTTCGCGGCCGGCCCGGGCGGCATGGCGGCGTGGCTGCTGCGCCGGCCGCTTATCGTGCACGAACAAAATCGCGCGCCGGGTTTCACCAACCGCATCCTGGCGCGTTTCGCCAAGCGCGTGCTGTGCGGCTTCCCCGGCAGCTTCGCCGGCGTGCCGAACGAAACCGTCGGCAATCCGGTGCGTCCGGAAATTGCCGCGCTGCCGCCGCCGGCGGAACGTTTCGCGCATCGTGATGGGCCCATCCGCCTGCTGGTACTGGGCGGCAGCCAGGGCGCACGCGCCATCAACGCCACCGTGCCGCATGTCATCTCGCACCTGCAGGCAACGCATGCCTTCGAAATCCGCCACCAGTGCGGCGACAAGATGCTCGACGATGCCCGCCGCGCCTACAGCGAAGCCGGCGTCAGCGCCAGCATCGAAGCCTTCATCACCGACATGGCCGCCGCCTATGGTTGGGCGGACCTGGTGATCGGCCGCGCCGGCGCGCTCACCATCGCCGAACTCTGCGCCGCAGGCGTGGGCAGCATCCTCATTCCGTTCCCCGGCGCCGTCGACGACCACCAGGCCCGCAATGCCGAGTTCCTGGAAGAAGCCGGCGGCGGCACCTGGTTGCGCCAGGACGGCAAGCTCGAGGACGCGCTGCGTGAGCGCCTTGCAACGTATGCCGGCGATCGCGCGCAGTTGCTTGCGCTGGCGCAAGCCGCGCGTGCCGCTTCCTTCCCCGACGCCGCCAAGGCCGTCGCCGATATCGCACTGCAGGAGGCACGCGCATGATGCGTCGTCGTTTGATGGGTAGCGGCGACCTGGCACGCGCCTTCCCGCGCGTACATTTCGTTGGCATCGGCGGTGCCGGCATGAGTGGCATCGCCGAAGTTCTCGTCACGCTTGGTTACCAGGTTTCCGGCTCCGACCAGGCCGACTCCGTCGTTACCCGGCGCCTGGCGCAGATGGGCGCGGTGGTGCATCGCGGCCACGCGGCAGAAAATATCGGCAACGCCGACGTCGTCGTCATCTCCAGCGCCATCAAGCCGGAGAACCCCGAATTGGTCGCCGCCCACGACAAGCGCGTGCCGGTCGTGCCGCGCGCCGAGATGCTGGCCGAGTTGATGCGCCTCAAGCGCGGCATCGCCATCGCCGGCACGCATGGCAAGACCACCACCACGTCATTGGCCGCCAGCGTGCTGTCCGAAGGCGGGCTCGACCCGACCTTCGTCATCGGCGGCCAGCTGCTTTCGGCCGGCGCCAATGCGCGCCTGGGCACCGGCCAGTGGCTGGTGGGCGAGGCCGACGAGAGCGACGGCAGCTTCCTGCGTCTGAATCCGCTGATCGCCGTCGTCACCAATATCGACGCCGACCATCTGGAAAACTACGGCGGCGACTTCAACCGCGTGAAGGCCGCCTTCAACGAGTTCCTGCACCGCCTGCCGTTCTACGGCCTGGCGATCCTGTGCATCGACGACTACGAAGTGAACCTGCTGGCCGAACAGATGCCGCGCCACGTGATGGGCTACGGCTTCTCGGACAAGGCCGACGTGCGCGCCACCAACGTGCGCCAGGAAGGCGGCACCATGTGCTACACGCTGCACCTGCCCGAAACCGCGCCGATCGATGTGCGCCTGAATCTTCCGGGCCGGCACAACGTACTCAACTCATTGGCTGCAGCGGCGGTGGGTTGGCAGCTGGGCGTGGACCCGCATGCCATCGGTCGCGCGCTGGAAAAATTCCAGGGCATAGGTCGCCGCTTCAACGTCAAGGGCGAGATCGACTTCGGTCGCGGCAAGGCCCTGGTGGTGGACGACTATGGCCATCACCCCAGCGAGCTTGAAGCTGTGTTCGCCGCCGCCCGCGGTGGCTGGCCCACGCGCCGCCTCGTGGTCGCCTTCCAGCCACATCGCTACAGCCGCACGCGTGATTTGTTCGATGAATTCGCAGGCGTCCTGTCCAGCGTGGACGCGTTGGTGCTGACCGAAGTCTATGCCGCCGGCGAAGCGCCGGTGGTGGGCGCCGATTCCAAATCGCTGGCCCGCGCCATCCGCGCGCGCGGCCGCATCGACCCCGTGGTCGTCGCCAACGCAAGCGCGCTGCCACCGGTGCTGGCCGACGTGCTGAAGGATGGCGACATCCTGCTGGTGATGGGCGCCGGCGACATCGGCCAGGTGGCCAACCAGATTGCGGCAAATGGTTTTGCAGGAGTGGAAAAATGAGCATCGTCACCGACCCGCGCGGCTTTGGACGCGTTGCGGTACTGATGGGCGGCACCAGTTCCGAGCGCGAAGTTTCGCTGAACTCCGGCAGCAACGTGCTGGAAGCACTGCGCGCCCGCGGCGTGGACGCGCATGCCGTGGACGGCATCCCGGCGCTGGTCGGATCGCTGGTCGGCAGCGGCGGCCGCAAGTTCGATCGCGTCTTCAACATCCTGCACGGCAACAAGGGCGGCGGTGAAGACGGCGTGCTGCAGGGCCTGCTGGAGGCGCTGAATATTCCCTGCACCGGTTCCGGCGTGCTCGGTACGGCGCTGGCCATGGACAAGATCCGCAGCAAGCAGGTCTGGCTTGCGCTGGGCTTGCCGACGCCGCGCTACATCCGCATCGCGAAAGGGGATGACGTGCACGCGGCCGCCAAATCACTGGGCCTGCCGGTCATCGTCAAGCCGTCCTGCGAAGGTTCCAGCGTCGGCGTCAGCCGCGTCTTCAACGATGCCGACCTCGATGCCGCGGTGGAGCTCGCTGCGCGTTACCCGGGCGAGTTGCTGATGGAACAACTCATCGAAGGCCAGGAACTCACCGTCGGCATTCTCGGCGACATCGCGCTGCCGTCCATCCGCATCGTGCCGGCCGGCGAGTACTACGACTATCACGCCAAGTA
Source organism: Gammaproteobacteria bacterium (assembly GCA_026398715.1). The sequence continues at coordinate 8,911 of JAPLSI010000186.1, forward strand.
CGTGGCGGAAGACACCCAGTACCTGTGCCCCGGCCTGGAAGGCGAGGCGGAGGACGAGATCAGAAAGCTCGCGTTGCAGGCCTTCCATGCCATCGGCTGCGAGGGTTGGAGCCGCGTGGACGTGATGCGCGACAAGGCCGGCAAGTTCTACCTGCTGGAAGTGAATACCGCGCCGGGCATGACCAGCCACTCGCTGGTGCCCAAGGCCGCGGCGCAAATTGGCATTGATTTCCAAACCCTGTGCTGGAAGATCCTGGAGACAAGCGTCGAGTGAACGCCCTGTTGCGCATCGCTGCGTGGGTGCTGGCGGTCAGCCTGGTAGTGCTGCCGATAGCGGCCGTGCTCAATGGCTGGATCGCCGGTTCGCGCTGGCCGATGCGGCAGCTGGTCGTGACCGGCGAATTCCGCCAGGTCAGCGACGCGCGCGTGCGCACGGTGGTGTTGCCGCTGGTGCAGAACGGCTTCTTCGCCGTGGACCTGGACCAGGTTCGCGCCGCGTTGGCGAAGATGGACTGGGTGCATCGCGTCGAAGTGCGCAAGCGCTGGCCCGATCGCCTGGAAGTTTCCATCCTCGAATACAAGCCGATCGCTCGCTGGGGCGCGGTGCGCATGCTGGCCGAGAACGGCGAGATCTTTCCTGCGCCGAAGGGCCATGTCTCGAAGCTGCCCATCTTCGACGGCCCCGACGATCGCGCCGCCGAACTGATGGCCTTCCACAGCCAGGCCAAGCCCTTGTTCCTCAGCCACGGCCTGGGCGTGAACATCGTCCGCCTGTCGGCCCGTGGCAGCTGGAACCTGACGCTGTCCGACGGTACCGAGATCGAAGTAGGGCGCGGCGACCCGCAGCAGCGCCTGGCCCGCTTCGCACGGATGTTGCCGCGCCTGGAAACCACCGAGCCGCGCCGACTCTCTCGCGCCGACCTTCGCTACACCAATGGTTTCGCATTGACCTGGCGGCCGATCGCGCCCGCCAGTCCCCCCGTTCCCGCTTCACAGGCCAAATCATGAATCGCAAAGGTGACAAAGCACTGATCGTCGGTCTCGACATCGGCACCTCGAAAATAACCGCACTCGTTGGCGAGTACTCGCCCGGGCAGGAAATCGAAGTGATCGGCATCGGCTCGCACGAATCGCGCGGCATGAAACGCGGCGTGGTGGTGGACATCGAGTCCACCGTGCAGTCCATCCAGCGCGCCATCGAAGAGGCCGAGCTGATGGCCGGCTGCGAGATCCGATCGGTGTACGCCTCGGTGTCGGGCAGCCACACGCTGTGCCGCAACTCGCCCGGCATCGTGCCGGTGGTCGGTGGCGAAGTGACTTATGCGGACCTGGACCGAGTGCTGGAAGCGGCCAAGGCCGTCGCCGTGCCCGCCGACCAGCGCATCCTGCACGCCATCGCCCAGGAATACATCGTAGACAACTCGCAGGAAGGCATCCGCAATCCGGTCGGCATGTCGGCGGTGCGCCTTGAAGTGCGCGCGCACCTGGTGACTTGTGCAGTGAGTGCGGCGGCCAACATCACCAAGTGCGTCAACCGCTGCGGCCTGCAGGTGGACGACCTGATCCTTAGCTCGGTCGCGAGCAGCACCGCCGTGTTGACCGCGGACGAGCGCGAACTCGGCGTCGTGCTGGTGGACATCGGCGCGGGCACCACCGACATCGCCGTATTCGTGCAGGGCGCGATAAGGCACACAGCTTCGCTACCGATCGCCGGCGACCAGGTGACCAATGACATCGCGCACCTGTTGCGCACGCCCACGCCCGAAGCCGAACAGATCAAGGTCCGCTACGCCTGCGCGCTGGCGCAACTGGCGACCGCGGAAGAAAGCATCCAGGTACCGAGCGTCGGCGACCGTCCGCCGCGCCGGCTGGCACGACAGGCCCTCGCCGAGGCGGTGCAGAACCGCTACGAGGAAATTTTCGAAATGGTGCAGGCCGAACTGCGCCGTTCCGGGTTCGAGGAACTGGTCCGCGCCGGCATGGTGCTGACCGGTGGGTCCTCGCGCATGGAAGGCGTGGTCGAGCTTGCCGAAGAAATGCTGCACATGCCCGTTCGCGTCGGCATTCCGCAGCACGTCAGCGGCCTGGGCGAGGTCGTTGGCAATCCGGTGCACGCCACCGGCGTGGGGCTGCTGCTGTGGGGCAGCCAGCTCGAGCATCCGCATCGACCGCGGATCAATACAGGCAAGGCAGGGACGCTCTTCAGCAAATTGAAAACCTGGTATCGCGGCGAGTTCTAAATTTCAAACGTTCAAAGAAAACACCCCCTAAGGCATAAAACGAGGAATACGAACATGGCACTTTTCGAATTGGTTGAACGACTGGCACCCAATGCCGTCATCAAGGTCATCGGCGTGGGCGGCGGCGGTGGCAACGCCGTGGCGCACATGGTCAACGCGGGCGTGGACGGCGTGGAGTTCATCACCGCCAACACCGACTCGCAGGCAATCAAGCAGTCCGGCGCAAAGATGCAGTTGCAGCTCGGCGGCAATGTCACCAAGGGCCTGGGCGCAGGCGCGAATCCGGAAGTCGGCCGCCAGGCCGCACTGGAAGATCGCGAGCGCATCCTGGAAGCGCTGGATGGCGCCGACATGGTGTTCATCACCGCCGGCATGGGCGGCGGCACCGGTACCGGCGCAGCACCGGTGGTTGCGCAGCTTGCCAAGGAGCGCGGCATCCTTACGGTGGCCGTGGTCACCAAGCCGTTCCCGTTCGAAGGCCGTCGCCGCATGCAGGTCGCGCTGAAGGGCATCGAGGAATTGGCGAATCATTGCGACTCGCTGATCACCATCCCGAATGAAAAACTGATCACCGTGCTCGGCCGCGACGCGACCATGATGCAGGCCTTCCGCGCTGCCAACGACGTGCTGCTGGGCGCCGTGCAGGGCATCGCCGACCTGATCGTCCGCCCGGGCCTGATCAACGTCGACTTCGCCGACGTGCGCACCGTCATGTCCGAAATGGGCCTGGCCATGATGGGCAGCGGCACCGCCCGCGGCGACGACCGCGCCCAGGCTGCCGCCGAGGCCGCCATCAGCAACCCGCTGCTGGACGAAGTGAACCTGGCCGGCGCCAATGGCGTGCTGGTCAACATCACCGCCGGTCCGGACTTCACGATGCGCGAGTTCGACGAAGTCGGCCGGATCATCGAAGAGTTCTCGTCCGAGGACGCGACGGTCGTTATCGGTACCGTGCTCGATCCGGACATGGCCGACGAAGTGCGCGTGACGGTGGTTGCCACGGGCCTTGGCCGCAGCGCCGCCCGCGTCCAGGTCCGCCCGGACCGCAACGAGAACATCCGGGAAGCCCTGCGCGCCCCGGTCAAGCTGGTCCGCAACGGCACGACCGGCCTGGCCGACTTCGACGCCATGCCGCCGACCATGAACCACAACGGCAGCCTGCCGCCCGTGGGCCTGGGCGCCCCGTCCATCAACCCCGGCCTGCGCCACAGCAGCCGCGGCACCGACGCGCCCTCCGCCCCGGCCACCGCCCTGGCCGACCTGCCGACCGACCACAGCTACCTCGACATCCCGGCCTTCCTGCGCCGCCAGGCCGACTAAGCTGAATTTAGCTGTACCCACCGCGACCAACCATGCCTTAAGGGGGTGGGTTGGCCGCGGTGGGGCTTTACTGTCGGGAACTAACCCCTATATATGGAGTCCGATCACAGTCCCGGTAACCGATATCATCATGCAGGGGAAAGCGGGACTTCCGGCAGGGACCGGCCCCGAGAGCCTGTGGTATCCTCCCCGGTGTTAAAATTTCGTGTCTCCCTGTTGGGAACGCTCGCCCATGGTTAAGCAACGCACGCTAAAGAACGTCATCCGCGCCACTGGCGTGGGGCTTCACAGTGGCGAAAAGGTTTACATGACCTTGCGCCCGGCAGCGCCCGACACCGGCATCGTTTTCCGCCGCACCGACTTCCCGCGTACCGTCGAGATCAAGGCGCAAGCCCAC
>JAPLSI010000053.1 GCA_026398715.1 Gammaproteobacteria bacterium
GTGCGCTATGCCAACGATTCAGGTTGTGCGGCTGAAGTCGTCCGCTTTCTTCAGTGGCGGTCCAGCGCTGCCGACAGTACCCTAGCCTGTCGCCTGAACAGTCCACACGCGGTCGGCCGATCGCCCTGTTCCTTGCCGGAACTTCCGGCAATACCCATCCTGGAGAGTTCTAAATGAAGTTGCGTCTGCTCGCCGCCGCCACCATCGCGGCCCTGGCCCTTACTGCGGGTGCGGCCTCGGCCCAGGACACCACGTCCGAGAAAGGTAAACTCAGTTATGCCCTGGGCTACCGCGCCGGTCTCGATATCGCGCGCGTTGTCAGTAGCGGCGAACAATTGGACATGGCCACCGTAACGAAGGCCTTCCAGGATGCCAGCGGCCGTAAAGATCCGGCCGTGTCATCCGAATTGCTGGCTGCGGCGATGCAGGGCCTGCAGAACCGCATGTCCGCCAAGGCCAAGGCCGAGATGGAAAAACGCGCCGCCGACAACAAGACCAAGGGCGATGCGTTTCTGGCACAGAACAAGGGCAAGCCCGGCGTAAAGGTGCTGGCCAGCGGCGTGCAGTACCGGGAAATCGAATCGGGCAACGGCGCCGCGCCGACCCCTGCCAACCAGATATCGGTCGAATTCAAGAGCACGCTGCCCGACGGCAGCGTGATCGCTGACACCACCCTACCGAGCGAAGGCCAGCCGGCCGGTCCGGTGACCGTGCGCCTTAGCGAGATTCCGTTGCCAGGCCTGCGCGAAGCGCTGCAGATGATGCCGGCCGGCGCACGTTGGGAAGTGGTCCTGCCCGGTAGTGCCGCCCACGGCACCACGATTGACCGCGCAGGCGAGATGGCCAATCAAGTAGTGATCTTCAACATCAAGTTGACCAATGTCGGTCCGGTGGTGGCTGCGCCGGCGAAGCCGCAGCGGTAGGCGCTGCGTAGCGTAGCTTTCCCAAGTTCGTAGCTTCGACGATTCGCCCTCACGCCGGCGCACTGCCGGCGTGATGCTTTTTAGGATAACGACGCATTACCCTTAATGGCTGGCTTCGCCCGCACCAGGATCGAGCTGATTGCACTAATCCGAAGGTGCTAAGCCGCGATGTCGCGTAAAGCCTCGGCGATTACTTTCTCTGAAACACCGCGCTTCTTCAACGCCAGCGCCAGTCGCTCGAGTCGCTCCGAGCCGAAGGCCGCCTCGTCACGGCGAAGGCCTTCGCTGATGTAGGCCTTCAACAAGGTCTGGTATCCCGCGTATCCCTTGTGCGGCGCGATGGCTTTCAGGCTTTCCACGACGTCAACCGGAATACGCAGAGTGATACTCGTGACTGGTCGATCCTTGTCGAGTCGCTTCTTGAGGGTTTCGTTGATCATCGATTTCTTCAGACAAAGTCGGTGCCGCCGGATCGCAGTCGTCTGTCCATTCGGAGAATGGTCGCCTGTATTTACATTGTCAATACTTCGTGGACAATCAAATCTAGGCTGCTTGCCCACTTTCGTCGTGGGCATTTAACCGCTTCTTTCCGTCAGAAGATGCCGTCGAAGCCGAATTGAGGGCTAACCAAGACCGAGGGACGGAC
>JAPLSI010000089.1 GCA_026398715.1 Gammaproteobacteria bacterium
ACCGGCGGCGTTACCCAACTTGAAGGCGCTGCCGGCGTCGGCCTGACGCCCTGGGCAGTGATTGGCGGCTATGGATCGCGTGACCAGATCGGCGCGACCGCCTTCTACACCCGCGTCAATGTCGGCGACTACCACCTGGACGACGCTGGCGTGCTGGTCGGCTTCCATGACCGCGTCGAGCTGAGCGTTGCGCAACAGCGCTTCGACACCGAACAAGTGGGCGCCGCGCTGGGCCTGGGCGAGGGCTTCACCTTCAAGCAGGACATCATCGGCCTGAAGGTGCGCGTGGCCGGCGATGCGGTGCTGAATTCCGACAGCGCCATGCCGCAGGTTGCGGTGGGCCTGCAGTACAAGAAGAACAACCAGGGCGCGGTGCTCGACTTCATCGGCGCGAAGAATGATTCGGGCGTGGATGTGTACGTGTCGGCGACCAAGTTGTTCCTGGCGCAGGGCCTGCTGTTGAACGGCACCGTGCGATTCACCAAGGCCAACCAGATCGGCATCCTGGGTTTCGGCGGCGACAAGAATGACAGCTACAAGCCGCAGTTCGAATTCTCGGCAGCCTATCTGCTGTCGCGCAAGCTGGCCATCGGCGCCGAGTACCGCAGCAAGCCCGACAACCTCGGCATCGCCCGCGAGGACGACTGGTTCGACGTGTTCGTCGCCTACGCGCCCACCCGCAACGTGTCGGTGACCGTGGCCTACGCCGACCTCGGCAACATCGTCATCAAGGACAACCAGCGCGGCCTGTATGCGTCGCTGCAGGTTGGCTTCTAATCGAACCCCAGAGAAACCTCATGATCCTTTCGAAGAAGTTGTGCACGTCGGTCGCGTTGGCTGCGTTGTTGATCGCGATCGCGCCCGGCGCAATGGCGCAGCAGGCGCCGACGCCGACGACGGGGGCTGCGCCAACGTCCGAAGCCGCGCCCGCCGAAGTCGCCGACGACCTCGACATCGCCGATGCCGATGCAGCGCCGCCTGCCGACGTCGCGCCGCCGGCCGACGCAGCGCAGCCCGCCAACACCAACACCACTGCCAGCGAAACCGCCAACAAATCCACCAGCGAAGCACGCGACCCCACCGCCGCCAACCCAGCGCCCGCCGACCCGTCGCTGCTGCCGGTGTACAAGGAATTCGGTGAAATCGCCGGGCTTACCGCCTTGATGGACGACTTCATGGTCATCCTGCTGGCCGACGGGCGCACGCGGCCTTTCTTCAAGGACGCCGACCAGCCGAAGGTCAAGAAGCTGCTGGCCGAGCAGTTCTGCGTGATTTTGGGAGGGCCGTGCACCTACACCGGTCGCGACATGAAGTCCACGCACAAGGGCCTGGATATCGGCCGCGGCCACTTCAATGCATTGGTGGAGGACTTGCAGATGGCGATGGACAAGCGCGGCATTTCGTTCCGCGCGCAGAACAAGCTGCTGGCCAAGCTCGCCCCGATGCACCGGGAAGTCGAAACCAAGTAATCGAACAAGCCGTCAGTAGTGTTCCGACCCGGCGGCTTCGACGCGATTCTTGCCGCCGGCCTTGGCGCGATACAGCGCCGCGTCCGCCGCGGCGATCAGCAACTCGGCGCTGTAGCCCGCGCGCGGCACCAGCGCCGCCACGCCCACGCTGATGGTCACCACGCCCTGCGGCGTGGCGGGGTGTGACAGGTTGGCATTCTCGACGGCAAGGCGGATGCGCTCGCCTTGCTCGATGGCTTGTTCAAGGTTCAGGCCCGGCATCACCACGCCGAATTCCTCGCCGCCGTAGCGGCCCGCGGTGGCGTCGTCATCGGGCAGTTCGGCGTCTATGCGGCGGCCGATCTCGCGCAGGCAATCATCGCCGGCCAGGTGGCCGCGCTGGTCGTTGTAGGCCTTGAACTGGTCCAGGTCGAACAACACGAAGGCCAGCGACGTGCCGCGCGCCTGCGCCAGTTCCCATTCGCCGTGCAGGCGTTCGAGCAACATGCGCCGGTTGGCCAAATCGGTCAGCGGGTCGTGGTAGGAAAGGCGCGTCAATTCTTCGTTGATGCGGCGCAATTCAAGGCCACGCGTTTCCAGTTCCAGCGTGCGCTGCCGCACCAGTCCGACCAACTGGTGTTCGCGTCGACGCTGCTGGCCTTCGCGCAGGCGCAACAGCACGTAAAGCAGCAACATGCCGGCGGCCGCCAGGGCCAGCAGCGCCGGCGGCGTGCGCCAGAACGGCATCGGTATGGCGATGGCAAGTTCGATCGGCTCGGCCATCACGCCTTCGGCGTCGCGCGCCTCCAGGCGCAGCCGGTAGTCGCCCGGCGGCAGCGCGGTGAAGCTGCGCGAATTTTCGGCCGACCAGTCGGTAGGGACTTTTTCCAGGCCCAGCATCTGGCTGCGATAGCGGATATCGCCTTCGCGCTCGCCCGTGCGCAAGGCCATCTCCACCATCACGTCGTGCTTGCCCGCGCCCAGTTCCAGCGGACGCGACCACCGCGCCGGAAGGATGGTGCGCAGGTCCACCTTCAACGACTCGACCACCAGCGGCGCCGGCACGAGCGGTCCCGTCGCCACCGGCTGCGGGGTGAACACGCCCAGGCCGCCCAGCGTGCCCAGCCAGATGCGACGCATGCCATCCACCTGCAGCGCGCGGAAGTTTCCCTCATCGTGGGGCAGGCCGTCGACGCGATGGTAGTCGGTCGCCTCGAAGCTGCCATCGGTGCGCGGCTGCCAGATGGAAGCCCGGTCAGCATACCATGCCACGGCCCACGGAATATCGGAAACGATGGCCTCTTTCTCATCCACCATGCTGCCGTATTCGGCCAGTGCCTTGGGAACGTAGTAGGGATAGAGCGTATTCCGCAGTTCATGTCCGGAAACCG
>JAPLSI010000060.1:0-10351 GCA_026398715.1 Gammaproteobacteria bacterium
GTTCCGATGATTTCCTCGCCGGTGGCGGGCTTCGTGCTTGGCGTGCTGATCATGGGCTTGCTGATGGCGATCATCAGCAGCATGAACAACGCCGGCGGCTGGCTCGGCCGCATCTCGCGCCCGCGCTGGGTGAATGCGCTGTTCGGCAAGGCGCAGATCGGCAGCGCGGCCTACATGGGCCTGGCCCATGGCATGAATGATGCGCAGAAGACGATGGGCATCATTGCCCTGGCGATCTTCGGCGCGCAGGCATCGGGAACGCTGGACACACTACCGTCGTGGCTGGGCTTCCTGCATCCCGACGGCGGCAAGGATGGCATCGACAGCTGGATCATCGTGACCTGCGGCCTGGTGATGGCGGCCGGCACCGCGATGGGCGGCTGGCGGATCATCAAGACCCTGGGCCACAAGATGGTGAAACTGCATCCGATCAACGGCTTCGCCGCGGAGACGAGTTCTGCATCGATCCTGGCGCTGGCCGCGCACTTCGGCATGCCGGTGTCCACCACGCACAGCATCTCGACCGCGATCATGGGCGTGGGCTTCGCCAAGAATCCGCACACGGTCAGGCTGACCGTGATCGAGCGAATCCTGTGGGCGTGGATTTTGACCATTCCGGCCGCAGGCGGAATCGCCTGGGGCCTGGTGCGCCTGCTGAAGAATTACGGGTTCGCGTAATTCATCGCGGCCGAGGCCGCTCCCACGGGCTTAAAGCAGATCGCCGCCCGCGGAAAGCACGCGCTCGAGGTTGTCGCCGACGCCGCCGATTTCCAGGATCAACCGGTCCACTTCGGCCGGCGTGAGGCTGTCGTAGGGACGGTTCTCGCACAGTTGCAGGTAGGGCACGGAATCGAGTTCGCCAACGGCCATGTAGCCGACGCGGCTTTGCCAGTTGAAGGCCAGCATGCGGCGTGCGTCCAGCCCGGTCATCGGCGCGATGACGGTGCTGACGCGCAGGAACTTGCGACCGTCGTCGTCCTCGATCTCGGCCAGGAAGATGCTCTGGTGGCGACGCCCCTGGTCAAGCGAGAGTTCGACGCAGACCATGTAGGGTTCGCGCGCGGTGATCTTGTGGTCGCCCTGGATGGCGCTGCGGATTTGTTCGAAATTCTGCATGGGTATCCTGCCGTTGTGTGTCGTATCCTAAACCGCCATGCCCGGAAAGTCTGCCGCCGACCGTATTCTTGCCGCCATCCGGGCCGTTCCGCGCGGCGAAGTGGCCGGTTATGGCGAAATTGCTCGCCGCGCCGGGCTGCCGGGTCGCGCACGCATGGTGGCGCGCCTGCTTTCGGAAAATGACGACCCCAAGCTTCCCTGGCACCGCATCCTGCGCTCGGACGGCCGCATCGCCTTTCCCGAGGACCATCCGCATTTCAGCGAACAGCAGCAGCGGCTGCGCGCCGAAGGCGTGGACGTGCGCAATGGCCGGGTGAAGGGCCTGAAGGCGGCGGCTACGCTGGATGAAATACTTTGGGCGCCGCCGGGGCGGTGAATCGGTATCGTGAGCCGGGCGCCGCGCGGCAGGCGCTATCATTGCTTGTCGAACCAGGAGTTCCAGCACCGTGAATCCCTTGCCGCCGGTCACCAAGTACCTGCTTATCGCCATGGCCGTCGGGTTCGGACTGCAGGCCATCATCGGCCAGGAAGTGATGCGCTACTGGTTTGCCCTGTGGCCCTGGGGTGAGTTCTATGCCGGCATGGGCGCCGACGGACTTCCGGTCAACGTGGGCTTCCAACCCTGGCAGTTGGTCACCTACGGCTTCCTGCACGGCGATTTCTTCCACATCCTGTTCAACGGCATCGCGCTCTACCAGTTCGGCGCCCGCGTCGAGATGACGCTGGGTTCGCGCAGGTTCACGCAGTTCTTCTTCACTTGCATGGTCGGCGCCGGCCTGTGCCAGCTGATAGTGGTTACCGTGATGATGAATCATGGCGGCGGTGTGTTTCCGACCGTGGGCGCATCGGGCGGCATCTATGGCGTGTTGCTGGCCTATGGGCTGATGTTCCCGCGCGAACGGGTGATGCTGATCATCCCGCCCATTCCGATGTCGGCGCGCACGCTGGTCATCGTGTTCGGCGTGATCTCGCTGGTGGCAGGGGTGACCGGCACGATGCAGGGCATCGCCCACTTCGCGCACCTGGGCGGGATGCTGTTCGGCTGGTTGCTGCTGCGCTACTGGCGCGGACTGCCGCCGTTCACGAAGAAACGGCCTCCGGGTCCGCGCCTGGTGCGCTGAGTTTCGCTTCTGCTCGAGGGTGTGCGCCGCGCCTCAGCGGCGCAGTGAAAGGAAATCCGCGCTGGTAACCAGCCGGATCGAGTCGAGCCTGGGTCGCGCATTCGGCAACACGGCCAGCAACTGGTCGCGCTCGTCGCGCAGCGCCTGGATTTCCTGCGGGCGAACCGACGGATTGATCTGCGCCAGCGCTTCGATGCGCAGTATCTCGGCATCGAGCATGGCCGAGGCCCGGGCCAGCGCCTGTTGCGCATGCGCTGCGCACTGGATGTCGCCTTGCAAACGCGCCTGTTCCAGCATCGGCGGAACCAGCGCGGCGAGCACTTTTCGCATCGGTGAAATATCGTACTGGCGATCGCCTGCGCGCACGCTGGCGCGTTCGTTCGGCGCGAAATCCGCGCGGTGTTGCAGCTTGCTGTCGACCGCCACCGTCACCGGCAAGGGCGGAAGGAAGCGTTCGACGTTCAAGCGGCGATGGGCGACGCACTCAAGCACGAACACGGCCTCGAGGATCGCGGTGCGCGGCGGCAGGCTGTCGTCCACCAGGAACGCAGCATTGCCGGTTTCACCGGAGGCCAGCATTTCCTGCGCCGACAGCAACAGCGGATGGTCGGCACGCAGGTACAGCAGGTCGTCGCGGGCCAGTGCGGTGGCGCGGTCGAAGGTTGCCGAGCGCGGGCCGGCCTTGAATTCCTCGAAGCCTTCCGTGGTCAGGTATTCGGGGTCGAGCAACCACAGTTGCGGGCCCAGCGCCTCGCCGTGGATGCCGAAGGCTTCCAGCAGGCGCAGCGGGTAATCGTCGTGGCTCTGGTCGAGGTCGTCGTGCTGCAGGGAGGAAAGCAGCTCGCCTTCGGCCGTACCGCGGCGGCTGCCGAGTTCCAGCAGGCGATCGCGGCCCGATGCGATCAGCGCGGCCAGTTCGGCATGGGTGGCGCGCGAGCGCTGGATCATGTCGTCCAACCCGGCGTCGCGCGCGTCAACGTCCTGGCCGACCAGTTGCAGCAATTCCTCGCCAAAGCGGCGCAGCAGTTCGCGGCCATCAGCGACCACGTGCGTGAAGGCATCCAGGCCTTCGTGCATCCAGCGCATCAGCACTTCCTGCGGACTGCCGGCGACGGCGGCGACGTGCAGGTGCACTTCGCCGCGCTGGCCGATGCGGTCCAGGCGACCGATCCGTTGTTCCAGCATGTCGGGATGGAAGGGCAGGTCCCAGAAGATCAGGTGTTGCGCAAACTGGAAGTTGCGGCCTTCCGCGCCGATTTCGGAGGCGATGAGCAGGCGCGCGCCTTCGGGGTCGGCGAAGTAGGCGGCGTTGCGATCGCGCTGCAGCAGGTTCATGTCTTCGTGGAAGCGTGCGACAGCAAGGCCGCTGCGCAGGCGCAGGGCCTCTTCCAGCGCCTGCACCTTGGCGCGCGTGCGGCACAACAGCAGTGCCTTGGCCGGCGCGATTTCATCGAGCTTGGCCAGCAGCCAGTCGGTGCGCGGATCGTTCTTGTAATCGTGCTCGGGTTCGTCTTCCAGGTCGCCCAGGTCGTGGTCGAACTCGGCGCGCAATCGACCGGACAGGGACATCTCGTCGCCTTCGGGCAACAGGTCCACATGCGCGATGCGCTGCGGGAATCCGCCCACGGCGGCGCGCCGGTTGCGAATCATCACGCGGCCTGTGCCATGGCGATCGATCAGGTCGGACAGAAGGCCGTCGCGCGCTTCTTCGTCGCCTTCGGCGATGCGCGCCAGGCGATGGGCGAGGGCGTCGCCCTGTTCGGGGAAAAACGGCGCGAGGGTTTCGATGTCGCCCGTGGTCAGGCCTTCGCTGGCCAATAGCCGTTCCGCCAACGCCGACAATGCGACGTACTTGCGTTGTTCGTCGACGAAATCGGGCAGGCTGGTGTAACGCGCCGGATCGAGCAGGCGCAGGCGCGCGAAATGGCCGCCCAGTCCGAGTTGTTCGGGCGTTGCCGTCAACAGCAGCAAGGCCGGCGTTTGCGCGGCGAGCGATTCGACCAGTTGGTAGGACGGGCTGCTCGCTTCCTGGCTCCAGGTCAGGTGATGGGCTTCATCCACCAGCAGCAGGTCCCAGTTGGCGTCGAGCGCCTGCTGCGCGCGGCGTTCGTGGCTTGCCAGCCAGTCCACCGAGGCGATGACCAGTTGTTCGTCGTCGAAGGGATTGCGTCCGTCGCCGTTGCTGCGCGGCGCATCCATTTCCAGCGACTCGCAGCGTTCTTCATCGTAGATGGCGAAGGGCAGGTTGAAGCGTCGCAGCAGTTCGACGAACCATTGGTTGACCAGGCTTTCGGGCAGCAATACCAGCACGCGCTGTGCGCGACCGCTGGCGATCAACTGCGACGTGACCAGGCACGCTTCGATGGTCTTGCCCAGGCCGACTTCATCGGCCAGCAGCAGGCGCGGGATTCGACGTCCTGCCGCGACTTCGGCTACTCGCAGCTGGTGTGGAATCAGGTCGATGCGCGCGCCCAGCACGCCCCAGGCCGGATGCGCGCGCGCCTTGGCGCGGCGGTCGAGCATTTCACGACGCAACTCGAAGCGGTCGTTGCGGTCGAGGCGACCGGCCAGCAGCCGCGCGTCGGCCTGCGACACCGGTTGTTCAGCATCGAGCTCGCCTTCGGCAAAACATTCGGCCCCGCAGAAATACCGGATCAGCCCGCCATCCACTTCGAAGCGTTCGATGACCTTGCCTACGCCGTCCACTTGCACGCGGTCGCCCGCGCGAAAAGCGGCGCGCAACAAGGGCGCACTGCCGATCGCATAGTGGCGCAGCATGCCCGACCCGGTGAAGACGATCTGCACCTGGCGACCGGCAAGCCGCAGCACGGTGCCGAGGCCGAGTTCGGGTTCGGCGCTGCTGAACCAACGTTGTCCGGGCCGGAATTCGAGCATGTCAGCGCCAGTCAAAACATTCCATCCTTGAAAGCTACCCCGTAATGATACCGTCCCGGAGCCACGAAGATTGCACTGCATCCAGCCGCACACCGGCAGTTCAGCTTGCGCCTGGGCTGGAATCGCGCACAAAAAAAGACGGCCCGGTTACCCGGGCCGTCGCTTGTTTTGCCGGGCTGGTGGTCTATTACCAGATCACGACCTTCTTGTCGCCGCTGCGAACCATGGCGTCGCCGGGCTTGCACTGGAAGGCTTCCGCGAACTGGTCCATGTTCGACGGCGCGCCGTTGGCACGGAACATGGCCGGAGAATGCGGGTCGGTGTTGAGCCGCACCTTCATCGTTTCCGGACGCATGTTGTTGCGCCAGATGGTGGCGAAGTTCAGGAAGAAGCGCTGGTCCTGGCTGAAGCCGTCGATCAGTGCCACCCTCTTGTCCGTCAGGTCGCGCTGCAAGGCGTCATAGGCGATGGTGATGCCGCTCAGGTCGCCGATGTTCTCGCCCAGGGTCAACTCGCCCTTCACGTGCAGGTTGTCGATGGCCACGTAGTCGTCGAACTGCTTGACCAGCTTGGAGGTGCGTTCCTTGAAGGCCGATTTGTCGGCATCCGTCCACCAGTTGGCATTGTTGCCCTTGGCGTCGAACTGGCTGCCCTGGTCGTCGAAGCCGTGCATGATTTCGTGGCCGATGACCGCGCCAATGCCGCCGTAGTTCAGCGCAGGATCGGCTTTCACGTCGAAGAAGGGCGGTTGCAGGATGGCGGCCGGGAACACGATCTCGTTCTTGAGCGGGTTGTAGTAGGCGTTCACCGTCTGCGGCGTCATGCCCCATTCCTGGCGATCCACCGGCTTGCCGACCTTGGCCATCTGGAAGGCGTTTTCGAACGCTGCTGCCGCCATCACGTTGGCGTAGTAGCTTTCATCGGCCTTGATGGCCAGGCCCGAGTAGTCGCGCCACTTGTCCGGGTAACCGATCATCGGGTTGAAGGTGGAAAGTTTTTCCTGGGCCTTGGCCTTGGTTTCCGGGCTCATCCACTCGAGCTTGTCCAGGCGATCCTTCAGCGCGCCGCGAAGGTTGGCGACCAGCGCCTGCATGGCGACCTTCGACTCTTCCGGGAACGCCTGCTGCACGTACAACTGGCCCAGGGCTTCGCCCAGGTTGCCGTTGATGGTGCCAAGCACGCGCTTCCAGCGGGGCTGTTCGGACGGTTGGCCGCTGAGGGTCTTGCCGTAGAACGCGAAACGCTCGTCGTTGACGGCGTCGGACAGGAACGGAGCCGCGTCATTGAGCGCGTGATAGCGCAGGTAGGCCTGCCAGTTCGCAGCGGGCACGTCGGCCAGCATGCTGTTGAACTCGGCGAAGAACTTCGGCTGGCTCAGCGAGAAGCCTTCAACGCCGGTGATGCCCTCGGCGGCGAGCAGCTTGGACCACGAGAAGTTCGGCGTGGCCTTGTCGGCATCCGCCAGGGTCACGTAGTTGTACTGGTTCTTCGGGTCACGGCCCTGGATCGGCGTCAGCGAGGCCTTGGCCAGGCGCGTTTCAAAATCGAGCACGGACTGCGCCTGGGTCTTGGCGGCGGCGGCTTCAACGCCACCGAGCACCAGCATGCGCTCGACATGGGCGAGGAATGCGTTGCGGATTTCCTTGTGCTGGTCTTCCAGGTAATACGCGCGCTCGGGCAGCGACAGGCCGCCTTCACTGGCATAGGCGATGACCTGGCTGGCGTTCTTGAAGTCTTCGCCCGCGAAGAAATTGAACACGAACTGGTCGCCGTGCGAGAACGAGTCCTGCAGGTACTGCGCAACGGCTGCGCTGTCGGCAAGGGCGTCGATCTTCGCGAGCGTCGGCTTCACCGGGGCGATGCCGTCGGCGTTGAGCTTGGCTTCATCCAGGCCCAGGCGATAGAGGTCGCCCAGTTTCTGCTCGTTGCTGCCGGGCGCATTCTTGGCGGCCGCGGCGGCTTCGACGATCTGCTGCTGCACGAACAGCGACCGGTCGCGCAGGATGTTGAAGTTGCCCCAACTGGTCTTGTCGTCGGGAACCGGATTGGCGGCGAGCCACTTGCCGTTGACGTGCGCGTTGAGGTCCTGGCAGATCGGCGAATTGGGGTCCAGGTCGGCGATGGTGAAGCGCGGCAGGGCCGGCAGCTTGGACTCGTCGATCACCAGCTTGGGGGTCTCCGGTGCGGCGGCAGCGGCGGCGGCCGGCGCGGCCTCGTCTTTCTTGCAGGCGCTGAGCGCGGCGGCCACGGCCAGCGCAAGCGTCAGGTGTTTCAGGGTGGAAAGGGTCACATCAGGCTCCAGGCCCCGCAGGGCGTTAGTCTCAAGGTTCAAGAAGACTGCCGCGGGAAAGCGGGGCAGGCGCGCGAGCGTATGACATTCAGCGTGACGGGGGGATAGGCCGTTGGTCATGGTTTAATCCGTTCATACAGGCGGGAAGGGGTCGCGCAACGCGATTCCGCGTCACCGGCCACTGGCCTGAAAGGGGAAATGGATGGAATCCGCGAACACGGCGCAAGGCGTCGGGGTGCCTGTTGTTGCGCCACCCACATCAGCCGCAGAGCGGATATTCGCGCTCGACGTCATTCGCGGATTCGCCGTGCTGGGCATCCTGCTGATGAACATCCTGGGCTTCGGCCTGACGTCCCCGGCCTATAGCAGCGCCACCGCCGAAGTCGGGGGCGCCGACGGGCTCAACCACTGGGCCTGGCTGGCCGAAATGTTCTATTTCGAAGGCACGATGCGCGGCTTGTTCACGCTGCTGTTCGGCGCCGGCGTCGTTCTCTACACGTCGCGGCTCGAGAAGGCCGGGCTCGGCCTTCAGGTGGCCGACCTGTATTTCCGGCGCAACCTGTGGCTGTGGGCCTTTGGCCTTTTCAACGCATGGATCCTGCTCTGGCAGGGCGACATCCTCTACTTCTACGGACTGGCAGCGTTGTTCCTGTTCGTGTTCCGCAACCTTCCCGTCAAGAAGCTCCTGCTTTGGGCCGCCTTGCTGCTCTGCGTCCAGCCGATCGTGGGAATCCGCGATTACCAGGCACTGGCCGACGCGCACGCGCAGGCGCCCGCGCTGATCGCGAAGGAGGACGCCGGGCAGGCGCTCACGAAGGCCGAAGAGGAAACGCTCGAAGACTACCGGGACAGCTTCAGGGAAGTGAAACCGGATCTCGCGAAAGTTGAAAAGGCGAACCGCGAGATGCGCGGCGGCTACCAGACCGCCGCCTATCGCGTACGCAGCCACGTGTGGAATTTCGAAACCGAATACTTCGCGATGATGGGGCTGTGGGAGTGCCTGGGAATGATGCTGGTCGGGATGGCCCTGTTCAAGTCGGGCGCGCTGACGCTCGGCTGGAGCACGCGCAGTTACCTGGCCCTGCTGCTGGCAGGCTACGGTTTCGGACTGACGGTAAACGCCCTGGAAATCCGCCACGTACTTTCCCATCCAGGGGACCCGGTGGCTGCGATGCTGCCGTGGACGCTGACCTATGACCTGGGGCGCATTCCCACCACGCTCGGCCATGTGGCACTGGCCATGCTGGTCATCCGCAGCGGCTGGGTCCGCGGCCTCCTGGCGCCATTCGCCGCAGCTGGGCGCATGGCGCTCAGCAATTACCTGGCGCAAAGCGTGATCTGCCTGTTCCTGTTCACCGGCCTTGGCTTGGGCTGGTTTGGGCAGTTGCAGCGCTACGAGTTGTATTACGTGGTGTTCGCGATCTGGGCGGTGGAGTTGGCCTGGAGCCCGCTGTGGTTGGCGCATTTCCAGTACGGGCCGATGGAATGGCTGTGGCGTTCGTTGACTCGCTGGCAGGTGCAGCCGATGCGAAAGGTCGCGGGGATGCACGCCCACAGCGAGAGTTGAAGATCGGTCAAATATTTTCGTGCTACGGTTGGCTGGCTGTTGATGGGCAACGAAGACAAGCCGGGCGTCGGACGCGAGAAGACCATTGAAGATACTGTTGGCAAGACACGGTGAAACCCGCTGGAATGCGGAAGGGCGATACCAGGGACAGATGGATATTCCCCTGTCGCCGGTGGGCGAGCAGCAGGCCCGCCTGCTGGGCGAAAGATTGCGCGACGTGCACATCACTCGCGCGGTTGCATCGCCGCTGCTTCGCGCGAAGCTGACTGCGGAACTGGCCTTGCAGGACCTGCGCGCGGGCAGCTTGCTGCTTGACCCGGACCTGCAGGAAATCGCGCATGGCGAATGGGAAGGATTGCTCGCGAGCGAAATTCGCGAGCGTGATCCCGAGCTGCTCGGCGCCTGGCGGGAAGCGCCGGAAACAGTGCAGATGCCCGGCGGGGAATCCCTGCAGCAAGTGCTCG
The DNA here is from genome assembly GCA_026398715.1 of Gammaproteobacteria bacterium. Next base: position 9,454 of record JAPLSI010000060.1, read on the forward strand.
ATCGCGCCTGGCCGGCTTTGGTGCGGGCGATGGAGGGGCTGGGCGATGACGATACCCTGCTCATCGTTGCCCACGACGCGGTGAACCGGGTGCTGTTGTGCCGGATATTGGGATTGCCGCTGTCGCGGCTGTGGACCTTCCGGCAGGCGCCCACCACCATCAACCTGTTGGAAGGCCCCAACGCCGATCGGCTGGAAGTGGTTCGACTGAACGACTGCAACCACCACACGGCCTTGTTCGGCGAGGCCGTGCACCGGGCGCTGTAGTAAAATCCACGGGAAATTCCGCAAACGGAAGTCCCGATGGCGCTGTCGCTCGACGAATGGCTCGATTACCAGCAGCGGACGCACCCGCAAGCCATTGCGATGGGGCTGGACCGGGTTCGCGTCGTGGCGCGGCGGCTCGGCCTGGGCCATCCGGGCAGGCAGGTGATAACGGTCGGTGGAACCAATGGCAAGGGTTCCACCGTCGCGTTCATCGAGGCCATTGCACTGTCTGCCGGCTTGCGGGTTGGCGCGTTCACTTCGCCGCACTTGTTGCGCTACAACGAACGTGTGCGGATACAGGGCAAGGAGATCGACGATGCCGCGCTGGTCAACGCCTTCGAGCGGATCGAGGACGCACGCGCGGAAGTCCCGCTGACGTATTTCGAATTCGGAACGCTGGCCGCCTTGCTGGTGTTCGAACAATCAAACCTCGACCTGGCGGTGCTGGAGGTTGGGTTGGGTGGCAAGCTCGATGCGGTGAACATCGTTGACGCAGACGTGGCGGTGATTACCACGGTGGACCTGGACCACCAGGAATATCTCGGCCCGGACCGCGAGACGATAGGGGCCGACAAGGCCGGCATCTTCCGCGCCGGCAAGCCTTGCGTGCTGGGCGAGCGCGACCCGCCGTC
>JAPLSI010000060.1:10397-14216 GCA_026398715.1 Gammaproteobacteria bacterium
CGGTATTGCGCCATGCCTATGAAATCGGCGCGTTCGCAATCCGCGCCCATGCCGACTACCTGATCGACATGCGCGCGCACGGCTGGACCTGGCGCGAGCCGGGCTACGAGATCGACCTGCCGACGCCCTTGTTGTCGGCGCCGGCGCAAATCGAGAATGCCGCTGCCGCCATCGCCGCGTTGCGCGCGCTTCCGCTGGCAATCAGCAACAAGGCGATCACGGCCGGCATTGCCAGGGCCCGCGCCCCGGGGCGCCTGCAGGTGCTGCGCCAGAATCCGGAACTCGTGCTTGATGTCGGCCACAATCCCCAGGCGGCAGGCCAGCTGGCCGCGTGGTTGCGGGCGCATCCCCGGCGCACCCGCGCCGTGTTCAGCGCGCTGCGCGACAAGGACATCGAGGCGTTGGTCGATCACCTTGATCCGCTGCTCGAGTCCTGGCATGTCGCGGGCATCGCAGATGCCGGTCCGCGCGGCATGACGGGCCAGGAGCTCGGCTCGCGCCTGTCGCCGCTGATCATCCCGGGCAAGTTGCATGTCCACGAGACAGTAGCCCAGGCCATGGCCGCCGCCCTGGCGCAAAGCGGCCAGGATGAACGGGTGCTGGTGTTCGGCTCCTTCCACACCGTGGCCGATGCGATGCGGGCCGATGCCGGGGCAGTGGCCGGGGTATAATTCGGGCCTCCTCCGCGCCCGGGTTGTCGCATGGACTCCACGCTCAAACAACGACTGATCGGCGCCGCCGTATTGGCTGCGCTGGCAATCATCTTCCTGCCCATGCTGCTGAAGGGTCCGGATGTCAGGGAGCCCGACGCGGCGGAAGTGCCGCTCAGCATGCCGGCGTCGCCCAGCCAGGATTTCGAGACGCGCGAACTGCCGTTGACCGTTCCCGATGCCGTGCCGCCCGGCGGCGCGGTTGGAATGGCGCCAGGTTCCACGCCTCCGTCCACCCCCGAACAACCTGTTCCCGATTCCGCCGTGGCCGACGTTGCCCCGCCAGCCGCCACCGATGCCGATGCCGTGGTTTCGGCGCCTGCGCCCGCAGCGCCGGCGACCGCGACGCCGGTCGCTGCAGTTCCGGTGAAGCCGGCCGTCGTGGAAGCGCCGCTTCCACCCTCCGAGGCCGCACGCGTGGGCGCCGGACGCCACGTCGTCAACGTCGGTACTTTCGCCAACCTCGCCAATGCCAATGCCCTGGCGTCCAAGCTGCGCGGCGCCGGCCTGCCCGTCATCGCCGAGCGCATTTCGCTTTCCAGCGGCACGGCCATGCGCCTGCGCGTCGGGCCCTACGCGACCCGCACATCCGCCGAAGCTGCCCGGCTGCGCGCCGACCAGGCCACCGGCACCCGCAGCACGGTGATCGTGCTCGATGCGCCGGTAGCCGCAAGCACGCCCGCGACCAAACCCACGCCTGCGCCCACTGCGGCGCCCGCCAAGGCGCCCACTGCCGCCACCACGCAAGTCGCGACACCCGCACCCGCGGTTGCGTCATCGGGTTTTGCCGTGCAGCTTTCCGCGCCCAGCGTGGAAGCGGACGCCATCGCCCTTCGCGACAAGGCGCGCGCCGCCGGGTTCAGTTCCTTCGTGCAACGGATCGAGACCGCCAACGGCACGCGTTTCCGCGTGCGCGTGGGGCCGGTTGCAGATCGCGTCGCCGCCACCACGTTGCGTGACGAGGTGAATGCGAAGCTCGGCACCGGCGGCATCGTCGTCACCAATCCCTGAGGCAGGCCGCCGATGGCGGCCCGCCTGCAACTGATCCACTGGAGAAACGCGGATGTGCGGCATCATTGGAATCGTCGGCCAGAGTGACGTCGCGGCGGCGCTTTACGACGGCCTGACCGTGCTCCAGCACCGAGGCCAGGACGCCGCCGGTATCGCCACCGTGGACGGCAGCCGGGTTCGGCTGCACAAGGGCAATGGACTGGTCAGCGATGTGTTCCAGCCGGGTCCGATGCAGATGCTGACCGGGCGCGTAGGGATCGGCCACTGCCGGTATCCGACGGCGGGTTCCGCCGGATCCGATGAAGCGCAGCCTTTCTATGTGAATTCGCCCTACGGCATCGCGCTTGCGCACAACGGCAACCTGATCAACATGGACGCGCTGCGGCGCGAAGTGTTCGAACAGGATCGCCGGCACATCAATACCGAATCGGATTCCGAGGTGCTGCTGAACGTGTTCGCGCATGAACTGCGCGAGCAGGGCGCCCTGACGCCGCGTGCCGCCATTGCCGCCGTCGCCGGCGTACACCGTCGCTGCAAGGGTGGCTACGCCATCGTCGGGCTGGTGCTTGGCCTGGGCCTGGTCGCCTTCCGCGACCCGCACGGCATCCGTCCGCTGGTGCTGGGCAAGCGCGATACGCCGTCCGGCGTCGAATACGCAGTGGCGTCCGAATCGGTGGCGCTGGATATCCTGGGCTTTGCCCGCGTGCGCGACGTCGCGCCAGGCGAGGCGGTGGTGATTACCTCGCGTGGCGAGTTGCATGCCGAAGTCTGCGCGCCACCTGCGCTGCACACGCCCTGCATTTTCGAGTACGTGTACTTTGCGCGGCCCGATTCGATGATGGACGATGTCTCCGTGCACAAGGCGCGCATGCGCATGGGCGTGAAGCTGGGCGAAAAGATCCTGCGCCTGCGTCCCGACCACGACATCGATACGGTGATCCCGATTCCGGACACCTCGCGCGATGCCGCATTGGAAATCGCCAGCCTGCTGGGCGTGAAATACCGCGAAGGCTTCATCAAGAACCGCTACATCGGCCGTACCTTCATCATGCCGGGCCAGGGCCAGCGGGTTAAATCCGTACGTCGCAAGCTCAACCCCATTCCGCTGGAATTCAAGGGTCGGGTGGTGTTGCTGGTGGATGATTCGATCGTGCGCGGCACCACGTCGCAGCAGATCATCCAGATGGCGCGCGACGCCGGCGCGCGCAAGGTTTACCTCGCTTCGGCCGCGCCGCCGGTGCGCTTCCCCAATGTTTACGGCATCGACATGCCCGCTGCGAGTGAACTGGTCGCGCACGGCCGCAGCGAACAGGAGATACAGGACCTGCTTGGCTGCGACTGGCTTATCTACCAGGACCTGTCCGACCTGGAAGAGGCCGTATCGGGCCCCAAGCACAAGCTGTCGAATTTCGATTCGTCCTGCTTCAACGGCGAGTACGTGACGGGCGTCGAGCCCGGTTACCTGGAACGCCTGCAACAGGCGCGCAATGACGAATCCAAGCTCAAGCGCCGCGCATCGTGAGTCGACCGCGGTGAGCGGCGCGACAAACCTCTACGACGCGTTGCGGCACTGCATCGAGGCAAGCGACCCGGCCGAAAAGATCGAGCGCGTCAATGTACTGGCAGCCGATTTCGAGGCGATGGACCGCAGCGATGACGGCGCGGGCGTATCGGTCGAAAGGCCCGGGCGTCCTGCGCTTCCCAAGCTGGTATCCCCGCGCGACCTGCCGCAACGCGGCCTGGGCAGCGTGGATGGGCGGGCCGCGCTGCTGCATGCGGTAACGCACATTGAATTCAATGCGATCAACCTGGCGCTCGATGCTGCTTATCGCTTTCGCGCGATGCCGCCGCAGTTCGTCGCCGACTGGATCAGCGTGGCCGTGGACGAGGCGCGGCATTTCAGCCTGCTGTCGGCGCGCCTGGAGGAACTTGGCCATCGTTACGGCAGCTTCGACGCCCATGACGGCTTGTGGGCGATGGCCGAACGCACGGCGGGTTCGGTGCTGGCGCGCATGGCGCTGGTACCGCGCGTGCTCGAGGCACGCGGGCTGGACGTGACGCCAGGCATGATCAAGCGCTTGCGCGCGCTCGGCGACGA
>JAPLSI010000176.1 GCA_026398715.1 Gammaproteobacteria bacterium
GTCGACTTTGCACCGAATTACGACGGCAAGGAGCTGGAACCCACCGTCCTGCCGTCGCGGCTGCCCAACCTGCTCATCAACGGGTCGTCCGGCATCGCGGTCGGCATGGCGACCAACATCCCGCCGCACAACCTGACCGAGGTCATCAACGCCACCATCGCGCTGATCGACGACCCGGAAGCGACCATCAGCGACCTGATGCAGTACATCCCGGGCCCAGACTTCCCGACCGCGGGCATCATCAACGGCGCCGCCGGCATCCATGCCGCGTACCACACCGGCCGCGGCCGGGTCCGCATGAAGGCGCGCGCCGACATCGAGATCAACGAGGACAACGGTCGCGAGTCGATCATCGTCACCGAACTGCCGTACCAGGTGAACAAGGCGCGGTTGATCGAAAAGATCGCCGAGCTGGTGAAGGAAAAGAAGATCGAGGGCATCTCCGAACTGCGCGACGAGTCCGACAAGGACGGCATGCGCATCTACATCGAGGTCAAGCGCAACGAGTCGGCCGAGGTCATCCTCAACAACCTTTACTCGCAGACGCAGCTCGAAAGCGTCTTCAGCATCAACATGGTGGCGCTGGTGGACGGTCGGCCGCAGTTGCTCAACCTCAAGCAGGTGCTGGAAGCCTTCGTGCGCCATCGCCGCGAAGTCGTTACCCGCCGCACCATCTTCGAACTTCGCCGGGCCCGCGCCCGCGCGCACATCCTCGAAGTCCTGACTGTCGCGCTCGCCAACATCGACGAGATGATCGAGCTGATCAAGACGTCCGAAAGCCCCGCCGTCGCCAAGGACCGCATGCTCGCCAAGAGCTGGGAGCCGGGCCTGGTGCGCGCGCTGCTGGGCGCGGTCGGCGCCTAGGCGTCGCGTCCCGAAGACCTGACGATGGAGTTCGGACTGCACGAGAATGGCTACCGCCTGACCGAAGTGCAGGCGAAGGAAATCCTGGAAATGCGCCTGAACCGCCTGACCGGGCTGGAACAGGAAAAGCTGACCGACGAATACCGCCAGTTGCTGGAAACCATCGCCGGCCTGATCCGCATCCTGGAAAATCCGGATGTGTTGCTCGACGTAATCCGCACCGAGCTGCGCAACCTGCAGGAAGAATTCGGCGACGAACGCCGCACCGAGATCCGCCCGGGCGAGGAAGACCTCGACATCCTGGACCTGATCGAATCCGAAGACGTGGTGGTGACGCTTTCGCACGCCGGTTACGCCAAGCGCCAGCCGACCACCGCCTATCGCGCGCAGAAGCGCGGCGGCAAGGGTCGTTCGGCCACGGCGGTGAAGGAAGAGGATTTCATCGAGCGCCTGTGGGTGGTCAACACCCATGACACGCTGCTCACGTTTACCAGCGCCGGCCGCGTGTTCTGGCTGAAGGTGTACCAGTTGCCGGACGCCGGCCCGAATTCGCGCGGCCGCCCGATCATCAACTGGATTCCGCTGGAACAAGGCGAGAAGGTGCAGGCCGTGTTGCCGGTGCGCGAATTCAGCGAACGCATGTACGTGTTCTTCGCCACCCGCGACGGCACCGTCAAGAAGACCCCGCTGTCCGATTATTCGCGTCCGCGTTCGACCGGCATCTGGGCGATCAACCTCGACGAGGGCGACGGGCTGGTGGACGTGCAGATGACCAATGGTTCGCGCGACATCATGCTGTTTGCGTCGAACGGCAAGGCCGTGCGTTTTGCCGAAGGCGAAGTCCGGTCGATGGGTCGTACCGCCACCGGCGTGCGCGGCATGAAGCTGGCCAAGGGCGAAAGCGTGAAGAGCATGATCGTGGTGGACGGCGATGGCGACATCCTGACCGCCAGCGAAAATGGCTTTGGCAAGCGCACCGGCCAGGCTGAATACCCGCGCAAGGGCCGTGGCACCCAGGGCGTGATCGCTTTGCAGACCAGCGACCGCAACGGCGCGCTGGTCGGCGCCATCCAGTTGACCGAGCAGCACGAGATCCTGCTGATCTCCGACCAGGGCACGCTGGTGCGCACACGCGCGGCAGAGGTTTCGCAGGTCGGCCGCAACACGCAGGGCGTGACCCTGATGCGCGTGGCAGGCGACGAAAAGCTGATCGCCGTTGAACGCCTCGACGTGGTCGATGCCATCGTCGATGGCGACGAAGCTGCTCCGGATGCGGGCATCGAGCCGGGCGAACCGGCGCCAGCCTGAACCGTGATGCGGTAGGCGTCCGCAGCCCACGGCTTGCGGACGCCGTCGAACAACGTCGAACAACTCGCAC
>JAPLSI010000047.1 GCA_026398715.1 Gammaproteobacteria bacterium
ATTCCTGAGACGGCACGATTGGCGTGCCGGGGTAGCGGGCCTGTACGGCCTTGGCCACGGCGGCCATCACGTCGGCGCGCAACGGCGAGGCGTCGCTGGCGGTCGGTGCGCCGATGGAGACCACCTCAACGTTCTTGCCCGCGACCTCTTGCAGCGTGTCGCGCACGGCTTCCACCGCTACGCCCGGGAAGATGCGGCAGTTCACCGTGGCCGTGGCCGATTGCGGCAAGGCATTGTCGGCATGGCCGCCACGCAGCAGGGTGGGTATGCAAGTGGTGCGGATGCGGCCGACTTCGCTCGGTTCGGCCGACAGCACGTCAATGGCGGAGGCATCGGTGGGGTCCTTGGCAAAACGGGACATGGCCTCGCCAACGGGGTCCGGAGTGGCTTTACCCGCCGCGCTGAAGGCAGCCCGCGTGATTTCATTCCACGACACCGGGAACTGGTAGGCCTGCACGCGCTTGAGCGCATCGGCGAGTTCATAGATCGCGTTGTCGGCCCGCGGCATCGAACTGTGCCCGCCCGCGTTGCGAACGGTCATCTCGAAACTGGCATAGGTTTTTTCCGCCGCCTGCATACCGAAGATCAAGGGCTTGCCGGCCTCGTCCAGATTGCCGCCGCCGCCGTCGCTGTTGAGCGCGTATTCCGCGTCGATCAGCTTGCGATGGTTCTTGACCAGGTCCTGGATGGTCGCCATCTCGGTTTCTTCGTCGCCGCTGAAGACGATGACCAGGTCGCGCGTGGGTTTGAAACCTTCGGCCTTCAGGCGCAGGAAGGTCGCGGTAAGCGTTGCAATGCCGTCCTTCACATCGGCCGTACCGCGACCGAAGAAGTAGCCGTCCTCCTCGATCAGGGTGAAGGGGTCGCGTTGCCAGTCTTCGGGCTTGGCCGTGACCACGTCCATGTGCGCCAGCAGCAGGATCGGCTTGCCGCCGGTGCCGTCGCCCGGATAGCGCACGACCAGGGACGCGGTTTCGCCCAAGGGAAGGATATGGATGTCGGATTCGGCGAATCCGCCGGCGCGGAACTGGCCGGCGAGGTAGCCCGCCATGGCCGGTACCTGGCCCAGCCCCACCGAGGTCTTGTAACCAATGAGCCTGGCGAAGATTTCGCGGGCGCGCAGTTCTTCCGCGGTTCGTGCATCCGCAGCGAACGCCGACGACGAAGACAGGGCCAGCAATGCGGCCAACAGGAATTTGTTCATGGGGTTCTCATGAGGGACGGCTTGCGCCGGAACCGGCGGCAGCCCGATGGCTGCCGCCGGTGTGACGCGGTTTAGAACTCTTGCGAGAAACGGATGCCGAAGGTGCGCGGCTGGATCGGCGTGATGTAGACCTGGCCGTTGGGATACATCGCATCGTATCCCTGGGCGCCGCAGACGCTGGTGGCGCACTGCAGGAACCGGTTCATCTGGCCGCGTTCGTCGGTGACATTCTTGACGAACAGGTCCAGCGACCAGTTGTTCCTCTTCACGCCGAAAGCAAGATCCAGCGTATTGAAGGCCGGCATGTCGCCGTAAATCGAGCGGTCATAGAGGCGAAGGTCGGTCGTGCGCTTGCCCGTGTGGGCATACGTGGCCTGCCAGTATGCTTCCATGGTGCCGATGTCCCAGGTGTAACGCGCATTCAAGTTGCCCTTGAACTTCGGCGTCACCGGCAATTGCGTGCCGCTGGGTGCCTCGGGATCGGTGCAAACCGTTTCCGGATCGCCGTTGTCGTCCAGCGTGCCGCAGTAGTCGGCCGAAAGTTCGGCGTTATACAGCGAGAAGCCGCCGCTGAGCACCAGGCTGTAGGTAGCCGCAAAATTGACTTCCGCCTCGAGGCCGGTGATTTCCGCCTGCGCCGCATTCCGGATGTCGGTCAGGCCATTCAGGCCGAGCACCGAGAACTGGAAGTTCTTCCATTCTTCCCGGAACACAGAACCATTGAAGGTCAGGCGGTTATCCGCCCACGAGGTCTTCCAGCCAATTTCGTAATTGGTCAGGAAGTCGGCCTTGTAGTTGGGCAGGATGCCACGACGCTGCACGCCGCCCGGCCGGTAGCCTTCGGACCAGGTCGCGTAGATCATCTTCTGGTCGTCGAACTTGTAGGTCGCGTTGAGTCGACCGAGCGAGCCGTTTTCCTTCACCTCCTTGTCAAACACCTTGCAGGGCGCGCCGTTGAATTTGTCCCATTGCGACGAGTCCGGTCCGTACAGAAGTTCGCACTTGGCTTCGCCGTAGGCCCTGAGGACGCGCAACTGGTAGCTTTCCAGGTCGTCGAGGTAGTCCGGATCGTTGACGCCGCCCTCGTAGTCGCCCGGATCGGGCTCGACTGGGGTGCCACTGTAACCGCGGGCGAAGCCGAAGAAGCCTTCCAGGCTGTTTTGGGCGCGGAAGTAGCGCATGCCGCCGGTTACCGACAGCTTGTCGGTGATGTCGTAAGTGATTTCACCGAATACGGCTTCGTCGTGGTCGCGGCGTTCTTGCTTGGTCAACCAGATATTGTTGGACGTGCCGGTGACGCTGAGATCGCTGGCCAGGTCGTCGACCTTGTAGTTCTGCTCGATGTCGTGGAACTGGTCCTGCCAGAACACGCCGGCGACGAACCGCAGGCGGTCGTCGGACGGCGAGGAAATGCGCAGTTCGTGGCTGGTCTTCTTGTAGCGGTCAGCCGCCTGGATGTACTGCGACGGATTGACCAGGTCGCCATTGTCGTCATAGAAGTACGCGCCATAGCCGTACACGGTGTCGTACCAGAAGCCATAGTCGTTGTAGTCCGACTCGGAGTCGACGTCGCGCTTGAGATGGGCGAAGGCATAGACCAGGTCGAAGTTGCCGATCTTGCCCTGCACGGTCAGGCCGGCCTGGGTCCAGCGGTCATCCGAGGTTTCCGGGTAGAAGTGGGTCAGGGCGAGATCGCCGACCACGGGATCGAAGTTGAAGCCGCCATCGCTGGTCTGCTTCTGCGACATCAGGGTCGGCGTGATCGACCAGCTGTCGTTGAGGTCCACCTTCAGCGCGACGCGGGCGCCGTAGGTATCGGTCGTGTTGTAGTTGTCCTTGGCTGCATCGGTATTGGTTGCCGTGCCATTGCCGCCGGAGTCTTCATCCCAGGACGGATAAGTGCGACTTCCGAGCACATTGTCGATGTAACCGGCGTCGTGCTTTTCCCACGCAACGGCCCGGATGGCCGTGCTCGGGGAAAGCGGGACGTTGACGAAGCCTTCCACCACGTGGCCCATGCCGCCATGGTCGACGGAGTTGATCTCGACGCCATAACCAGCCGCGAAAGCACTGGCATCGGGCTTGTTGGTGATGATGCGGATGGTGCCTGCTTCCGAACTGGCACCATACAGCGTGCCCTGCGGACCGGAGAGGGCTTCGACGCGGGCGATGTCGTAGAAGTGGATGTCGAGCGCGCCCTGGATCGTGGTGATCGGCTGCTCGTCGAGGTAGATGCCGACGCTTGGCAGCGACGTCGAATGGTTGCCGTCGCCGCCGTTCGCGACGCCGCGCATGTAGACCTGGCCGAAGCCCGGGCCGATCGGTGCGAATGCGACGCTGGGCAGCAGCTTTGCGGCGTCTTCGAAATCATTGATGTTCTGTTGTTCGAGCTGCTGGTTGCCGAGCACCTGGATGCTGATTGGCACCTTCTGCAGGTTTTCCTCGCGTTTTTGCGCGGTAACCGTCACCGAGTCCAGCGTGGGGGTCTTGTCCTGTTCCGACGTCGTCTGCGCTGGCGCGGGCGTCGCTGCGGGATCGGACTGTGCAAACGCGGCCGAGCTCATGGCGAAGCAAATCGCGGCCGCGAGCGGCAGCTTTGTCAGCCTGGGACGCTGGCGTGGTGTGGGTCTGGTTTTCTGCATCGTGGATTCCCCTCTCTGGTTACCTGGAAGTGTCGCGGGACGGATTGAACTCGGGTACATCGGGATAGCTGTCTAGCACGGACCCCAGCGACTGCTTCAAGGGTCCGAGCCAGGGTTCGTAGTTGCGCCAGTGGTCGATGCCTTCTCGATAGATCGGCTGACGGACCTGCTCTGAACTGGCGGTGCGCACCGGGCGCGCGTTGTCGAAGAAGCGAAGGCAGCCTTCCTCGAACGGCAGGCCGCAGTAGTCGAGCAGGCGACGCACTTCGGCCTCGGTGTCATCCACCATGTTTTCGTAGATGACCCGATGCACCCGGCCGGGAAGCACCTCGTCCATGTGCGCCATCAACTCGACGTAATCCCGGTAGTAGCGGCCGATGTCGTCGAGGTCGTAGCTGAAGTTCTGGCCGCGCGCAAAATGTTGCTTGAATCCGGAAAAACAACAGGCCAGCGGATGCCTGCGGGCATCGATGACCTTCGCGTTCGGCAAGGCCAGGTGGATCAGGCCGACATGCGCGAAGTTGTTGGGCATCTTGTCGATGAAGTAGGGCGAGTCGGATTTGCGATGGATGCGGGTACGCTCGATGTAGCGTTCGCCAAGCTCACGCAGTTCCGCCTGGCCAAGCGTCGCCAGTACTTCGTGATAGGTCGTCGATTGGGGGTCGTCGGCCTGCTTGCGCAGGGACCGGGTGATGGTGATGATTTCCGGCAACTCCATCGTGCCTTCGACGGCGGAGTGGCTGGACAGGATCTGCTCGATCAGAGTCGAGCCGGCACGGGGCAGGCCCACGATGAAGATCGGGTCTGCGGCGCTCGATCCCGAACCCGCGCGCTGTTCGAAGAACTCCCGTGAGAAAAGCGATTTCGCACGGATGGTGCGCGCGTGATTCTCTTCGGCGCTGAACACCACCGTCTTGCGACGCAGGGTATTGCCTTCCAGGTAGTGCTGGAAGGATTCGGCGTACTGCGCCTCGTCTTCGAGTGCCTTGCCCAGAGCGAATTCGAAATGGTGGCGATGGGTCGAACCCAACTCAGGGCGAGCGAGCTGCTCTCGCATCTGCGCGATCTCTTCCGGGGTGAAGCGGAAGGTCTTGAGGTTTGCCAGGCTCCAGTACGCCTCGCCGAAGCCAGGGTCGAGCTCGATGCTTCGGCGATAGGCCTGGATGGCGCGATCCTGGTGACCTGCGGTCTTCAGCGCGTGGCCGTTGCTCATCCAGATCTTGGCGTGATTGGGGTACTCGCGCAGCAGCCCTTCGTAGATTTTGATCGCCGGTTCGTAATCGCTGACGTGGCACAGGATGACGGCCTTGAGATTGCGGTAGCCCGGGTGCGCCGGTTCCATCGCAAGCAATTTCTCCACTTCCACCAGGGCTTCGGCAGGTCGTTCAGCGCGGTTGAGCACCAGCGCGTAGTTTTGGCGCGCGGCGTGGAAGCTCGGCGCGAGTTCGAGGCAGCGAGCCAGCAGGTTGACCGCATCGTCGTCGCGAGCGAGCCGTGCGGCCACTTCGGCCAGCATCCGGATGGCTGCCACGTCGGTCGGGAATTTCTTCAGGTGTTCGCGCAGCCGAAGTTCCGCCTGCGGAATCTGATTTTCAGCCAGGGCCGCTGCGGCTTCCATCAGGCCGGGGTCGCGGTTGGAATGCTTGATGTGCCAAATGTAGGCTTCGTCAGCGCCCCGCGTGTCGCCAACGGCGCTGAGGTGGTCGCCGATGGCAAGCCAGGCCTTGGGCAGGCCGGGCTTCAGGCGAACGGCTCGGCGCAGGCTGGCCAGCGCTTCTTCGCCCTGTCCCAGGCGGCCCAGCGCCAGGCCGAGTTCGAGATGGGCCACGGCCGAATTGGGCTGGGTTTCGACCAGTCGCCGCAGGACTTTCACGGCTTCCGTCGCTTCGCCGCGCGCCCCATGGGATGCTGCCAGCAGCAGCATGGCGTTGGGCTGGTCGGCCACGACGCGCAGGATTTCCCGGGCCTGGTCACCCGCCAGGGCCGGGTCCACGCGCAAGAGCTTCGACGCGTGGTCGAGGGCGGAAGCGAGTGATGTGGTCTGTTCGGGCGCGCTGGACATGAAATATTCGTGAAAATTCCGCCGGATGTTAAGTTTGTATCAAGACTCACGCCTGAGCGCCAGAGCCATGCGTTGGTGCGCTCTCTCCGGGTCCGCACATCCCCTGGTCGCACAAGGCCGTGAGATTTTCTTGGCGAATTCAAAGGCAGTCAAAAGGACAATCAGGCTCATGCGGAATACCTTGTTGCTCGTGGTCGCCTGGTTCGCCGGATCGGTCAGTGCGTCGCAACCCTTGGCGCTCGACGACATGGCGCGCCTGGTCGACTTGTCGGAGCCCGGTTTCTCGCCCGACGGCGAGGTGATTGTCTACACCGCCAGCAGCGCGAACACCGGGGCGGACCTGGCCCAATCGGACCTGTGGCGTGTCGGTTTCGACGGCCAAGGTCGACGGCGCTTGACCGACACGGCGGAAGTTTCGGAATGGCAGCCACGGTGGTCGCCCGATGGCCGGTCAATCGCCTTTCTTTCCGATGCGCCTGCCGATGGCGCGAAGGATGAGGAAGCCACCACGCAGGTTTGGTTGATGCCGGCGACCGGAGGCAAGCCGCGCCGGCTCACCCACCATCCCAGCGGCGTGGACGATTTCGGTTGGTCGCCGGATTCGAAGCGACTGGTGCTGGTCCAGTTCAAGGAAGACGGCATCGGCTACCTCGACCATCGCCGCACGCATCTGGTCTTGCTGGACGTGGCCAGTGGCAAGTCCGAACAACTGACCTCCGGCGCGCATGACGAGCTGCTACCCGCCTGGTCGCCGGACGGGCGATGGATAGCCTACGTCAGCAAGCGCGGCGCCGACCCGGACCGCCACCTGAATTTCGACATCTACCTGATCGAGCCACGCATCGGCGCAAGCGAGCGTCAGCTCACTACGTTTCCCGGCGCGGACCTGGACCCGTACTGGGAGACGCGCCCGTCCTGGAGCCCGGACAACAAGCGCATCGCCTACCTGCAGGGCAGCGAGGACAAGTGGATCTACTATGCGCCCTGGCAGTTGGCGGTGGTGGACGTGGATACCGGCAAGGCAAGCCTTCCCGCGCCGATCGATCGTTGCATGTCGAAGCCGCAATGGGCGCCGGATGGCAAGTCGGTCTACCTGCTGATTGAACAAAGCCGCGTGACCCATCTGTCGCGCGTGGAGCTGGCCAGCGAAATGGTATCGGAGCTCACCTTCGGCAACCGTTTCGACTACGACCTGTCGGTTTCGAAAGGCGGCCGGATCGCCGTGCTGGGTGGTGGCGACCTGCGCCCCTACGACATCTCCGTGCTGGCCGAAAAGGGCCTGCGAACCATCGCCGACCATAATGAATTCCTCGCGGCACGGCAGCTCGCGCCCGTCGAGGCGATCCGTTTCACCAGCAGCGACGGACTGGAGATAGAGGGCATGCTGGTGAGGCCAGTCGGCTACCAGCCGGGCACGCGCTATCCCACCATCGTGCGCGCGCATGGCGGGCCCGTGTATCAGTTCAGCCACGAGTTCATGGTGGACTGGCAGCTGTATGCGGCGAAGGGTTACGCCGTGGTCGCCATCAATCCGCGCGGCGGCTCCGGTCGTGGCTTTGAATTCTCCAAGGCCATCTATGCCGACTGGGGAAATCGCGACGCGCGCGACGTGCTGGAAGGCATCGAACACGTGGTGCGCATGGGCGTGGCCGATCCTGATCGCCTTGGCATTGGCGGCTGGAGCTACGGGGCGATCCTGACCAACGCCATCATCGCGCAGGACACGCGCTTCAAGGCGGCGATCAGTGGCGCCGGCGCCTCCAACATGTATGCGCTGTACGGGCATGACCAGTACATCCGCGAATACGAACTGGAACTCGGCGCGCCCTGGAAGAATCGAGAACTCTACGACCGCGCCAGTTTTCCCTTCCTGCATGCCGACCGGATAAAGACGCCGACGATGTTCCAGTGCGGCGAGCAGGATTTGAACGTGCCCTGCCTGGGCGCGGAGCAGATGTACCAGGCGCTGCGGTCACTCGGCGTGCCGACGCGCCTGGTGGTGTATCCGGGCGAGGGCCACCAGTTGGTGGTGCCGAGCTACCTGCGCGACCGCATGGCGCGCAACCTGGCCTGGTACGACCACTACCTCAAGCAATGAGATCCTCGCGGGATTGCTGATGCGACATGATGCACTCAAGGAGCTTATCGATGCACACCGCCGGAAAAATTCCTTCCACCCTTCGGGTGTTGGCACTCGCCTCGGCGCTGTCTGTCGCGCCAGGCATTGCGCGAGCGGACGAGCTGTATGTCCGGGCCGGAAAAATGCTCGACGTGGACCAGGGACGGGTCCTGTCCGACCAATGGATCCAGGTGCGCGATGGCAAGGTGGTGCAGGTCCAGCCCTATCCGGACGGAGCGCTTGAACAGCAAGCCGGCAAAAGCACGCGCGTGCTGGATTGGTCGCGCTACACGGTCCTGCCCGGCCTGACCGACTTGCACAGCCACTTGGTCGGCGACATCCAGTCGTCCAACTACGCCGCGCCCCTGATGAGCAGCAGCGCGCGCGATGCGCTGGTCGGCGTCGGCAATGCCCGCGATACCTTGCGCGCCGGCTTCACCACGGTGCGTGATGTGGGCGCCTATCGCGCCTTCACAGACGTTGCGTTGCGCGACGCGATCGCTGCGGGCACCGTGGAAGGGCCGCGCATGTTCGTCGCCGGCGCCTACGTGACGGTGACGCTGGGCGGCGGCGAGGTGACCGGCCTCGCACCTGATGTGCAAGTTCCCGCGGAAATGCGCCGTGGCGTCGCCGACAACGAAGACCAGGTGCGCCAACGCGTTCGCGAACTATTGGCGGGCGGGGCAGACTTCATCAAGATCATCGCCACGGGCGCAGTGCTGGCGGCGGGCACCGAACCTGGCGCGCCGGAATACAGCGAAGCGGAAATTCGCGCCGCGGTGGACGAGGCGGCATTGCACGGGACCTTTGTCACCGCCCACGCGCATGGCGCCGAAGGCATCAAGCGCGCGGTTCGTGCGGGCGTGCGGTCGATCGAGCATGCGTCCTACCTCGATGACGAGGGCATCGCGCTGATGAGGCAGCACGGCACCTGGCTGGTGGCCGACGTCTACAACGGCGACTACATCGAGGATGTCGGTCGTCGCGATGGTTGGTCGGAGGAGATCCTGCGCAAGAATCGCGAAACCACCGACACCCAGCGAGTCGGCTTCGCCAAGGCGGTGCGTGCCGGCGTGCGGATTGGCTTCGGCACCGACAGCGGCGTCTATCCGCACGGGCTCAATGCCCGCCAATTCGCCTACATGGTTCGCCACGGCATGACTCCGATGCGCGCCATCCAGTCCGCCACCATCGAAGCGGCGCGATTGATGAAGCGCGAATCGGAGTTCGGTTCGATCGCCGCAGGAAGATCGGCCGACCTGATTGCCGTGGTCGGCGATCCGATTGCCGACATCGACATCCTTCGGCAGGTGCAGGCCGTGGTGCAGGCGGGTCGGCTCGTTTGTGCTGCCGACGGTGCCGTGGCCTGCAAGCAGGACAAACGCTAAACGCCGAGCCTCAGCTCTCGAATGGGTAGTCGTCGAGGGCAGGTCCCAGCGCATCCTTCAGCGGGACCAGCCAGGGTTCGTAGTGTCGCCACTGGTCCAGGCCTTCGCGGAAGATCGGTTGCCGCACCTGTTCGGCGCTGGCGGTCCGGACCGCGCGTGTCGTTTCGAAGAAGCGAAGGCACTGCGGCTCGAACGGCAGGCCGCAATGGTCGAGCAGTGCACGGACCTGCGTTTCGGTGTCGTCCACCAGGGCTTCGTAAAACACCCGATGCACGCGGCCCGGCAGCACCGCGTCGAAATGCGCCATCAACTCCACGTAGTCGCGGTAGAAGCGGCCGAGGTTTTCCAGGCTGTAGCTGAAGTTCTGGCCGCTGGCGAAATGCTGCTTGAAGCAGGA